>JBEKBK010000433.1:0-7532 GCA_050015435.1 Bryobacteraceae bacterium
ATATCGATTACGCCGACTGGCTCATGCCCCAAAACAATGGGTAGTGGGACCGGGAGCTCCCCATTCCATACATGAATGTCCGTGCCACAAACGCCACTCGCTTGCAGACGGATGCGAACTTGTCCTGGACCGGGTTGAGGGTCGGGCATTTCCCGCATCGTTAACGGCTCTTTGACTGCCGTCATGAGGTTAGCTTTCATCGCTGATCTCCTTTTCTCTTGAATTCGTCCACCCACTCGACGAGCCGAGCGCTGGGCCATGGTGGAACTCATAATACTCCACTGGGAGCGCGTTGGGGTAAGCCGCGAGCTTGAAAAACTAACTGACGGATAGGCCGTGACTCAGGCGCAAACCGTTTCTTGATCGGATAAACTTAGCTGACATCCACATGCCGCTCTCTCCCGGCGACAAGATCGGTCACTTCGAGGTGCTCTCGCTGCTCGGGCGCGGAGGTATGGGTGAGGTCTATAAAGCCCGCGATACCAAGCTGAAGCGCGACGTCGCGCTCAAAGTTCTGCCTGAGGCCTTTGCTCGCGATCCAGAGCGGATGGCACGTTTTCAGCGCGAGGCCGAGGTACTGGCTTCGTTGAACCACACCAACATCGCGCAGATCTACGGCGTGGAAGAGCGCGCGCTGGCCATGGAACTGGTCGAAGGCGAAGCACCCAAGGGGCCGATGGCGTTCGATGAGGCCTGGAAGATCGCGTCGCAGATCGCTGCCGCATTGGAGTATGCGCACGACAAGGGAATCATTCATCGGGACCTGAAGCCGGCCAACATCAAAGTCACGTCAGACGTCACCGTCAAGCTGCTGGATTTCGGATTGGCCAAGGCGTTCACTGCACAGAACGACGCCTCTCCCACAACAAACGAAAACTCGCCAACGCTAACCATCGGTGCGACCGAAGTCGGCGTAATCCTGGGGACAGCCGCGTACATGCCTCCCGAGCAGGCCAAGGGTAAGGCCGTCGACAAGCGAGCTGACATATGGTCGTTCGGAGTCGTGCTGTATGAGTTGCTGACGGGCGAAAGGCTATTCAAGGGCGAAGACACTTCCGATACGCTGGCGCAGGTGCTGACGAAGGAACCGGATTTCACGCAAGTGCCGCCCAAGGTCCAGCGATTGTTGCGGCGCTGTTTGGAGAAAGATCCGAGGAAACGCCTGCGCGATATCGGCGACGCGATGGAGTTAGTAGATGTCGATGCGGAAGCTGCGCCGGACCCTGCTACCGCGCCTTCGCAGTGGTGGCTCGGTTGGGTGGCGTGGGGTGTTGCCGTGGTCGCGCTGGCTCTGGCGGCGTGGGGCTGGTGGCGCGCCATACGGCCCGTCGAAGAGCCGCGCGTGCTGAAGATGTCCGTGCTGCCTCCCGAGAAGGTTGCATTGCTCGCGGATATCCCAGCGGTCTCGCCAGACGGACACCGGATTGCTTTCGTCGCCACCCTTAACGGCGGACTCAGTCTGTGGGTGCGCGATCTGGGGTCTCTTGACGCCCGAGCTTTGCCGGGAACCGAGGGAGCCAGTCTCCCATTTTGGTCTCCCGACAGCCGCTTCCTTGGGTTCTTCGCAAATGGAAAACTCAAGAAGACTGAGGCAGTGGGCGGGCCAGTGCTAACTCTATGTGACGCTCCCGTCGGCCGTGGCGGTACCTGGAACAAAAACGACGTGATCGTTTTCGTGCCCCGGCTAATCAGCGCTTTGTTCCGTGTTTCCGCAGCGGGTGGAGCGCCAGTGCCTGTCACCACCGTCACTGAACAGGAACCTGGTCATCGTTACCCCTGGTTCCTTCCGGACAACCGCCACTTCCTCTACACCGCGTATGGACAAGACCAGGAGAAAGACACGGTCTACATCGGGGATCTGGAGTCAACCAATCGGCGTGCATTGATGCGCACCGCCTCCAATGTGGTATATGCTTCGCCAGGCTACCTCCTTTTCACGAAGGAGCAGACGCTGATGGCTCAGCCGTTTGACGCCGCAACACTCCAGACCAACGGCGATGCGGTTCCCCTTGCCGAACAGGTCCGCTACATCCCTGTCGACATCCGGGCTTTGTTCTCCTCGTCGCAAAATGGCGTGCTCGCATACGATTCAGGCGGCGCCGTTAGCAACGCCGGATCATACGCGCAACTGACCTGGGTTGATCGATCCGGAAGGACCAGCACCACGCTCGGGCCGCCCGCCGTGATACGTGCAGCCGCCATTTCGCCGGACGGTAACTCCGTGGCAATTAACCGCGTCGATGCGCAATCAACCGATATATGGCTGTATGATGTGGCGCGCGGAACGAACTCTCGATTTACATTCGGTGGTCGGTACAGCTCTTTTCCGGCTTGGTCTCCGGATAGCAGCCACGTCGCTTTTCACTCTGCTACCGGCGGTACGAATTCTATCTACCAAAAGGCCGCTAACGGCGCAGGAAAGGAGGAAGTCCTGGAAGAGAACGTATATCCCATAGTTCCCCTTGATTGGTCAAGAGATGGCCGCTACCTCATCGAAGGCCGCACCGCCGACTCCAAGACGGGTTCCGCCATCTGGGTGCTGCCCCTCTTCGGTGATAAAAAGGCGTATCCCTATCTACAGACCAACGCCAACGAAACTTCAGCCAAGCTGTCGCCCAGCGGCCAATGGCTGGCGTATCAGTCGGATGAGAACACGCGAAATGAGATCTACGTCCAGACGTTTCCTCAACCTGGCGGAAAATGGCAAGTCTCGACCAACGGCGGCAGCTTTCCCGTCTGGAGCCGGGATGGAAAGGAACTCTTTTACGTCGGAGCGGATGGGAAAATGATGGCGGTCGAAGTGAAACCCGGTCCTAAGTTCGATGCCGGGATTCCAAAACCGCTGTTTGACACCCGCAGGACAGGAATCGGTTACGACGTCGGCAAAGACGGCCGCTTCCTGATCCCGGTGCCGGTGGAACAAAGCGGCACGTCGCCGATCACCATGGTGATCAACTGGACCGCCGGACTGAAGAAATAGGACGAGAAGGCAATCGAACGATTGATCTGACATTTGGGGTAAAACCTTTCCCTCGAAATTTCCGTTTTTCGTCCCTTGGCCGAATAACGCAATGCTTTTGAAGTGGATGGCGGGATAGGGAATGGATGGTACTCGGAAGTAGATTTTTTGGCGGAGCAGCGACTCTGCGCCAAATGCGATTTTGAAAAAGTAAGTGACGGATAGACCGTGATACAGGACTAAACGCCAGCGGACCCAGCATACGCCTTTCCTGAGGTTCCTTTTTCAAACGAGTTTCAGTGCCTGCCTGATGCAGTAGCCGCCACCACATTGGGTATCGTCCAAACCAGAGGCTGTGCACTCGCTAACGGGAAACGCACAATACTAGCTGAAGCTACCTCCTGGTGAGTACATTCGCCAGATAGCGCAGTTCAGACTCCACTTCCGCCGGATCGGCGACCGTATCCGCGATTTCCTGCCGGAAGAGTTCGCGATACCTCTTGCGAAGCCGGTGAATTGCAACTTTGAGCGCGCCCTCCGACATGTTCATTTCGCGCGCCAGCACGGCGTACGGCGCGTCGGACTGCCCGAGCAGAAAACCTTTTAACCGCTCGAAATGCTCCGCATGTCCGTGTTGGACGAACTCATCCCGTAATTTCTCAACCACCCGGTCGATCAACGCCAACGCCCAACGGCGTTCGAAGATCCGCTCCGGCGTTTCATCGTGCGACGGCTCGCGCTGGTAGCGCTCTTCGCCCGAGGAGAATTCAAGCGGCAGGACTGCTCCGCCGCCGCGTTTGAGCGCGCGATGCTGGTCTTCTTCGTCGGCCACAAAGAATTTTAAGGAAGTCAAGAGAAACGATCGGAACCGGCCCTTTTCCGGGTCGGCGCGATCGAGATATCGCCCTTCCAGCATGCGGGTGAAGAACTCCTGCGTGAGATCCTGCGCCGGATCGGCCTGATAACCCCGCCGGCGCAGATAGGCATATAACGGGTACCAGTAGTTCTCACACAGGGAAGCCAGAGCGGACTGAGCTTCCTTCCTACGGGGATCGCCGGCAGCGATCACCAGGGTCCACCGCGTCGTCGGAAACTGGGATGATCCCGGCAGTGTGTGCATGGTCTGGCCGTTCGTCATGGTTTTATCCTCAGGGTCGTTCCCCTAGACCGAATAAGGAATCCCCAGCCAAAGGTTACAGCGTCACCACTACAGCCTGTCGTACTCTGCTTTGGCGCTCCGGAGGAGCGGGACGTCGGGATCTGCGTCTTTCCAGAGCGTAAGGAAGTCCTGATAGGCAGCCTTTGCCTTGACCTTGTCTCCTGACAAAGCGAACGCTCTACCGAGTTGCAGGTGCGCCAATGCGCCGATGGGGTCCGCGCCTACTATACCGCGATGATCGAGAATCTTCTGAAACTCCACCGCCGCTTCTCCATATCGTTGCGTCGCCATCAAAGCCTCGCCGCGCGCATAGGCCGAGTGCAGACCGCCAAGATAAAAATGATTGAAGTTGAGGCCATTCACCGCCAGCTCATAGCGAAGAGCGGTTTGCAGCCGCTCCACGCTCTCCGCGGGCTTTCCCCGCCGCAGTGCGGCTAACGCGCGAAGATTCGGTGCGTAGGTAAACTTAACGAAAGTATCCTCCGGGAAGCGCTTTTCTAAATCGGCGGCGAGGGTTTCCGACCGGGAAGTATCGCCCGAAAAAGCCAGGGCCAGGCCAGCGGCGTATTGGACGTCCCGGCCCTTGGAAAGCTCGAGCGCAGCCGTAGCGCTCCGTTCTCCTTCGGCAGTATTCCCGTAAAGAGTTTCCCACACGGCTCGTGCGGCCCGGTAACTTGCTGCCTCCTCGCGTGACCCCTCTTGCAGGGCAAGATCCACGGCACGGTTCGATAACCTCCCGGAGGCTTGTAAGCGGCCGGAACGAGCCAGGGCGAAAGCCTGCTCATGGGCCATCCAGTGTTCTGCCCTGCGCTTTCCCGCTGCCAGAGCTACTGCCCGGTCCATCTGCTCCTGGTCGCCCTTTAGCCACGCAAGATTGTATTGGATCACCAGAAATATAGGATTCGCCTGCTTATGCTCGGCGGCTTGCTGAAGTGGGGGCTCGACCTCGGCGAAACGGTCGAGGTAAAAATTGCCCAACGCAAGGTTGGCGTACCCGTTGAAAAAGTCGGGATGGACCGCGATTTCCTTTGGGGCCGTCTCGAGCACCCTTTCAAATCGGCCTGTCCCATTGGTGGAAATACCTCCTAACAAGTCTTGGGGCGTGGGAGGATCTCCAATTCGAGGATAGGTCTGAAGCCACAACTCGAGGGTCTGGTACGCCTTTTCCAGATTGCCGGTCACATTCCGGTCGTAGAGAAAGTCGATAAAAAACTTCTCCCGGTCGCTGGCTCGATCCCGCAGTTGCCAGGCTTTTGTGGTGCTCTCAGCCGACAACGCGGACTCTCCCACCTCGCTGTAGGAGAGCCCCAGATTCGCGTAGGCCATTGCAAATTTCGGGTCCATTTCGACGGCACGGCGGAAAAAGGGTATTCCCACAGCGCCCCCGGAGTTGTAGTGGGCTTTCATTCCGGCGCTGTACACCTTGAGGGCTTCGAGTGACTGTGTCGTAGCATCGGCGAGCGGGGTCGAGTGCTTCTCCACGGTGGCGAGCGATTCGCCCACCCTGGTTCGGAATTTACGGGCGATCTGACTGAGAGAGTTGAGCACGTCCTCTCGCCTGGCCGCCTGGATCTGCTCTTCATCCAGGATGCTACCGGTATTGCAGTTCCTGGCGCGCAAGCCGAGCACGTATTGGCTGCCAAGGCTCGCGATGGAACCTTCCAGAATTGCGGCGCTGGCGGTTCGTTCGCAGATTTGCCGCGCGATTTCGGGCGTCAGCCGCGCGTCTTTTGGCTGTCCCATCAGGGCCAGCGTCTGCTGCGCCTGTTGGTCTGAAATCAGGCTCAGGAACGGCGATTGGTCCAATTCCACTGCCAGCCCCTGGCGCAGCGTCTCGTCAAACACCGGGTCGCCGGTCTGGTTATCGAAATCGGCGAGCACCAGCGTATCCTTGTCGGTCAGCTTGGGTCTCGTCGCGGAATGCGCAAGCGACCAGGCCGTCACTCCGCTTAATAGGATGAACGCGAGCCCGGCGGCTGCGCCGAGGATGTCTGGCCTGTGCCTGCGGAGAAACTTCCGCGTTCGGTACAGGCGGCTGGGAGGCGACGCTAATACAGGCCGGTGCTCCAGATACCTCTGGATGTCGGCGGCGAGGTCCGACACGGAAGCATAGCGCCGTTCACGCGCCTTCTCCAGCGCCTTCATCGTGATTGAGTTCAGATCGCCGTCGACGAGCCGGCGCAGGGAGACCGGGTCGGTCTGGCGGCGCTCGGCAATGCCGGTGACTGCCGTGCCCAGGGAGGTAAGCTTTCGCGGTAGCGATGGCGCTTCGTCTTCGCGGATGATGCGGAGCATTTCCGCCAGACCGGCGTTGCGGAGCGTGGCCGTGTCGAACGGCACGGCTCCAATCAGCAGCTCATACAAGAGCACGCCGAGCGAATAGACATCGGAGGCCTCATCGATGTCTCCGGTCATCGTGTCGGCTTGCTCCGGGCTGGCGTATTCCGGTGTCCCGACGATCTGGCCGAACTCCGTGAGCAAGGTGCTCTCGACGGCCCACTTGTCGGTGGCCTTGGCGATGCCGAAGTCGATTACCTTGGGAACCGGCGCGCCGTCCTGCTCTGTCACGAGCACATTGGATGGCTTCAGGTCGCGGTGGATCACGCCTTTTTGGTGCGCATGCTGGATGGCGCGGCAGACCGCAAGGAATAACGCAAGCCGCTCCTTGGTGGTCATCCGCTTGCGATCGCAATACTGGGTGACCGGTGCGCCCTCGATGTACTCCATCACGAAGTACGGGCGCCCTTTGGCGGTCGCGCCGGCGTCGAAGATTTGGGCGATGTTGGGGTGGTCCATCATCGCGAGCGCCTGCCGCTCGTGGTTGAAGCGGGCCAGCACTTGGGCGGTGTCCATGCCGAGCTTCACTACTTTGAGGGCGACGCTGCGGCGAATGGGCTCCAGCTGTTCGGCCAGGTACACGGTGCCCATACCCCCTTCGCCTAGAGGTCGAAGGATGTGATAACGGCCGAAGTCGTCATCACCAGCTTCCGCCGCCGCTATATCGATGGTCTCGGTTTCAGCCTCGTCGGCGCCAAACGAGCTACCGAAAGCGCCCTGGATCAGACACTGCGGACAGAGTCCCGCGGGATCGCCTGGACCCAACTCCGCTTCGCACTGAGGGCAATTTGGCATTTCGGCCAGAGCCGCAGCCCTATTCTACCTTTTCGGGCTGATTTCTGTAACTTCCGCGCAGCGTTTCCTTATTGGAGTCAGGTGAGCCGGATTGGAACCGGCCACCTGATCGATCAACCCCAAAAGAGGAGATTCGTCAATGAAACACAGCACCATCGCAAAGACTCTTGCCATCGCCACAGCAGCCGCGCTCGCTCTCGGCATGGCATCCACAGCAAAGGCAGCCAATAAAGGATGCACGAACGCCAGTCTGAACGGCACCTTCGCATACACATCCACCGG
>JBEKBK010000434.1:0-7504 GCA_050015435.1 Bryobacteraceae bacterium
TAGACCGGCTGACTAGACCTGCGCAACCTTGTTCTTCAAGAGCACGCTAGCGCGGGGATGCTACCCTACTCGTGTTGAGTCCGATCTCGTTTCCGAATGACGACCATCAAGATCGAGTTTGTCTGCCTTCTTGCGGTGCTCTTCCTCCCTACCGCGTTGAGACCTCAGACACCCGATGCGCCGAATGACGCCGGCGGCCAACCTGAGCCCGAGACCTGGAATCTCTACTATCAAGCGACCTCTATCGGTCAATACCACGGCACCTTTCGCTCGCCCTATGAGGGACCCCTCAGTCTCCAGGACTATCCGGAGCGGGATGTTTCGATCACGACGAGTCTGTTTTTCGACGTTCGTCTATACGGCAATACACAGCTTATCTTCGATCCGGAGATCGCTGGGGGAAAGGGATTCAGCGGCGTCGATGGGATCGCCAACTCGCCAAACGGCGAAATTCCCCGCGTGGCCAGCGCCACACCCAAGCCGTATATCGCCCGCCTTTACCTCCAGCACGATTTTGGTTTTGGGACGGAAACCGAAAAGGTCGAGAGCGACGCGAATCAACTGGGCGGCGATCGCCCCATGACGCGGTACTCGATTTATGCAGGCCGCTTCACTCTAACCGATTTCTTCGATAACAACAGCTATTCGCATGACCCGCGGACGCAGTTCCTTCCCTGGGGCGTGATGTACAACGGCGCTTGGGATTATCCGGCGGATACCCGCGGATACACCTGGGGGATCGTGCAGGAGCTTCACACACACCGATGGTCCTATCGTTATGGCATCGCCGCCGAGCCGAAAGTTGCCAATGGGCCGCAATTCGACCGCCGTTTATTCCGGGACCATGGTCACGTAGCCGAGGTAGAACGCCGGTATTCGATTCGGACCCATCCTGGGGTGCTTCGTGTGCTCGGTTACGCCAATCGTGCCGACATGGGCAACTACGCCGAGGCTTTGCGGCTGGCCAGTCAAACCGGAACTACGCCGGATGTCACCGCCACTAGGCGGGTCGGCACGCTCAAGTACGGAACCGGCGTGAATATCGAGCAGGAAATCACTTCCGATATCGGCTTCTTTACCCGTCTGGGCTGGGATGACGGCAAGACGGAAAGCTTCGCTTTCACCGCCATTGACCGGTTGGCGAGCGGCGGCGTTTCTTTGAAGGGGACCAAGTGGAGACGTAAGGACGACGCGGTCGCCACGTCCTTCACTGCGAGCGGGCTCTCAGGCGTGCATGCGCTGTATCTGGCCCGGGGCGGACTCGATTTCCTGATCGGAGACGGCCGGCTGAACTACGCGCCGGAATACGTGTGGGAAACCTACTACAGCGCACGGCTCTTTCCCGGCTTCTTCGCTACCTTCGACCTGCAGCGCGACGCCAACCCGGCGTACAATCAGGATCGCGGACCGGTGCTGATCTATAGCCTCCGGCTGCATATGGAATTCGGTCTGAAACCTTTGCAGGCGAAATGATCCGGCGGTGATATTATGAAAACAGCGCGCGACGAGACAGTGTGCTCGCTATGCGTTTTTCCTGAGTTGCCTTGGGACGTCGTCTAACGGTAAGACTGCAGACTCTGGATCTGCGTATCGGGGTTCGAATCCCTGCGTCCCAGCCAATCGCTCACAAGGAGAGCCGGATGTTTTATCGAGCGGCAATTTTGTGCTTTTCGTGTATCGCGTTTGCGCAGACCCCTCCCAGCAAGGTGGACCAGGCGCTGCGGACACGGGTCACTGAGTTCCTGCAGGATCACGTGGACGGGAATTTCCGCAAGGCTTTCGGGTACGTGGCCGACGACACCAAGGACTATTATTTCGGCGCGCAGAAGACGCAGTACCAGTCCTTCCACATTGACAAAATCGATTATTCGAACCGCTTCACTAAGGCCCAGGTGCACGCCACAGTGGAGCATATTTGGACGTTCCAGGGTCAATCCATGCCGGTGAAGACGGCCATGGTCATGACCTGGGTGCTGGAGGGAGGAAAGTGGTATTGGCACTACGATCCCTCGACCGAAGCCGCTACTCCAATGGGAAAGTCGGATCCGAAAACTCTCAAGCCCGATCCAAATGCCGCGTCCGCATCTGCAGCCAATTTGACTCCGGAGGCGATCGCCGCGAAGGCGCGGCAGATTTTGGGTCAGTCGAGCGTCGATAAACCCGAAGTTGTTTTCGCCACCGATAAGGCGTCCTCGGACCAAGTCGTCTTTCACAACGGATATCCGGGTTCCGTCCGGATGGTGGTGAATTCGGGAACGGACCTTCCAGGCTTCCATGTCCAAGTGGATAAGGCAGAAGTAGCCGCGGGCGAGGATGCGGTGGTGAAGTTAAGCTATGAGCCGGCGGATCCAAACCCCAAGCCTTCCATCACCGTGCGTTTGACCATCGAGCCGTTCAATCAGGTGTTCAACGTGGCCGTGAAATTCGGCGTCTCCGCTCAATAGACCGCCCTGATCGGGATGGCCGTTGAGTTGCACTCCGGCAGGCGGAGGCAGCGCAGGTGATGATCAATTCGACGAGCGGCACGCAGTCTACGAGGGCCGCCGCGACTTTCGACTTTCCGAGTACAACGTCCACTGGTTCAGTGGATTCCTTCGCTCAGCAATTGATGACGGCGATTGAGGGATATCTGAGTAATTCCAGCAAAGGGTCGCAATTGGAAATCGATATCCAGGGGCCCCAGGGTCAAAATTCTGGCGACAATGGTCAATTTGTTGTCACGCTTACGAACACGGGAGGCAATTCGCCCGCGGCGACTGCGGCCACCACGACTCCGGCTACCGTGACTCCGGCGGTGACGACGCCGACCGTCTCGACTCCGGTCACCACAACGCCAGGAAACACCGCTTCTACGGTGGCGGATGCGTCCGCCACACCGAAATCCGCCTTGACGGCCACCCCGTTGACGGCGGCTGAGCTGGCGAACATGACGCCGGACGAAGCCTACTGGGCGCAGCAGCCCCCGGCGGTTCAGGCTTTGCAATACATGCCCGAGGATCAACGGGCTGCGGCCGGACAGGCTTTGGCCGACCAAGGATATTCCATTGACGTTCCCATTATGGTTTGGGGATGGGATCCGATGTCGACCATGATTCAGCGCCAGATCGATGGTTACGCATGGGTTCCCGCGGCTCAACAAAGCGGCGTTCAAAATGGCCCTGGCTTGAACGTGCCCGGCTCTCCCTCTTATGATCCGGATAATCCGCCAGCCGGCGCGATTCCGGTTTCGACCGCGTTTGCAATTGGCACCAACGGGCAGGATCCCTGGATCCACAACATCAATACCACTACCGGCACCGTGAACTCTTGAGTCACCGGAGCGGGTACCCTACATCGCTCGGCCGGCGAAGGAGATAGCGCCGGTCTTCCGCTTCCATTGGACAGCGTGCCGTCATCATTTGCCCGGAGGCAAATGAGGCAACGATGTCTACGATCTTTGGATTCGATTCTGCGACCCTGTTGGCTTTCGACAGTGCGTATTGGGCTTCCCAGCCCTTTCCAGTGCAAGCTTTGCAGGCGATGGATGCCTCGCAGCCGGCGCGCACCACGCTCGCCTATCAACTTGCGGGCCAGGGCTACTTCATCGACGTTCCCATCATCGTTTGGGGGTGGGACCCGTACATGACCATGTTTCAGCGGCAAATCGATGGCTACACCACTTATCCCGATGCGCTGAGCGCGCAGACGCGCAAGGTGAGCCTGAATATCAGCGATTACCCTGCAGTAGCTACGCCAACTCCGCAAGGCGTGCTGGTGGGTGCGCAGATTGGTATGAGCCCCTACTATTTTGCAACTGAGGCTGCAATCGAGGCTTCGCTCCCCGCGGGGTACACAACTACACAAGGTGGGATAACGTTTACCTTGCAGTACATCAGTCAGCAAACGCTTAGTGGCGCGACGCAGCAAGTTCTGCGGTGGGAAGCCAATTCGTGAGAGTGGGCCGACGGTACGCCGACCCACTCAACTGAATCTAGTTGCTGACCGCCGCCAGGTAAATCTGGCGGTTGTCAAAGATCGACGCTCCGTTGACAATCACCGCGAGGGCCAACGGCTGGTTGGGGCCGATTGGAGATCCAGGGGGAATGGTGAATTCAACCACATAGGCGCCATTTTGGTCGACTGCGTATTGGGTGCTCAGGACGGGTACACCAGCATTACTTACGCCGACGACCGCCTGAACATCGACATTCTGCCCTGCGATTCCGGCGCTGTTGGTTGCGGTCGGTGGAGTCACTTGTCCCAGCCCGGTTGCCACCAGATAGTAGTTCTGTCCGACATGCGCCGGAGTGCTGGGAGTGACGTACTGGCCAGTGGTCGCGCTGATTACGGCGCCGTATAAAATGCCGTTCGGCCCCGCGTAGGTGAAGATGCCCGGCTGCGCTTGTAACATTTGAATCCCCTGAACGGTGGTGCTTCCACCGTTGATGGTGATCACAGCGGTCGCGGGAGATCCGACGGTCGCTTCGCAAGGCGTCTGGAAATTGACCTGCTGGACGCCGTTCTGGTTGGAGATCGAATAGAGCGGCACCGGAACGCCGTCAATCGTCATGCTGAAGCCGCTCGAGCCGACACCTGGCGGAAGTGTGTAAGGCAGCGGACCAATTCCAGTCGGGTTGCCCACAACCACGCCCTGAACATTCGAGGCGATTCCGTTTGCAATGAGGGTCCCTAGTCCGCAAGGAACCAGGCCAGCGGCGCCGCTGGCGGCGTTCGTGAAGCTTGCCGAGGTGATTGGCAGACTCGCCGGTATCGACGTCAGACTCGCAGAGGCGGAGGAGCCGGTGGTGGTACTTGCGGTGATCACAATTGCTCCCGCAGTGGCCCCCGCCGTGACACTAGTGGTCACCTGGCCTTGCGCGTTGCTCGTGGCGCTGAGCGGATTTACCGTCGCGGTCCCGGTAGTCACCGAGAAAGACACGACCACTCCCGGGACAGGATTCGGAGGAGTACTCTTATCCACAACCATGAAAGTGAGCGGCGTGGTGAAAGCCTGGGTGACGGCCGCAGTCTGGTTACCGCCGCTGACCAGGGTGAGTGCGCCGATGGTCTGGTTGTTGGTGATGCTGAAGGTCCCCTGCGCGACGCCGGCCGCGGTGACGCGAACCTGAATGAGACCCGGAGTCTGGCCGAGCGTTACCTGGGCCGACACCGCTCCCTGCGAGTTGGTGGTGGTCACGGTGCTCTTAAACGAAGCCGAGCCCTGGACGATCGTCCAGGCAACTGCCACGCCGGACAGCGGCGAGCCACATCCGTCCTGCACGACGGCGCTCAAAGATAAGGTTTGGCCTGCCACGCCAGTGAGGGTTGTCGAAGGGATCTGCACGGTCGCTGGGCTTCCACCGGTAATATTGAGGGTTACGCCGCCGGTTGGAATTTGGAAGGTACCGCCCTCCAGGACCACCACGGATGAAAGTCCGAGCGGCGCCGAACAGGACACGACGAGAGTACAATTGGCCGTGCCGGTGGAGTCTGAAAGGGCGGAGCCTTGACAAGCTGCAGGCGGCGGTAGGCTCGCGTTGTAAATATTCTGGGTTTGAATACCAACCCCTGGAATGGGCGTCCCAACTGCCTCGTTGTCGTCGGACAAGATTTGCACGACGATTGCGTTGGTAAGAGGAGTGCCACGCGAGATGTTAATTGTATATCCGGTGTCGATGGTCGGGGAAAGCACAGTGATTTGAGGTATTCCGGTACCGACGGTTCCGGGTGTAGGATCCAGGTGAAAGGTAACCATGGTGAAGTTCACCGATCCATAATTCGTGGTTGAGGTAGCGGCGCTCGCGGTGATCGTGGAGGATTGAAATCCGAGACCCTGTTGGATCTGCTGAGATTCGAAGTAGGCAGTGGCCATCCCGTTGGTGTCCGTGACTTCTCCGGTCGTGTAGTTAACGTTCCCCAGGCCGCTGGTAACGGTGTACGTCACCGGGATGTTCGGAAGGGGATTGCCCTTGGTGTCGGTTACCTGGATGGTAAGAGGAAGCTGGGCTTCGTCACCTTCGGGGAGCAATTGTCCGTTGCCCGAGACTATCGTGACCTGGCTCGAACCTCCCGTGGTGGTGCAATTACTGGTACAGGTGGTGCCGCCCGGAATCGTCAACGTGAAGGGCACATTCGCCACGCCTGCCGTCAGGGTCACGGTATAAGTCCCAGGAGTAAGCGGCATGGTGACTGTGGTCTGAACATATCCGTCCGCGTTGGTGACTGCCGACGGAGTGTTGATGACGAGTCCGAGCGACGTTGTAGTGGAATCCGTACTGAAAGTTACCGGGTAGTTGAATACCGGCACGCCGCTCGCGGTGAGGACCCGCGCAATGAGAGGAAGAGTCGTGGAGCCTGCCGCCAAACCAGTCTGGGGATTATTGTACTGAATGAAGGTGCCGGGGTTGGACTGCGCAGGCACAGTCACAAATTGCAGGGTCCCGGACCCGAGCAGTGCAGCGCCTTGAATGTTTAAGGTGTTGGTCGCCAGGCTGATTCGATCCACGCTGACTTGCGGGCCATTGGCAGCCAGGAGAAACAGGTAACCGGCCTCGGGAACTTCCGTCGAAATGGCGGCGGCAAGGGGCGTGCCGACGGTTTGGAAGATGGGCGTGAGCACGCTCGACACCGCGTTCAGGGGAGTGGTGGTGACGTCGTACAAGCTATTGCTCGCGGATGAGAAGGCAAACGCATGCCCGCTGTCTTTTATGTAGATGTCGTTGAACACCGGCGACGGGCTGCCGGGATTAAAAGTAGTAGGCCAAGTAGTCGCCACGAGGGAGGGCAGCGAGATCTCCAAAAGAGATGCGCCTCCAATGCTCGGAGACGAATTTACGAAAAGAACCAAGGTCCCGTCCGGCGAAAAATGTGGGGGGCCGGGTTCGGCGTTGACGGGGATTCCGTCGATTCCGGTGGTGAGCGTCAGCGTAGCCGGGTTGATCTCGTATACCCGGCGCGGAGCGGTTACGTACAACAGCCCTAGGGGCGAGATGCCGATAGCGTTCGCGCCGCCATACGGGAGATTGAGCGTCGGCGGACTGGTGATGCGCTGGCGCAACGTCATGCTGTAAGCCGTAACCGAACTGGCGCCGAAGCTGGAATTGGTGACGACGTACGCAGTGCTCGCATTGCGGCTGACTGCAATTGCGACCACAGGCGTAGTAGGAAGCGCAATCGTTGACACGACTTGATCCAGACTAGTGTCCACGATGTATAACTGGTCCGCACCCACCACCAGATATTTGCCATCCGGCGTGATCGCTGCCGCAGTGGGCAACGCCCCCAGGCCGTTAATGCTGGTAAAGGTGGTAAAACTGGCATTCACCGATTGGAGTGCGTTCGCTCCGGAGGTGCCCAGTAGATAGAACTTTGTTCCGTCCGGCTTGGCGATCACTTGCGAGACCCCGGCCGGACCAACCGCATTCTCGACCACCGGATTAAAAGGATTCGCGGTTTCGAGATAGGGGTAGAAATTTCCCCCGGTGCTGCTAGCCCCGGATAGCTGAAATAGGTAGCCGGCGCCTTG
>JBEKBK010000435.1:0-7499 GCA_050015435.1 Bryobacteraceae bacterium
CTCCACCGCCCTTGGTGGCCGCGTTTCCCGGACGGGTGCAGGTTTCTTGACCGCCTCCACCGTTGCTGGCTCCATTTTCGCCGGCGCTGGCGGCGGAGTGGCGATGACGGCAGGCTCGACCGTCTTCCCGGATGGCTGCGCCGCAGCGGGCGTCGCGTCAGCCGTCCGATTCCTCAGTAACCCTCCGACCGTTACGACCACCACCGCAATCAGCGCGAAGGCGAGTGCGTAATAGGTCAGTCTCGACGTTTTTCTCTTGTATCGATAGACGAGCATCGGTCGCGGCTGAATCGCCACGGTCGAATCCAATAAAGTTGAGCCCACTAACGCTGCACCCTCTAACGCTGGCACCGCTGACGTGGCACGCTCTTGCAATCGAAGCGCATCCGCAAGCCGCGCTGCCGACCACTGAACGCGCCCATCCAGACCGGCACAGTTTCGCACGATTTCCCTAAAATCGTGGGGCAGACTGTCAACGACGCTCGTGTGGGAGTCGCCCTCCGTGAAGGTAACCGTCCGCTGCGTCAAGGCCTGAACCACTATCGCAGCCAACGCGCGTAGATCCGCGGACGCGTCGCCGACCGGCACCGCGTCGCTCGAAATCTTAAGCGTATCTTTCACCGCAAAAACGTTGGATGGCTTCAAGTGCCCGTGCACCAATCCGCGCCCATGCAGGAACGCCAGCACCTTCGCGACCGGTTGAAGCATCTCGAGCGTTTCGCCGGGCGTAAGCGCGCGTTCCATGAGAACTGTCTCGAGATTCTCCTCGGCATACTCCATCACGACGTATGCCAGAGACACGCCGGCGTTCGCCCACGTACCCGTTTTCACAATCTTGATGAAGTGGGGGTGCTCGAGCAAGGCGGCACGATTCCACTGTTCCACCAGTTCCTCGGCTTGCGCGTTACCGGCTGGAACAAGTTTGATCGCTCCGTCGCCAGAAGTAAGCCGGGTGCGAAAAACCGCCCCGTTTTCGCTTGCGGCAAGAAACTGCTCCAGCGGAAATTCGCCGCCGGCCAGGTCGCCTTCCCACTGTTTCCAGGCAGGCGCCGGTGCGGCCACGATGCTCGTCGCTTCTGGTTGAATGCTAATGGCCGGATGGAAAAACCCATGGAAGGCGATCTCGTATCCGACCTTGGTGGAATCCTGGGCGATCCACGCATCCTTATACTGGGGCAGCACCTCGCGCCGGAAGAAGGCCTCAATGCCACCGGGTTCGAGCAGCGGCACTTGCTTGGTGTCGCGTAGTTCAGAAACGGGCTCGTACTCGACCACACACCGTTTCCCGGCGATCCGCTGTTCGAAGATTCCGTGAAGAGGACCCGCCTCGGCCTTGCTGGACTTGTGTATTTTGGCGATCACTGGCGGCGCGCTTTCGTCCCGCCAGCTCACCGCACGGAGGATTAGTTTGACCTCGGCGGTAGACACCTTCGCGCCCACGCGGTCGAGCGCGGTGTCCACCAGTTGCTTGAAGAGGTTGTGATCCTCGAACAAGCCGTCTCCCAGGTCGCGCTGTAGCGCCAAGGCCGTCTCAAACAACCGGTTGTCCCGTTTCCAGGTGGCCGGGTCCAGAAGCTTCTTGCGCCGTTTCTCCACTGTGGCGTCCTCGCCGCTGCTCCCCTGCTCCATTACCCGCCTCTCGACCGCGGGCCGAATGGAATCAAAATCGGAGAGCAACTTTTCACCGAATTCGCTGAACAGCTTCGCGCGAATCGCTTCCTCGCCCGAGGCAAAACGTAGAGACTCAATCGCGCTTCGCTTGAGCTGGCTGTGGAGGCGCAAGGGACGCTCTACCGTGACCTTCCAGTAGCCAAGGGCTTTGTTCTCAAGGAGCTTCGACTCTGGCCCCGGCTCGAAGGCCATAAAGACATTGCAAATCCGCTGGACATCTTCGGCCGACAGTTCGCGAGTCTTTTCGCCCAGGTTTTTTTCGAGCGGCTGGGACCAATTCGTAGCGTCGATGACTTGCACTTTCCCCCGGCGTGCCGGGGCTTTGCGATTGCTCAATACCCAAACATAGTTCCCGGCGCCGGCGTTGTAGAAGATGTTCGACGGCAGCGCGATAATCGCCTCCAGCCAGTCATTTTCGATAATCCAGCGGCGGATATTGCTTTCGCCTTGACCCGCGCTCCCGGTGAGCAGCGACGATTCACTCTGCACCACGGCGATGCGGCTACCCAGCGGCGAGTTATGGTTCATCTTGCTCGCCATGTTGGCAAGGAACAACATCTGGCCGTCGCTTGATCGCGTCCCCAGGGAGTAATCCGGGTCATCGCGATATGCGATCCTGAACCGCGGATCGCGCATCCCCTCTTTTCCACCCATCGCATCGCGGTCCCGCCTCCAGCTCTGGTCGCACGACGGATTGGAGACCATGAAATCGAATTCTTCGGCTGGAAAGGCGTCGTGAGACAGTGTGGATTGCCCACCGCCGGCGATATGCTCAGCGTGATCGTCCTCGCCCTTGAGCAGAATTCTGGCTTTGCAAATCGCGTAGGTCCGAGGATCGATCTCCTGTCCGTAGAGATGCGCGGTCACTTGCTTTCCATGCTTGGCCGCAACATCCTGGAGAGTGTTCTCGGCAGCCGTAAGCATTCCGCCGGCGCCGCAGGCTCCGTCATATAAGCGGTAGGAACCGGATTGGATCGCGTCCGCGACGGGCTGGAAGACCAGATTGGCCATCAGTGTCACAACGTCGCTGGGAGTACGGTGTTCGCTCGCGTCTTCGATGTTTTCTTCGTCGAACTTGCGAACCAGTTCCTCGAATACGGCGCTCATGGAATGGTTGTCCAGAGGTGGCTGCCGGACCGACCGGTCAGCGTTGAGGACGGGATTAGGGCTGAAGTTTATTTCCGGGTCAAGAAATTTGTCGATCAAAATGCCCAGGACGTCGGCTCTCGAAAGCGTCGCGACGTGGCTCGGGAATTTGAAGTTGTCGAGAATATCCTGGACATTCGGAGAGAATCCATTCAGGTATGCCTCGAAGTCGCGGCGGAGTTGCCGCCGGCCGCCGCCCGATTTCAAATCACGAAGTATAAATTTGGAGGTGTTATAGAACGCGTGCCCGGAGGCTTGGCACAATTCTGCCTTTTGTTCAGTGATGCCCGCCTTGTCGAGCATCTCCTTAGTTTCGAGAACCGCCTTGCGCGACGGCTCCAGCACGGCGTCGAGGCGCCGAAGAACACACATCGGCAGGATGACTTCGGGATACTTTCCGCGCTTGAAAAGGTCGGCGAGAACCTCATCGGCGACGCCCCAAACAAAGGAGACGACTTTATCGCGCGTTGCTTCATCCGCCCCGGCTTCGCTCACCAGCTGTGCGGGAAATCCCGTGATCCCCGAAGCGAGCGCCAAGAGGTTGCCCTGGCTGGGACCCAAAGCGAGCTCTCCTCCGGCTCCGGGTTCGCGGGCGAGTGTTTCCGGCGGAGCCGTTACTTCCATGCCTTCCTCCATTACTCGGCGGTCGTGCGGGACAAAATTAGGGGGACCTCCCGCTGCGCGCGTGTGGCTGTTTAGAGCTCCCATTGATGAGCTCCTTTCCCCGTTGACCCAGCCAGGAATTTATGCGTACGGAACAGAAGATCGCCGGCTGAGCCCGCCACGTTCGCGGTGCAGGCAAGAGCGGAGACCGGCGACGCGGCGACCGCGATAGTCTTGCAAATCATCATCCTACAACTATGCGGTCGGAATTGAAATTACCCAAGACCCGCGAGCGAGATATCGCAGTAGGTCATTTGGGGGTATGGTGAGCCCCCCTTGTGGGGTGAAAGGGTTATTAGATGTGAAACCGCGAACTAAATATGAGCCGTCAACGGGTCCTGCATTGGCCTGCCCGCTTCAAGCGATGCCAGAATGGTATCCAGATTCACTGGAGCACGCCTGAAGACCTCGTCGCCGACCGCGTCCGAGAGCGCGTTCAAAATGGCACAGCATCCGCCGCCCACGGGAGGCTCGCCGATGCCACGCGCGCCAACCGGCGTTTCCGGATCGGGAATGTCTAGCGCGGTCCACTGCATATCCACGGGGACATCCAGAATCGTTGGCGGCTTGTTGTAGTGAAATCGCTTGGCGAGCGGCAGCCCATAATGCTGGTCGTAGACCCACTTTTGTCCTATGGCGTGAGCGATCCCCAGGGTCGACCGGCCGAGGATCTGGCCACCCAGAGCACGCGGATGGATCACCGTGCCTACGTCGGCGACGGCCAGGAAATCCTTGATGTGGTACACGCCGGTTTCTGTGTCGACCTCGACCTCAGCAAAGCTCGCGACAAACGAAAACGTCTGACCGTCGTGCGGGTAACTGTCCCGAGCCACGCCCATCAGGCCCTGGCCGGCAAGCGCCCCGGCGGAGGCCACGGTGAACTTATTGATGTCCTTCGGCAGCTCGTGGCCATCGTATTTGCCGCCGAGCTCGATGGCATGCTGCGCCGCCTGTGCAAAGCTCATGCCCGCTCCGCCTCCCCGGCGCACCACCCGTTCGTTAACCAGCTCGTAATCCTCGGGCTTGCCTCCGAGCTTCTGGGCGGCAATCTCCTGGAGCTTGAGCTTGCCGTCCATCCCCACCGCATGAGCCGCCCGGGTCATCGCGTGCGTGGTCTGGCTGCCGCCGGACGCGCAGGACCACGGAAGATTCTTCGCCGTGCTGCCCCACGTCAGCTCGCATTTTTCCCACGGCACATTCAGAATTTCGGCGATCACGCGCTGGCAGTCGCTCCATGACTCCGTGCCGAGATTGCCGACCCCAGTCTGGATGTAGACCTTGCCGTCAGGCTTAATTACGAATAATCCATCGAAGCCGATGGAGCCGCCTACAAACGTGCTCATGGATACGCCGACTCCGCGCACCATCGATCCGCTCTTCTTTGCCTGCGCCTTCCTCTCCTCCCATTTGAATTGCTCTACGCCCCGGTCCAACGCTTCCTTCATAAAGCAACTGGTCGTATAGGAGCGCTTGCCGTTCGGAAGGGTCGGTCCGAACTGCGCCTTTCCCTCGGGGGCGTTGATCTTTCGGATTGCCACCTGGTCGATACCGAGCTTGCGCGCGGCCTTGGCCATGACTGGTTCCATCAGCGTGATCCCCTGCATGCCGCCGGGGGAGCTCTGCGCGCTACGAGGGGGCGTGTTGGTGATCACCGTCACTCCCCGCCAGCGCATGGCCGGAATCTGGTACAGAAGCGAGACGATGTTGCCCGCCTGGCGTCCATCACCGGCTGGATCGTACGGGCCGCTGTCGGTGATTACGAACATATCCAGCGCCGTGATCTTGCCTTCCTTCGAGAAGCCGACCTTCATGCGGCCCAGCAGGCTGGGGCGCGCGCGACCAATGTAGTGCTCCTCCTCGCGGCTGATGCGCAACATTACCGGTGCGTTGGCTTTCTTCGAGAGCAGCGCGGGAATAATGAGCGAGATGGCGCTGGTGATTTTGCTACCGAATCCGCCGCCCGTGTATTCACTGATCACCACGACCTTATCAGGATCGACACCCAGCCAGCGCGCAGCGCCCGGGACGGTTTGAGCGGTGCTCTGGGTGGAGCAATGAATGAAAACTTTTCCGTTCTGCCAGTACGCCATGGAGGTGCGGGTTTCCAGGCATTGATGGCTGGTGTTGGGAGTGACAAAAGTCTCGTCCAGAACCAGGGCGGCATTCTTGAAACCCGCCTCGTGATCTCCGAAAGAAAACTCGTCGGTCCATTTGCCCATCGGCAGCTTGCCGTCTTTGGCTTCGTCGAAGTCCGCTTGGGTCCACTTGAGTTCCTTGACCTGCGGTAGCGGAGCACCCCCGCGTCCGGCGCCTGGCGGCGGCGCAGGCCGTACCCACACGTTTCCCTCGACTCGCGCGTTCGCCGAGCCGGGACGCAACGTGTCCAGCGGGTCCACATTGAACGGCAGCCGCTCATAGTCGACGTAAATTTTCTCGATGGCTTCCGCGGCCGTGAGCTCGTCCACCGCGCAGACGGCGAGAACCGGCTCGCCCTGGTAGACCGGCTCCATTGCCAGCCCACGCTCGCCCAATTTATTGGCCTTGATCACGACGCCGAGGTCGGTGATGGCATCGGCGGGCGCCGGAAGATCGTCCATGGTCAGAATCGCCCTAACACCCGGCATCGCAAGCGCTGCGCTCGCGTCGATACGCCGCACGCGCGCATGCGGCATCGGGCTCAGCAGGAGCTTGGCGAACAACATGCCTTCAGCGCGATAATCTTCCGCGTACTTCGCTCTGCCGGTTACCTTGGCGTACAGATCCGGTGTCGGATAGTTTTTGCCGATCAGCTTGTAGTTGGGATGGGTAGGGGTCGATCCTGTCTTGGCCATGGCGGTACACTCCTTCTTGTCCGCCATTTTAGGCCTACCTTACCTCAAGCGCAAGGCACTCCCGCTCCCAGGCACTCCCGCTCCCAAGGGCTCGGCTCCCGCGAATCGCTAGCGCCGCACGCCCCGGCAAGTCCAAAGTTGGCGGGCGAGCTTATAGATGGAGAAAGTTTTCGAGCTTCTCGACCTGTTGCTCCGCCATATCGAGGTTCTGTTTCAGCGCAGTTGGGTCCTCTGCCTTGAGAGCGGCACTGGCGGCCGCCATCAGACGTTCCATACCCTGGTTCGCCGCTGCCATGTCGCCCCGCAAGCTGAGTCCGGAACGTGCCTGTTGGGCCTGCAAGTTTTGCAGGCTGCCTCGGACTGCCCCAGCGCGCGCCTCCAGCAGAATCATTCGCCTTTGCAACTCGTCCAACTCGGCGCGCTGGGCTGCGGAGAGAACTGCCTTTGGTGGCTCTGTCTTTGGTAGCTCCAAGGAGGGCGGAGTAGAAGCTGGGAGCGCCAGCGGTTTAGAAGGCTCCGCCTGCGGTGCGGAGTTTATGACAGCCCGGGCGGTTTCTTCACGAGTTGGCTTCGGGGCTGGTTCGCTGCGGGACGGCTGTAAAGCAGGAACTGGCGCCGGCGTTTTGGGCGTAGTCGCTGCCGGAGCTGAAGTTGTAGCTGGTGCGATCGGCTGAACCCCGTTTTTAGCGCTGGTCTTCAACCAATCCGCCACCTCAATTCCTGCAAAAGCGAGGATCGCCAACGTTAGAACCGATCCCGTTAGCATGTAGAGGGCACGGTAACTCTTAGCCGGCAACACAGCGGGCGGGGTGCCCACCCCCGCGCCGACCGCTTTCCCGTCCAGCTTCCGCGGCATCGCCGGGTTACCCACCTTATCTGTATACAAATTCACCAGGTGAATCTTGACTCCGTGCTTGACTTCGTGTTCTCCCAGATCGTGCAGGGACGGAGCCCAGTCGCTCAATTGGCTCAAAATGTCACCGAGCGTTTTAGAAACCAGAATGTGCCCGGCGTCGCCGCAGTCCATTACTCGCTGCGCTAGATTGATTCCGCCT
Organism: Bryobacteraceae bacterium; assembly: GCA_050015435.1. GTDB lineage: Bacteria > Acidobacteriota > Terriglobia > Bryobacterales > Bryobacteraceae > Palsa-187. The sequence goes on from JBEKBK010000435.1 coordinate 7,367, forward strand.
CCCGCCACGTTCCGGTTAGATTCTTAGGTCAGAGATTGTAAACAAGAATGCTTCAACATTCTGGCAGCTAACATCACGCCGCAGCAAGCAGGGCAACGATATTCTGGATAGCCTTGTCGGCCTTGTGATACGC
>JBEKBK010000436.1:0-7494 GCA_050015435.1 Bryobacteraceae bacterium
ATGCGTTACCTCCTGCTGAAAGCACGGCGCATAGCCGTGACCAACACCGAATACGTCGCTTTTCAGAAAGCCAGGAAAGCCGCGTAGAATGCCACTTGTTACGAATTCCTGCGGAGAGCCCACTTTCCAAAGTCCACTCCCACTATCGCGGTTTGAGGAAAATGCAATGTGGAGGCCATCCGGAGACCAGACCGGAGAATTATTACTTCTTGGGCCGAAAGTGAATCGGGAGGCGGTGCCGCGAGCTAGATCGTCGACCCAAATGTCCAAGAAGGGGGCCAGCGGGTCCCTGCCCGCAACGGCCACAGTGTGACCATCTGGTGAGATCGCACCACGGCTCTGGATAGCGGGCGTGCCGGTGGTACCCAACATCTTTCCCGTTCGGTCGAACCAGGTCAGTTGAACAACATCGGTGGCGCTGGAGTAGCTGGTGAAGAACCCGCCGGAGACGTAAGCCAATACACCGCCTCGGGAAACGGAGAACAACCCCCGCATCGCCAAGCCATCGTTGTTGTAACCGACAAAACCGGCAACAGGGACCGGATCTCCGGTGGTCGAGAGCTTGGCGGCATTGAAGGGCTGTGCCATCAGAGTCTGCTCACGCAGGTAGAGCAAAAACCCAGCCGCATACAAGGCATTGGAGTTTACAGTCATAATACGGCTGCGCGTCTTCGAATCCAGATCGCCCATGTAGATCGCAACGTTCTCCCGCTTCGGGCTCCCGGCTGTATACAGAAAATGCCTGCCATCAGGCAAGAACCAGGGGTTGCGATGACTAATCTCAGCAAGCGCCTGGTCGGGAGTGGTGACAAGAGTGGCGTTCCCTCCTGCGGCCGGAATGCGGAAAAGCCCGCCAACACTCGTGGGCGCAAACACAATGACGTCGTTCTCGCTCCAGGTCCCACCCCGGGGCGTCGGCGCATCGGACAAAGTCAGAGCGGGACCGCCGGCCACGCCGATTTTCTTCAGTTTTCCGTCTGCGAAGAACCCGAGGAAGCGGCTGTCCGGGGACCAGAAGGGGAAACTTGCACCCTCGGTTCCGGGCAAGACACGGGCATCCAGCGAATCCAAGGCTCGTATACCCAGAACGCTTTCAGCTAGGAAAGCGCCGCGTGAGTTGCTGTCCAGCCTGGCTACGAAGGCCACGCGACGTCCGTCAGGCGAAACAGTAGGAAAACTGTTACCGAATACTGTCTTCTCCGGCGGCAGAACCGAAAATTTTAGAACTTGTGGTTCCTGGGTGGCGTAGTGGTAAAGCGCGATGCCGAGCGCCACAGCGATCATCGACAGAGCACCAGCCGCGACCACCAAGGGCATGATGCTCGGTCGCTTAGGTGAAGCTATTGCAAAGTCCGGTTCCCCGGACGGGCGGGTGGAACCGCTATCTATCCCGTTTTCTCGAGCCGAAACGGAACTGTACGCTCGGATTCCTTCATCGTCTTCCTTCTTCATACTTGCTTCTTGCCGCACGTGACTTGCCAACGCCTACGCTTGGGGAAGCCGGCCTATGATGAAAGCGGGAAGGGGCAGGAACTCGTCACGACACGGGTCCCTCAATTTGCGGTATCTGGGGAATTCATGATGCGCATGGTGACGCGGACCGTCTTAGTCAGGCGATTCATTTGACTCCTAAGCGGCCGCTGCGGGCTGCCCGGCTTCACGCCGGTCACGCCGCTCTGTTACCCCGAACGGAGGGCCAAGCCGAGTGATCCGGGTAGTGTTGGCCCACTGAAATGCTGAGGCGTATTCCCGAAGCCTTGCCTCCGCCTCGTATGGTTCCAGCTTCGACTGGTACAGTTTTCGAGTTTTGGGTCAGCTTGCCTCAAACTGCCAGACCGCGCTGCGCGATAATCCCCGGATTCGTCACCGGATGAAGAAAATCAAGCGCTGACGCGCGGCAAGTAAAGTGCTAAGGCTGTGGGTGAGGAGCAGCTTATGTTAAAGGCCAAATTTGAAGTATTAAAAGGGCGGCGGTTTGGCGTTGGTGCGCTTGGGCTCGTTACTTTCCTGTCACTCTCCGGTCTTGCGGTCGCAGCCGATGCGACTAACCCGCCGGTAACGTTCGCGAAAGACATCGCCCCGGTTTTTCAAGAGAAGTGTCAAGACTGCCACCGCACGGGCGGAATGGCGCCCATGTCCCTGGTGACCTATGAAGAGTCCCGTCCCTGGGCGCGATCGATTAAAGAACGACTGATCGCCCGTCAGATGCCGCCGTGGCACCTTGACAAAACCGTAGGCGTTCAGCGCTTCAAGAATGACATGTCTCTCTCTGACCAGCAAATCAGCATGATCGCGCGCTGGGTGGATTCGGGCGCACCAATGGGCAACCCGAAAGACATGCCCCCAGCCAAAACATGGCCCAGTGACGCGGAGTGGCAGTTAGCCAAAGAATTCGGCCGTCCGCCGGACATGATCATCAAATCTGAAGAGTACACGATGCCCGCTGTGAGCCAGGATCAATGGTGGAGGCCGATCACTGACTTGCACGTGAGCGAGCCAGTGTGGGTGCGCGCGGTCGAAATGCGTCCGGGAACGGCCGAGGGTCGCAAGATCACCCATCACGCGCTGGCTCACCTGATGCAGGACGATCCGGATGCCCGCAAGTTCAGCGATAACCAGGATGGCGGCGGAGGGCCTAACGAAGGTGGCGTGTTGATGGAGTGGGCCGTCGGCAAGAACTATGACCTCTATCGTCCGAACACGGGCAAGCTGATTCTTCCGGGCGCGAAGGTATGGTGGGACATCCACTATCACGCGGCTGGCGAGAAGATCACGGATCACGTGGAATTAGGTGTGTGGCTCTATCCGCAGAACGAGCCGCCGAAATATCGGACGTATTTGACCGCGTTTGGCTCGACATCGCCGCAGGGTTCTCACATCGACATTCCCCCGAATTCAGTGGTTATGACGCAGGGGTATCACGTGCTGAAGGCCCCTGCAAGACTCGAGAACTTCCAGCCGCATATGCACCTGCGCGGCAAGGCAATGGCGCTTGAGGCAATCCTGCCGGATGGCACCACGCAGCTGATCAGTTACGTAGACCACTTCAACTTCAACTGGATGACGAATTACATCTACGCGGATGACGCGGCCCCCGTGTTCCCGAAGGGTACGATCATTCACGTTACCTCGTGGTACGACAATACGAGTGCCAACAAATTCAACCCCGATCCGAACCAGTGGGTCGGCTATGGTGATCGAACCGTTGATGAGATGGGCCACGCCTGGGTTAACGTGACGTATATTACCGACGAAGACTACAAAGCTTGGATCGAAACACACAAGCCGAAGACCGCCGCTCGCGGAACGACCGGTGGACGATAGTGCCAAACGAGACATAGTGACCAAGATCCTCGACGCGGAGGGTGCTCGCGCGCGAAAAAAGGGGGTCAACCGACTCGTCGGGTCGGTCTCCTGCAAACAGCCGCAAGGACGGGTCTATGGGGTTGTAGTCGGCGGCGACTGCATCGCTCAGCGACTTAAGTGCTTGTGCTCCTCTCCGAAGACGATGGTGCGTTCTCCACGCCCATTCTTCCATCGTTGCTGCGGCAGGATCCCCGCTTTTACCAGTCGAGCAACGGCAAATTCCTGCATCGCCTAGGGCTATGCGGTGAGCAGGATTTTTATCACGCGCACGGACACGGGCAGCGAGCGGTTCAATTACTCCGAGATCTTCGGAAGCGCGATCTCGGCTGGGATCTCCACGTACAGTTACCATCCTCACGCCGATCGAACTCCGCCAAATGCCGCCAGCGTGTGGGGCACGCAGGTTGGGTACGATACGATTACGATCGTGGTGAAAGAGTTTTGGCCAGACATTCGCAGGAAACTCAGCCACAAGCCACAATCCGAAGCAATCAAGCCCTAAGCGGCGAAATGCCGGCCGATGGATCTGTTCGCACTGTTCGCAGGACTGAATACGGTCGAATATGGATAGCGGAAGCATCACGAAGGATGATTCGACTCCGTGATCCACAGCACGGCAGAGCAGCGCGGATGGTACGTTTATGACTTCGCACAGTCGGCGTTCTCAACTACCGTCATCACGCTGTTCTTAGGGCCGTATCTGACGGTGCTGGCCCAGGCGGCAGCGAATGCAAAAGGCATGGTGTACCCGTTGGGCGTCCCCGTTGACGCTCGTAGCTACTGGAGCTACATGGTCAGCCTGTCGGTCATCCTTCAGGCGGTCTGCCTGCCGATAGTGGGCGCGATTGCGGATTACGGCCGGCGTAAGAAGGAAGTGCTGGGCGCGATGGCATACCTGGGCGCCGCAGCTACCGTCGCCATGGTTTTTCTCGAGGGTAAGCGCTATTTGCTCGGCGGTGTGCTATTCCTGATCGCCAACGTGAGCTTCGGCGCGGGGGTGGTGATCTATAACTCTTTTTTGCCGGAGATCGCGTCACCGGAAGATCGCGACGCGGTGTCGTCGAGGGGGTGGGGCGCTGGGTACGTCGGAGGTGGTCTATTGCTGGCGCTCAACCTGGTGCTGTATCTGAATGCCGCACGGATCGGGATTAGCGAGGCGATGGCAGTCCGCATCAGCTTGTGCTCAGCCGGGGCATGGTGGGCGGCGTTCACAATTCCGCCGCTCATGGCCTTGCACAATCGCGGCCCTGCGCGGCTGCTTGCCCCGGGCGAGAGTGCTGTCGCAACGATGTTGCGGCAGTTGGTGCAGACTTTGCGCGAGCTGCGCCGTTATCCGCAGACCCTGACATTCATGGTCGCGTTTCTGCTGTACAACGATGCGATCCAGACCGTGATTACACTGGCGTCTCAGTTCGGTCACGACGAGCTGAAGATACCCGTCTCGCAACTGACCTTGGCGATTCTGATGGTGCAATTCGTGGCGTTCTTTGGTGCGATGGCGTTCCAATGGCTGGCCGCCGCCATCAGCGCCAAGCGTGCGGTGGTCGTGAGTCTCGTGATCTGGACGGCAGTGCTGGTCTACATCTACTTAGCTGTGAAGACAACGCTTCAATTCTTCATCATGGCCGCGATCGTCGCCCTGATCCTGGGAGGCAGCCAGGCCCTCAGCCGATCGCTGTATTCGCAGATGATTCCCAAGCGCAAGGAGGCCCAATATTTCAGCATCTATGAAGTGAGCGACAAGGGAACAAGCTGGCTGTGCCCGATGTTCTTCGGTCTCGCGCTGCAGTTTACCAAGAGCTACCGGATCGCGATTCTCTCGTTAATCATATTCTTTCTCGCGGGATTGCTAGTCCTCCTGAAGGTGGACGTGGAGCGCGCCGAGCGGGATGTGTCAGTGACCTGACCTGAGTCGTTGAACCAGCCCCTGCGGGGCTTTGAAGTGCCCCGAGTGACTAGCCTGTCAGCGGGCCGGGTCCGGGAATTTCTTCAGCGCTTGCCCTAATGACGACAGGATATCCACTCGCAACGGGAACACCACTGTTGTATTTTTTTCCGCGCCGATCTCGATGAGTGTCTGCAAGTAGCCGGAGTTGAAGGGCCGCCGGCGCCGCGTTCGGCGTGCATGTGCGGCGAGCGCACTTAGTTACTTGTGACTAGGCCATATAGAGAATTGCTGGAAATAATCCATGGTGGTATTGTTCCCATGGAGGTTCTTGTTCAATGCAGGCGACTCTAGACGTTCTGACGCTTTTCATTTGGGAGCGAGACAACTTGAACCGAGCAATAGAAGCCCTTGGGGGTCAAGCTAAACGCGGGGGCCATCCACCGGGCATCAAAAGGGCGGCGGTATTGGCCAAGCCGAAGGGCCACAACGTTGTGGCCGTCCGGAGAAGAGCCTTAGGTGCACGCACGAAAGCGTAATACGCAAAGCCTGCACCTTACAGAGGCGATCCAGAATTGTTCGTGATAGAAAATTTATCGTGTTCCCTTTATCATCGGCACGAAGCGTACCGGGAGCACTGATCGAGTTGTAGTTTTGCCGTCCGTGGACTTCTTCACGACAACAACGTTCTGGTCCCCCACTCCGACCGGGGCCACGAGCGTGCCCCCTCCCTTCAGCTCGTTCAGGAGCACCTGCGGGATCTCGGGAGGTGCGGCTGTCAGAATGATCCGGTCAAATGGCGCCTTCTCGGGCCAGCCGCGATACCCGTCTCCTTCCCGTACCGTTACATTGCGAAAACCCAATCTGCTCAGCCTTTCGGCAGCCGAGCGAGCCAGCTCCGAGACAATCTCGATGCTATACACCTCTCCCACTATGCGGGCCAAAATCGCGGCTTGGTATCCGGATCCCGTGCCGATCTCGAGAACGCGTTGATTCCTTTTTGGGTCTAACAACTCTGTCATCAGACCAACGATGAAGGGCTGAGAAATCGTCTGGCCGAAGCCAATCGGAAGTGGGCAATCATCATAAGCGTGGGAGCGGACCTCTTCTGGCACAAAGAGCTCGCGCCGGACGGTACGCATTGCTTCGAGTACCTCCGGGCTCTTCACCCCGCGAGCCTCGATCTGATCCCTTACCATGACCAGTCTGCGGCTTCGGTATTGGTCCGCCGCAGAAGGAGCCTGAACAACGGCGACCCCCAGTATCAGTACGAAGGGCACTGGACCCCAAAGGTGTGTCGACCACGCGTGTCGCGGCGCCAGACACTTTATATGAGTCATCGCACACTTCCTAACCCTAGGCATGTGCACGCCGGTCGCCGTCGGCCATAACCCTTGAAGTTCTATATTCAAGTTCTTTGTCAAGGAATTCGGAGGTCGATATGCTTGCAAAACAGTTGAAAGGAGTACTTACGCGATCCTCCGCTTCTATGCCGACGATAGAAGGATTTGGACCAGGCAGCTTGAACGAAGAAGCGTTGCGCCTCCATGCACTTTATGGCGGCAAAATGCAGGTCGCGCCAAAATGCCCGATTCGCGATGCCCGCGATTTCTCGTATTGGTATACGCCCGGCGTCGCCGCGCCCTGCCGCGCAATCGCCGTCGATCCTTCGAAAGTATGGGACTTCACCAACAAATCCAACCTGATCGCCATCGTCTCCGATGGATCGCGGGTTCTTGGCCTTGGCAATATCGGACCGCTCGCGGGTCTTCCCGTGATGGAAGGCAAGGCATTGCTGTTCAAGTATCTTGGTGGCGTGGACGCGGTGGCGATCTGCCTGGCGACGCAGAATGAGCAGGAATTCGTGCGCACAGTGCAACTTCTCGAGCCCTCCTTCGGCGCGATCAATTTAGAAGACATCGCGCAGCCACGTTGTTTCCGAGTCCTCGACGAACTTCGCAAAACGATGACCATCCCCGTCTGGCATGATGACCAGCAAGGCTCGGCGACCGCACTGCTTGCGGGTTTGATCGGGGCGCTGAAGATTGTGGGTAAGCAGGCCGGTTCCATTCGAATCGCCATGATCGGCATGGGCGCAGCGAATTTCGCCACCTATCGCCTGTTGAAGGCGTATGGAATAAATCCCTCGCAGATTGTGGCCTGTGACTCTTGTGGCATCCTTCACCGCGATCGACACGATGTACAAGAAGGTCGCGAGGTGTTCCGTGAAAAATGGCTGGTCT
>JBEKBK010000437.1:0-7484 GCA_050015435.1 Bryobacteraceae bacterium
ATGCTTGGCGGACGACAGTCGGCCCGTTCCATTCATTTCCTCATGCTGGTCGGCTTCTTAGGATTCCTTGTTGTACACGTCAGTCTTATCGTTCTTACGGGATTTACGCGGAACATGAACCACATTGTTCTGGGGCATGATGACACCAATCCACTGGGGATGTGGCTGGGCCTTACCGGAATTGCTGCGGTCCTGATCGCTTGGATTTTGGCCCATCACGTGGCGTGGAACTATCCGCGGAGAGTTCAGCACCTTCAGAAATCCATCTCGCAGCCGATTCGCTTGGCGACGCTGAATCGCCTGTCCCCCGTGCAGTACTACACGCCGGACCAGGTTTCGCCAAAGATGTGGCCAAACGGTATTCTCCCAGTGCGCGACGACTGGAAGGCTCTGCGCGATCAGGGCTTTCAAGACTACCGCTTGAAGATTGGTGGGATGGTTGAGCGCCCGATGGAGCTTTCCATTGCTGAGATGCAAGAGATTGGCCGCAGCGAGTCCGTCACCATGCATCACTGCATTCAAGGGTGGTCGGGCATCGCTGAATGGGGCGGAATTTCTCTTGCCAAGATCATCGAGCTGGTGAAGCCCTTTTCAACGGCAAAGACGATTGCCTTCTACTCCTACGGCGAGGGGCTTTATGGCGGAGCCTACTACGATACGCAAGCCATGTCCAGCGTGTTGAAACCAGGATGCATGCTGGCGTATGAGATGAATGGGAACAAACTTCCAGAGGAGTATGGTGCGCCTCTGCGGTTGCGCGTTGAGGATCAACTCGGCTACAAGATGGTGAAGTGGATCGAACGCATCGAGTTCATCGAGTCGGAAAAGGCCGTAGGCATGGGAGAAGGCGGTAAGAACGAGGATGATGAATACTTCGACCTCTTGCCGAACATCTGATTCATGCCAGCTCCCGTCCGTCAACCCGACCGCCAATGCAAGCGAAGTTGCGTGCAACCCAGTCCCCGAGAGGGTCGAGTAAGGCCTTGGGGCTGAACACCAGGCCTTAGCGGTCGATGAGAATTATGGACGATTCGCATTCGGATGCCCTCGTATTCTTCTACGCAACAGGCGATCTCGCTTACAAGCAGATTTTCCCCGCGCTTCAGGCGCCTGTGAAGCGGCACAATCTGGACATTCCAATCGTCGGCGTTGCAAAGGCAGGGTGGAACCTCGACCAGCTCAAAGCACGCGCGCGCGATAGTGTCAATCGGCACGGAGGCTTGGACGAGGCCGCGTTCGCGAAGTTGTCAGCTTTGCTCCGGTACGTGGACAACGATTATCGCGAACCGGAGACCTACGCCCGGTTGCGCCAGATTCTGGGGCAGGCTCGCCTGCCGTTGTGTTATCTTGCGATCCCGCCCAGTATGTTCGCCACGGTAGCCGAAGGGCTGGCGCACGCAGGCTGCGCGACGGATGCGCGCGTCGTGGTGGAAAAGCCGTTCGAACGTGATCTCGCGTCGGCGCGAGAACTCGGCCGTATTCTTCATGAGTTCTTCCCCGAGCCAGCGATCTTCAGAATTGACCACTTCCTCGGCAAAGAACCTGTCCAGAACATTCTTTACACGCGGTTCGCCAATCTATTTCTCGAACCTGTGTGGAATCGCACGCGCATCCGCTCCGTACAAATTAAACATGGCGGAGAACTTCGGAGTGCAAGGACGCGGTCGGCATTACGAAGAAGCGGGGGCGATCCGCGATGTAGTTCAGAACCATCTTTTCCAGGTAATGGCGTGTCTTGCCATGGATCCGCCGACCGGGGAAGAATGCGATCTGATACGCGATGAAAAGGTGCGCATCCTCAGAGCGGTGAGGCCGCTTGCCGTTCGGGATGTCGTGCGAGGGCAATTTAACGGGTACCGGCAAGGGTCTCGCCGGACTCACGAGTGGAACCTATGCCGCCGTCAGATTGTTCGTCAACACCTGAAGGTGGGCTGGCGTACCGTTCGACATTCGGGCCGGCAAGCGCCGGCCCCTCACCGCCATCGAGGTCATTGTCAACTTCAAACGTCCGCCGCGAGAAACCTTCAGGGAGAAGGCGCCGGGGATGCCGAATCGTCTCCGATTGCGATTGAGCCCCGATGTTGTGATCGCGCTCGACATGCGCGTGAAAGTCCGCGGCGAACCGATGGAGGGAGAAGATGTGGAGTTGATCGCGACGCATCAACACGCGGACGAAATGACGCCCTACGAACGCCTTTTGCGAGACGCCCTGTGCGGTGACCCGTCTCTCTTCGCACGCGAGGATGCGTTTGAAGGTCAATGGAAAATCGTGGAGCCGGTGCTTGGTGACGTGACCCCCGTATATGAATACGAGCAGAACACTTGGGGACCTGCGGAAGCCGGGTCGATGATCGAAGATCCGGGTGGCTGGCTGAATCCGGAACCGATTGGGTTGGCGTCCGGCCCACCGGTAGCTGGTCAGCCACTCCCAACGACTGATTCTCGAGAAGGACATTTCGGTTATAGCGATTGATGTCGCCCAGTTTTCGCAGGATAGGGTGGATGACCTCCTGTGGACGCTCTTCGGAATTTATGTCGATCCATCCCAGAAGGCAGACTGCCGGACAAATACTGGTCAGCTTGCGCCCCATGTCTGGGAGCTGGCTAGCGAAGATCGAAAGTTTCAGATTGGTGTGCGGCATGAGCATTTCATCAAACAGGGCGACAGGCAGCGCCGGACCTTTGCGGACCCACTCAGGAGTGGGTGAAGGTGATCTCCAAATGCCACACTGGCAACGGCTATGGCTACCGCGAGGGCGTGGACACGTCCGCTGACAAATATAACTCCCACACGAAGAAAATGGAGCGATTACCTAAGACGGTAGCGAATCGCAACGGAACGCAAGCGCCCGAGCATAGGCAAGGAGCCCCGGTCCCCGATAATGCCACAGTCGCGACCACTAATTCTCAGGACCGGGACCCGCTCCGGCCCGAGCGCACGGGCAACAACTGGAAGCTTGCACCTCAACAAGTCCTCGTAATTTTTGCGGTAAGCGGCGAAAGTGCCGCATTCCCGATCCAAAACGTAGAGCGGATTGCGCCCATGGCCCGGCTCGCCCGCCCGAATCCTGCTGGCCGCGGAACGGCAAGCTCTTCATGAATTTCAGGAGATGGCGCAGCGCCGTCTGAACGGCTGGGACTTCGACAAATCATGACCCCCGTGGTAATCCCAGACGCGTTGCTCAGTGACCCATTCTATCCACGCTTGAAGGAGCACCTGGTGGAGTCGACTGGGCTTGCGTACTACCACGATAAGGATGCGGACTTTGCACGACGGATCGGCCACCGACTGGAAAGCCTGGGCTGCGGGATTGCGGGTCGTATTTTGATGTGCTTCGGGACCCGGAGCGCGGTCCCACCGAATTGGACAGTTTAATCGCTGCAATCACGATTGGGGAGACGCATTTCTTTCGCCATTCTGAACATTTCGAGGCGCTCCGCGATCTGGTCTTGCCTGACCTGATGCGGCGGAGCGCTTCCACCCGGCGCTTGCGCGTTTGGCGCGCCGGCTGCGCTGATGGACGGACCCCTACTCGCTATCGATCCTGATGAGACATGATCTTGGACTCCATCTGCGGGGCTGGGAGGTCAGCATCCTCGGTACTGACATCAATCGGCGGACCCTGGTCAACGCGCCGGCGGATCCGAATGAATGTTGGCACACTTCGGCGCAAGTTTTTCCAGGAACAAAACCGGCGCATTGTCGAGGAATTGAAAAACAAGGAACTGGAAGCTGTGCGGTCACGGGCTGAAACGGAAGCCGCCGAGGCACGCGCCGCTCTGGCCGAAACACTGGCGCGAACGAACCAGGAACTGGAGGAGATCAATCGAAAATTAACGGCGACCCAGGCTCATCTGATTCAGTCGGAGAAAATGGCTTCCTTGGGCCAGCTCGTCGCAGGTATCGCCCACGAGATCAATAACCCTTTGGCCTTCGTGCTGAACAACATCTTCATCGTTCAACAGACGCTGGGCCGTTTGACTTCAGAAAACTCTCCAGGCGTTTCCGCAGGTGTGCTTCCCAAACTGAGCAAGATAAGTACCCTCGTCGGCCAGATGCTCGAACGGGCGGAGCGGGTTAAAGATCTTGTCACAAAATTGCGAACGTTTTCGCGGCTGGACGAGGGAGAATTCAAGACCGTCAACATCCATGAGAGCATCGAGTCGGTGCTGTTATTCCTCCGTCATAAGATGCAGGACCGGATTGAAGTGGAGGGGCATTACGGTCTCGTGGAACGTCTGTCATGCTTTGCAGGTGAGCTGAACCAGGTGATTATGAATCTGATTGCCAACGCCATTGACTCTATTGATGGCGGCGGGAAAATCGCTGTTACTACGAAACAGCAAGACGATTACTTCTATATTTCGATACGCGATACGGGCAAAGGTATTCCCCAAGAAATCCGCAACAGAATAATTGAACCGTTCTTCACGACCAAGCCAGTCGGTAATGGGACTGGGCTTGGCGATCTCCTATGGCATCCTCAACGCTCACGATGGCTCCATTGAATTTTGCAGCGAAGAAGGCAAAGGCACCAAGTTTACGTTGAAAATTCCCATGTCCTTGGGCGCAGCGCATAGCACGGACGAAAACGTGCGGACCGCAGACTCTCCTCTTGTTCGTAGTACATAATCTTGCTATGAGGAGTCCGCGAAGATTTCCATACCGCCGCATTGCAGGAGTGAAGTTGGAACCGGAGTCCGTGGCCAGTCCAGGGCTTCTCCTCCACAGTTGCTCCCCAGGATTGGGCCGGTAACATTGAGCGCGACAGGTTGAGGCGCCCCCTGTCACCACTTATGGAGTAAAGAAACGGGAGTTTCGCTCGGAGTGGGTAAAGCAGGCCTGAAGATTCTGCGGAGTAACCGAAGCCAGAGCTTCAGCGAGGTGGCGTTCCAGGGTGAGCACCGAGCCGACCTTGGCGGCTCGCAGTCGTTGCTTGATCTGAGCCCTGCATTGCTCGATCGGATTGAAGTCCGGCGAATAGGGTGGCAGATACAGCAACTGTGCACCGGTAGCCTGGATTTGTTCGCGCACGCCTCCGCCTTGTGCGCCGCCAAATTGTCCATCACCACCACGTCGCCCGGTTTCAGCTGCGGACAAAGGGCGTGTTCCAGATAAGCTCGAAAGATATCGCCGTCGGTGGCCGCCTCGATCGTCATCGCGGCGACCCACCCGGAGCGGCGAATCGCGCCCAGCAGAGTGAGCGGGCGCCAGCGGCCGCCGGGCGTGCCTTCACGCACTCGCTGGCCCCGCGGGGCGCGTCCATAGTGCCGGGTCATGTCGGTGCTGACGCCACTTTCATCCAGGAAAATCAGCTTTTCCGGATCGATCTTCCCGGCTTGTCCCTTCCAGAGGCTGCGAGCGAATCCCAAAGGGAGCCTCAATTGTCGTCAACGGCGCCGTAACCCTGGGAGTGAACTCCACTCCATAGGTCAGGTAGTCGCCGGCAACTGGAAAAGCTGGGCGTATGGCCGATGCCAACGCCGTCGGGACCGTACTGATTCCCTGGTTGCACGAGGTTGCTGAACAGGATGGTGGCGGCATCCAACCGGAGGGTTGCGAGCACGGCGGCAGCCAAAAGTAGATTTCGCTTTAGCGGCATATACCGACCGTGAAATTCCCAACGGTGTGAGTGTACTCTTATTCCGAGTGATCCGAAAGTACCGAAATGAAGTACTTTTTAGTGGTACGCGGGTATCACCTGGCGGGCCGGCTTTCATGCCGGCTCGTCTTCGCGCGGGGAGCAGCCGGTTGGAGAACCGGCTCGCCGGCAAGACTGCCGGCCCCACGGCTGCTATTCTACATGCTCAAAAGCTGAGGGAACTGGAACCCGGGCCGAATGTTCTTCATTGGCGAGGCTTCTTTGTTCGGCGCGAGGCACATCTGGATAAACATCTCATGCTCAGCGATCACGAAGCGCATGACGATCCATTCATGAGTCTTGGCGCTACGGGTCTGGAAGTTGCGGCCGAAAATCACGGTGGGCGTGCTGAGGCCCATTTCCCCGATTTTCTCCTCGAGCGCGGTCTTCACGTTGCCAATGATCATATTGGTGATCTCCGCAATGGCGTCCAGGACATCTTCGTTCACCGAATCGTACTCTGTCATCAGAAACTGAGACGACATCGCGCACGCAAACTTCGCCGTGCAGGCCAAACTTCCGGTTCCGGCCCAACGTCCCGCCAGGCCAATGAGAGAGATTAATCCTGAAGCCGGCGGGGATACGACCGACTGAGGTGGCATAACCTCGGCGGAGGTAACCTCCATGCTCAGCATGGTGGAAAACACGTTACTGGTCGAGTCCGTGATTGCCTTTATGATATCCGCGTCGCAAATTAGTTGGAGTTCGTTTGTGTCCGTCATTGTTCTTGGTTCCCTACAGAAATCCCGCGAGTTTTTCTTTGATCTGTTCCGCCGTAAAAGGCTTCCGCACGTAGCCGACGGCTCCCTTCTCCACGGCTTCCAACACCTTCGCCTGGCTACCCTCGGTACTCACCATGACCACCGGCACCTTCATCCAGGCTTCGCTAGCTTTTAGCTGGCTCAGCAACTCGAGCCCGTCCATATTGGGCATGTTGATGTCAGACAAAATCAGGCCGACGACGTTCGCCTTCAGCGACTCCAGTGCTTCTCGTCCGTCTCCGGCTTCAAAGATGGTTCCGATCGGAAGATCAGTCTGGCGTAGTACCCTCTGAAGTATCTTTCGTATGGCTGCGGAATCATCGACGATAAGCACGTCTAACATTTACGTTCCCCCTCGGGATGCTTATCGGGTAGCTGGCCGGAATTCTAGCGGGTTAATGCACTGGAGCGGCGGCGTGGAGCTTCAGAAACCCCATAACTACTTGAATCGACGCCTCGGGCTGATCAGTACTAAAAATATGACTGGCCTTGGGAAGCATCACCAGATGCGCACCCGCGATGTGACTCGCGAGAATCCGCGCGTTCTCGGGAGGTACAAGCTGGTCGGATTCGCCATGAATGATCAGGGTTGGCATGCGTATGGCGGCCAGCCGGTCGAGCGAACTCCAGGCCTGGATGCCTGCAACCTGCGCCATATAGCCGGCCGAGGTCGGATACGTATGCCTGCGAATCGCGAGATCTTCTTCAATACGGGTTCGCGGCGTCGAGGCATCGTAGATATACGGCCCAATCGCCGCGGATGCCTCATCGAACGTCATCGTGGCCCGCGCGATCAGAATTTGCAGCACGTTGAGGGCGGCTGATACGCCGCCTCTTCCACAGGTGGTACAGCCCAGAATTAACGATCGGACTCGATTGGGATAGGCGATCGCAAACTCCTGAGCGATCATTCCGCCCATCGAGACTCCGAAAATATGGGCGCTTTCTACTCCGCCGGCATCCAGCACCGCTGCGGCATCCGCCGCCATTTGCGCGATCGTGTAAGGTCCTGGGGGAACGTCGCTCTTCCCTACGCCGCGGTTATCAAATACAATCGTTCGATAAGCTACCGCCAGTGCGG
>JBEKBK010000438.1:0-7451 GCA_050015435.1 Bryobacteraceae bacterium
GGGTCATTACGAGGAACGACAGGAGCGGCGGCAGGCCAGGGCATTGGTCATTCGCAGCCAGGGATATGGACGTGCGATTCACGCCCGTCTGCCTGCAACCCTGGCGGAGTTACAGAGCGCCTGGGAATTATTCCTCGAGTTCGCGCACGAAGTAGGCGCAATTAATCAAGAGGAAGCTGAGCAGCTCGAAGGGCGAAGGCAGCGAGCCTTTACTCAGCTCTGTCCACTCCAAGCCAAGTATCAGAACGCCAGTGACCCGGCATTGCGTTTTCTGGTCTTGTTGCAAGCCGCGCTGACCAGCGGACGCGCTCACGTGGCGGACCGCCAGGGCATGGCGCCAAAGGAGGCGACGGGATGGGGGTGGCAGCGCAGAACCAACGGTCGAGGGTGGTTACCGAAGGGTACCCGAATTGGCTGGGTGGCGGGCGGCGACTTATTCCTGGAGCCAGCGGCGAGCTATCACGCGGCCCAGGAGCTGGCCGGGGTCGAGCGCCTGGTAGGAGAACAAACTCTGCGCCACCGGTTGCACGAGCGCGGCCTTCTGGCCAGCGTTGACGCCGGACGCCAGATGGTGCAGGTGCGCCGCATCTTGGAAGGCTGCCTAAGACAGGTGCTCCATTTAAACGCCAGCGCACTGCGGGAATTACCGGTACCGGCCTCCGGTACGCCGCCGTTCCAGTCAGAAAACCGCACCTAACCTCAATCCAAGCCATACTCTACAATCTCTACAACGTCGGATTCGTCGGGCAGCCACCGTGGGTCTCGGGAACAGGCCTTGAATAAGCTAAGTTCGGCCCGCCGGGGCAGGGTTACCTTAGATTAACGAGGGATGATGTGTCCGACCAGACCCTGCTGCCCGGAAAAAGCGTTCCTGGCGAATGACCGCCACGCCATTCGTGGATCGAGCGGGCCTTTAGCCAGTTTGAACGCGGTGAAGGTCTTACCCCGAGGAATCCACGTGTGCGGCTCTAGGAAAAGAAAGAGGCCTGCCTTAAGTGTGCCGAATCTGCGGTTGTCGCCACTGAACGGCTCCCTTGACTGTATATACGACCGCCGTATATACTCAGCCTGGGATGGCGGAAATTGAGGGTTTCGATTGGGACGCCGCCAACGTGGGGCACATCCTGCGCCACACGGTAAGTCCCTTCGAGGTGGAAGAGGTCGCGGGCCGTCCGCAGGTGACTATCCCCGCGAAGACCATCAAGGGCGAAGCGCGATGGAAGCTTTTTGGAAAAACTGCATCGAACCGTTACCTGGTCGTGGTTTTCACGATTCGCCGAAAGTTGTTGGGTACCGTGACCGCCTATGAAATGAATGTTGCGGAGAGGAGAAAATATGGCCCGGAAATCGACTGACGTTCCCCGCTTCAAATCCGACGCAGAGGAGGCAGACTGGTACGCAACCCCGCAGGGCCGTCGGCAGACACAGCTCGAGTTTGCTCGCGCGCTTCGGGCAGGGACCTTCAGCCGTTCCTCCGGCCTGAAGGGCGCGAAGACCGACACGAACGCCCTCGAACGGCTCATGGAGCAGGCCAAGGAAAGCGCAACACGTGCCATTTCGATTCGTATCCCGATCGCCGATCTTGAGCGCGCCGAACGGATCGCAGAAGAGACGGGCGTCGGCTATCAGACCGTGCTCAAGCGAGCAATCCGTGAGGGATTGAAAAAAACCGGTTGATTACAGCTTGAAACATCCCGCTCCTCCTGCCCGTGTTCAACCATCTGCCCGCCAATGCGCCTAAGCCGCACCTCGATCGGAGACTAAAGATTCGCCCGTTCCCGAGCGTATTGGCGCGGAACCTCGAGCCCGCGGCGAGCTATCACGTGGCCCAAGACCTGGCCGGGTCCGAGCGCCTGGTAGGAGAACAAACTCTGCGCCACCGGTTGCATGAGCGCGGCCCTCTGGCCAGCGAGCCAGATGGTGCAGGCGAGCCGTATCTTGGAGGGCCGCTCAAGAGGTGCGTCGTCTGAAGGCCAGTGCGCCGCTGGAATTGCAGGCACACGCTATAGGAACCGGTCCCTTACGAGCAGACCAGGGACGGCATTAACCTCTTGCCAACCCTGGTCGATCATTGCCGGGCTAGTATCCCGATGAGTCCGTCGAAGGCACGGGGCTATCGACGAGCTTGGAAAAGCAGCTGAAGGTTTTTCGAGACCAGCGCTGGTGCGTGAGCGTCTCCCCACACACGCGCCTTAGTTTCGGGTTCAGGTCGGAGCGTCGTCTCGCGGTCGTGCAAGCCGGACCAGAACGGTGCCCGCGCTTGGGCTAGACCTAAAACTGGTTTGCTCGCCTACGGCCTTGCGTCGGAACAACCCCAGCAATGCGGCCCCAGTCAACAGGAGAGCGGCTGTGCTCGGCTCTGGCGTAACTACTGTAATGTCCACGCCGAAATTGCCAACGTAGCCCGGACTACCGGGGGTGCCCAAGCTATTGTCAGAGAAACCGCTGTCGAGTGTCCCAACCACCAGATACCGCGCGGCGATGACCGCCGCTGCCGGAAGGTAGAAGTCGTAGGGGATTGTGGTATTTACCTTACCGACGTACGAGTTCAAATAGGGATCATTATTGATGTTTGGCAACCCGGAGGGGACCGCACCGGGCAGGCGATTTACATTGGACGCGGCCAATAGCGTCGTGTTCGTGGAAAAAACGCCCCCCAAGTATGAGGCCGACGCCGCGTACACCGTGCAATTCGGCCCTGAGAAAACGCACAAGCCACCCACATCGGTCACGGTGACCGTGTCGCCAACATATGCGCCCAGATCGATGAAGGTGGGGTTCATGTTGCAACCCGCCACGACGTACGACTGAGAGCAATTGTCATTCGCGCTGTTGTACAGGAAGTTTCCCTGAGGGCTTACGGCAAAAAACCCAAGGTCAATCGACTCGGCAGATGCGCCGGTCGCTCCCACCAGGGTGCCAATCATTAAGATTAGAGCTGCTTTCATCGCCCTACGACTACCTATCGTCATTTTAGTCGTTTTACCTTAGTTGTGGGGACATAAAAGAAGGTCCCAATCAGGCGATTTGGTTATCGCCGAAACCGGTTCTGGCACTGTAACCATCAGAATCTTAAGACCTTTGCATGTGCTAAGTACGTGGGGGAGCGGTTATCAGCTTTTCAGCCAGATCGAGCCGATGTTTAGACGCTGTTTTGGAGCCAGGCACCGAAATTATCGACGCGGCCAGACAGTTCAGGACGTTGGATAGGCGAGCACGGCGATCTCCTCCGAGGACCGGTGCTCGGCGTTCATCTTGTTTGTGACCAAATGGTCTGCTTTACAACTTCAACTATGGCCGGGTGGCAGACCATCAAAGATTCCCTTTAGTCTACCACCGCAGCGTTCGGCGTGACGGGCACAACCGTGGATGGCATCGGCGATCTGAGCCGGTCGGATTCTACGCAGACGGCACGAACGTCGACGGGACGCCGGCGACCGTGGTACCGGAACCGGGCTCGTTCGCTCCGGCTGTGGTGGGGAGCACCTGCCCAGATTAAGGTTCTAGACAACCTCTCTCTTTTTACCGCCTGCGTACAACCGTCACTCTCGTTGATCGCAGTTCGAGACACAGGAAAGTCGATCGTTTAGGCGATATGTCGGGTTTGCCGGGTACCTGGGTCAAGGGTTGTGTCAGCGTTGAGTATGACGAAGCTGGTACGGACCATGCCCTCGCAAGACTCAACGGCAAATAGCGCCCGGTTTTTGAGCGATCTCGTCGAATGTCCGGCCATCCCCCTCCAATACCGCCTTACGTCCCGTGAAGTCCTGCCACCGGATCACGGCCGTATCGACGTACTTGGGCTCGATCTCAATCAGCCTGGCTTGGCGGCCGGTCTTTTCACATGCGATTAATGTCGAACCAGATCCGCCGAACGCGTCAAGAACGGTGTTGCCACCCTTGCTGCTATTGCTAATCGCTCGCTTTATCAGCTCCACTGGCTTTTGAGTCGGGTGCAGGTCGTTCGTCGCCGGTTTGTTTACAGACCAGAGATCACTCTGATCCCGGGCGCCGCACCAGTAGTGCTCGCCGCCCTCTCGCCATCCATAGAGGATCGGCTCGTATTGGCGATGGTAGTCCGAGCGCCCGAGCGTGAACATGCTCTTTGCCCAGATCACGAAGGTTGACCAGTGCCCGCCGGCTGCCGTAAATGCCCTCCGGAGCGTGTCGATTTCCGAGGAAGACATGCAGATATAGATGGCGCCCGAGCTGACCTCGATCAGATTGCGACATGTAGCGGAAAGAAATTCTTCAAACCTCTCGCCCAAATCGTCATTGGCGACCTTCCGTCCGGCTCGGTCAGGTCGCACCGATGGCTGGCTATAGTTCACGTTGTAGGGCGGGTCGCAGAACACCATATCCGCAAAGCCGCCTCCCAATACGTGCCGGACGTCGCTCAGGGAAGTCGCGTCGCCGCACAGGATCCGGTGATTGCCCAGCGCCCACAAGTCGCCCGGCTGGCTCACTGGATTCTCAGGAACCGCGGGGACCAAATCAGGATCGGTCAATCCTTCGGTCCCCTCGGCACAAGCGAGCAGATCTTTGATTTCGCCCAAATCAAATCCGGTCAGTTCGAGATCGAAGTCCAAGCCCTTCAGGTCCAGCAATTCGAGTCCCAGGAGATGATCATCCCAAGCGGTCTCCTCGTGACTCCGGTTATCGAGAAGCCGATACGCGCGCACCTGGGCGGGAGTAAGGTTGAGAGCAACGTGGACTGGTGCCTCTGTGAGGCCGAGTTTCTGGGCGGCTAAAAGCCGCACATGGCCTACGATAACGACGCCGTCTTTGTCGACCACGATGGGCTGGCGCCAACCGAACTCCTGAATCGACGCCGCAACCTTGTCGACGGCTCGAGGTGGTATCTGGCGGGCATTTCGAGCGTATGGTCGGATCTTATCAAGCGGCGAGATCGTCACTACCATCCGGATTGCCCTCCTCCCCAGCCCTCTCTCTGCACTTTTTCGGCTTCCTGACGATACCACTCGAAAAGGCCAGAGTACGGAATCTTGATTTCAGCAAATGCGAGCACGATGGCTTCGGCCCGGTCCGGGGACTTTACGCCGCGTTTGCGTGCCTCGTCCTTCGACTCGATCACGATCTGTCCGCGGCTGTTGTGGCTGTAACGAATTCCAGCGAGTTGCGCGATCGTCTTGTCATCGGTCAGTCCGGCGAAATCGCCGGACATCGCCTTCAACCGTAAACTCCAGTACAGATCCGCTTTGAGATTCGAATATTTGTCTGTGTCGCCTGCCGCTTCGCCGACGTTGACCTCCGTCACCGGCAGACCATGGTCGCGCAGGTGCTGGGCCATATAATAACCGATGCCGACACTGTCGACGTAAATTTCCTTCAGCTTCGACTTAAACGGGAGCAGCGCAGCCACCACGTCACCCCGGGGATCACGACCCGCCCAGGCGTTCATTAGGATGATTCGAGGGCCTTGGCGCACGCACAGGACCGTTTCATCTTCACCGGGTCCGGCCACGTCGAGCCCAGCGCACACGTCTCCGTCACCCTCGGTCCGCAACTTCGCTTGCTCCAGCCAGGTCAGTGAGAACAGTGCATCTTCAGACTGTTGTGGGAAGTTTCCCAGCACACGAGCTTCCCACAACGGGTGACCGGGACCCCATTCAGAATACTTCTCCTTCACCCAGCGCCGGGTAGTTAGATAGGGGCGTGGATTCTCATCCAACTCTTTTTCGGTCATCGCCAGGAGCCGCTCTAGCGTTACGCCCTCCAAATTCGGAGTGTCGAACGCTGAGATCGTGATCAGATTCCAACCCTCACGGTTCGCCGTAAACGCATCACAGAACGGTCCGCTCGAAATGACCGGATTTCCCAGCGCCAGAACGCGAACGTCGCCGCCGGCCCGAATGCCTTCGATCGCCCGTAGATAGCCGGTAAAACGCCCGGTGCTTCATCGAGGATGACCAGCACTGTCCCATGAAAACCCTGAAATCGAACGCCTTCGTTGGTCGAGAGGCCGATGGCAAACCGGCCGGGTCCAAGGTCTAGCTTCGTGGCCGCTGGCCTGGGGTAGCTGATCCTTGAGCGGGCCACTATCCGGTGGATCTCACCCCACAGGACCCGCTCCACCTGCGTCCAGGTAGGCGCCGTCGTTACGACCACGCCATCGGGATGCCGCGTGAGCCACCATAAAGCGGCCGCCGCGGCAATGCAGGTCTTTCCAGAACTGTTACAAGCTTTCACCGCCGTCCGCTGGGACTTCGCGACGGATTGCAGTATTTCGTGTTGCTTCGACCAGATGTCGAGGTTCAACATGGTCCGAGCGAACAGTGACGGATCTTCGATCAGCGCACTAAACTTTTTGAGTTCTTTTTGCTTGCGTGAGGATCGCATCGACAGCCTCCAAAGTAATCTGCAAAGGACCACCATTAGCACCGCTCAACTCCACAGGAGTGACGTCTCGCTGACCTAGGAATTGCTTACCCAGCCAAACGCCCATCGTGGCGTTGCCTGCCTCCAACAACTTCATTTGTGCCCGACGCACTGAAATGCGTCCCCTCACTCGCCCGCGCGTCATCACCTCAGAGAACTCGGGTTTCTTCGCGTAGGTCTCAATCGTTCGCACCGAGCAGTTGAACCATGCCGCGATCTCCTCGTGAGTGCACTGAAGAGAACACAGCTTCTCCAACTCGACAAGATCAATTTCGACTGGTTTCCGGCCAGCTCCGGCACGACGACCACCTTGCATTGGATGAACCTCCTAAATAGGCCTGCTAAAGGTTCAGCAGGAGCATGACGCACCTTCAATTCCCATGGTTCACTGGACGGTTGAAGAAGTCGATTAAAGAACCCGGGAAATTTTTGGCCCTGGATCTTTAAGTACCGGGATGCGAAGGACAGCTTGATTCGGGGGGTATCGGGCGCACGGTGATGCTCTGAGCCCATTCCTTCCGGAGGGTCATTTCGCGGTGCTGTTCGATTTCGAGGCGCCCTACCCATTTCGGGACGGGCTTGCGGGCTGACTGAAAAGCTGCTTCCAGTAGGGTCGCGAGGAGAGCATAATGCGGCCTGCCAGTCCATTCGCGGATGCAGCGTGCGAACCACACGGCCCATCTGGCTTGCGGGTTTGGAATGTCCGTCTTCACCCGCCGCGCCTTGGTTTTGGCAATTGTTTGCAGGGCTTTACCGGCCAATTGCATCTCTTCCCCTACCTTCATGAGCCGCCCACGACTCGCAGGGTCCTCACCGAAAATGCAGTCAATGCGTGCACGAAGTTCGCTTTCGCGAAGGGTGTCGCTTACCATTTCGCCGAGTTTGCTCAATGCCGAGGCTAGGGCCAACACCCGCTTTGAGCTGTACTCTTTTGAGCTGTACTCTCGTGGATCTCGGGATGGTAGTTGGACGATCGTCTGAAGCGCGAGTTCGAGCGCTTTTCGTAACACAGGCTTGACCGATGCATCAATGATTCTGGGGCGTGGGGAACC
>JBEKBK010000439.1:0-7449 GCA_050015435.1 Bryobacteraceae bacterium
ATCCCGGTGACTCTGACGGTGACGACGGCAGCAGCATCACCATCGCTCGTGGTTAGCCCCACGTCGCTTTCGTTTTCGGTCACGGCAGGAAGTTCCTCCACGCCCCAAGTTCTCAGCGTTTCTATTTCAAACGATTCCGGTCTTGCAGCGCCTCTTGTAACAGTCTTAACTGGGAATGGCTGGCTGAGTATAGGTCCAACGCCTTCAGCCAGCATTACTCTACCCGCGACCTGGACCTACCCGTTTCCTGTGTTAGTGAATCCAACCGGCATGACCGCAGGAACGTACTCGGGCTCCCTCCAGGTTTCGCTTGCGTCCGGGTCTGGCGTCAGCATCAGCGGAAGTCCGGTCACCATTCCAGTGACTCTCAAAGTGACGGCGGCAGCACCACCTTCAGAGACGCTCTCTGTTAGCCCCACATCGCTTTCATTTTTGGGTCTTGTCGGGAGCACGGTCGCGTCCCAGAGTTTCAGTGCCTCGATTCTTCCTGCGAACTCCAGTCTTCTAGCGCCCACCGCAATGGTTACACAGGGAGCGTGGCTTTCGGTGAGCAATCTGGGGTCGGGTCTGTTTGCTGCTTCCGTGAACGTAACCGGACTTGCCGCTGGCAATTATTACGGATCTATCACGATTTCGCAGGTGGGAGCGAGCAATAGTCCGGTGATCTTGCCGGTGACTTTGACATTGGTAACCTCTGCTTCGTTATTAGAGGTTACCCCAGTGGCGCTTTCGTTTACGGCTAAGGTGGGAACTCTTTCGTTGCCGGTTCAGTATGTCGGCACTTCGCTGGTTCCGCCGAATGCCCAACTTCCGGGCCCCACTGCTTCGGTTGTAAGTGGAAATTGGCTAAGCGTGGGTAGTGCGACCAATGGATCATTTCCTGTTTCCGTGAATCCGTCCGGACTTTCGATTGGAGCCTATTATGGTTCAATTTCGATTTCTCTCACGGGTGCCGCTAACAGTCCGGTCACGGTGCCGGTAGCCTTACTGATTACCGCACCATCTTCGAACATGGTGGTTTCACCAACAAGCCTGACGTTCGCGGCGGGTATAGGTTCTCCTGTATTAACCCAGACCCTCATTGCTTCCGCTCTGCCACCCGCTTCGTTGCCGGGTGTCACGAGCATCACAACCGCAAATGGAATTAATTGGCTGAGCGTCGGCGGTAGTGAAGATTTGGGAAACGGCATTACCTCATTTACCGTCTCGGTCAACCCGGCGTTACTAACCGTCCCAGGAAACTATGCCGGTTCCATTGTGCTTTCGTCCGTGGAAACGAGCAATAGTCCGGTCACCATTCCAGTGACCTTAACGCTCACAGTTAATCCGACCACGCCGATCATCAGTGGCGTGTTGAACGCGGCTAGCTTTGAGAAGAATACGGCAACCGGGAACGGATCGCCAGTCGCACCTGGATCGCTAGTTCAGATTTATGCAACGCTGCCCGGAGCAACTTCCGCAGGTGCCGCTTCAGTGCCGTTTCCTACTTCTCTGGTTGGAGTCAGCGCAACGTTCAATGGGTTCCCCGCCCCTATCAGCGCCGTCATTCCTATGGGGACGTACCCCTTGATTAACGCTCAAGTGCCATTTGAAGTCCTGGTGTCGGGAGCGTCTGCAACTGTCAACGCGATACTCACGGTCAACGGAGTGGCATCGCCTGCTTACCCGATCCCAATCGTTCCGGCAGCACCCGGCATCTTCACAATGGCGGAAAACGGTACCGGTCAGGCGATTTTGTTTAGCCTGAACGGGGTGATCGCCAATCCGAACACGCCAATTGCCCGTGGAGCCACAGCAACGCTCTATGTAACGGGTTTGGGTGGTCTCCTGCCAGCAATTTCGGACGGAATGGCAAGCCCGGTGAGCCCTGCTATCGCTACGCCGCAGGTCTTTGTAGGTGGCCTGACAGCACAAGTTCTCTACGCAGGGCAGGCACCCGAATTTCCAGGAGTCGATCAAATCAATATCATCATTCCTGAAAATGCGCTGACGGGTAGCGGCGTATCGCTGGACATTCTTACGGCAGATGGCAGCGTGGAGAGCAATCTCGTCACGATTGCGGTTCAGTGATTGAACCGGTCCACCGAAAACCGGGTGCGTCTGGCGCTGCGGTCGTTTCCGAAGTTCTGTCGTTACTACCAACCCACTTTTTGCTTCTGCTAGTCTGAACGGCGGGCGAATGCTTGAACGTCGCCGTACTGGGCCATGCCGCACAATCTCGGAGGACATGCTGGAACTCTATTTGATGGGCCGTTTCGCGAAACGAAAGGCCCAAAGGTTAACGACGTGAATCGTGAACATTGTTCTGTGTGCAAAATGCCGATCCCCGCAGTCCCACGATCTTGGTCAGGCCCGATGCAGACCTTCATCTCGCGTTTCATTGAGCCACACCTTCCCTCTCCCGAGCGCCTTACGGCTTGGTCAAAATGGATCGTCGAAGGTGTCGAATCGACTGATGTGGTAATCGTTCGCCGACATGGAGGTTTGTCGCGTGGAATTCTATGCGACATTCAAGGGCTGCGAGTTCTGCCTTCGGATTTATCTCCTGTATGGGCCGTGCAACAAGCGATATTGCATTCCGATCCTCCGACCGACACGGCTTTCGGAAAATGGGTCCTTTCGCTGCCGCTTGAGCACAACGCGGTACGCAAGCGCAAACTTGATCTGTTGAACGTCGCTGGGTTCCACACCGCCCATCTGATTGATGTAGCTGCTCATCGAAATGCCATGCTAACGGCTAAACGTCCTGATGTCCTTCGGAGTGTGAGCGTCGTGGAACTCCATCCGATGAACGTATTGTGGGTTCCGAAACCACGTTGGTCATACTGGGGGGCTTCCGTTCAGCTAAAGGCCCACTTCGCAGGCGTGTTGAAGCGACGTGTGCCAGATCTTTGGGACAACTTCATACGGTCGGTCGGCGGCGCAGCAGCCTTGCTGCCGAAGCCTGATCCGGATTTCCAGTATTTCTACACGGATGATGACTGGGGCACCAACAATGCTGTGTATCACGTTCTCCGGTCGAGTACCGTCCTACAGACTCCTCAAATTCGGCAGATTGTCGCCCTCTTAGCCAAATGTGGCTCGGAGCATCTGACCGAAGCCGAAGTTCGTCGCCTTTTGGAAAACGGAAAAGTATCTGGCGAGTTCCCCACCACTCAGGATGCCATGAAGGTGTTCTTATATTATCGAAGGCGAATGAAGCTTGATGGAGTTCTTACCTATTGATGTTGGGTCGGTAGCAGCAATTGCGAAAGGCGGCGCTCGGTTCGACGGTTCAGTACTGGCGATGGTGGGCAGCACACAAGTCGGCTAATTTGTAATCACTGCAATCACAGTACGCGCACTTCAGAACGAGACTACCGCTAGTTCTGCCTTCTTCCGGCAAACCGCTACCGGACCATCAATGACGTTCGATGACATGATTACGCTGATTACGGTGCTTACAGGTTCCCGGTTCATTCCGCCTTCAGAATCGAATCCGGAACTGAGTAGAAGTATCCCAACTTGCCGCCGATGCGCTCCTGTTTCTTCTTGCGATTCGGTCCTGACGTGTTCAAGTACCCAGCGTGTTCCAGAGCATCGGCAACGGTTTCCGGATTCGATCCCGCGCACACGAAGTCTCGGAAGACATCCGGCAGGATCAGAAACTTGCCTCTCTTCTGGTAGCCCGCCTTGCTCCCGTTTAAATGCACCCCACCGCCGACAACTTCAAACTTTGAGTTGTTCTCCAAGATGAACTTCTGCACCCGATCCACCGCCATCGCGACAGGATCGAATGTCTTGCGGTGCTCCAACCAAGAGCGGAAGCATTTCTTTGCGGCTCGGTGCGCTTCGCCCTTCCGCCACCCGGTCAACCTGAGTTCCGTGGCGAGTTCACCGGCAGCGGCGACCAGGGCAAAACGCAGCGCCGCTCTTGGGACGACGCCAGTCGAATTCTGGGGCATCACTACCTGGACGAACGAATCCATGTGAGCGCGGCAACGCGACTCAATCTCCTCGGTGTTCGCCGTCAGGTGGTTGAGAAATTTCTGAAACGGTGTTCCGAAATGATTCGCCGTCGCTGCTTTGATTCGGTTCGAGAAGTCGGCTGGCGTCTTCGATGAGTGGATGTTCTCGAATAGCCCATGCTCGGAGCAGTCGGTGGCGATCTCCAGCAGTCGAACTTCTTGTCCGACCATTGTTGAGACACCTGCCTTCGCCATGTGTTCCGCCAACGAAACCTCGCCGCTCGTGATGAAGAGAACCCGCCATGACCGTTTCGCTCGACCCATCCTCGCCTTGCCCTGGCCATTCGCCAAGGTGTAGCAGACATCGCCGACCGTTTTCGGGTCCGCTTGTCCAAGCTCGTCGATCACCATCACGCAATCGTTGTGGGATTGTGCGACCTCTTCAAACGAATTCGCCGTGGACTTCCAGTTCAACAGGTAGGAATCTTCGCCTGGAGCCGTCGCGACCTTCCCGCAGACCGAAGCAGCCACTTGAAGAGCAGTCGTTTTCCCTTTGCTTGAGAGGCCGCGAAAGTGGAACCCGCCGCCCTCGATTCCAAGGACCCGGACCAAGGGAGCCGCGAATGCGACGGAAGCCGCAAAGATCAAGCGGCTGTTGCCCGAACACAATTTTCCGACGTTCCTCTTCCAGTTGCCCTGGCACCCGAAACCGATGTTCGGATCACCGGAGAAGACGACCTCATCCGGCCCGAATGACGCGTAAGGCAACACGAAGCTGTTCTTGACCCATCCCGGCATCGAACTTGACAGCATCATGTTCGGAGGTGAAACGGAACGGAGGTACTGACCCGGAAGATGACGTGACCGGCTATGAGATGAAAGAACCAATCCGCGATGAACAAGATCAGAAAGAATGACATTCTGATTTTTAGAAGAAGCCATATGATACTGCTTCTCCTTGCCCTCGGGATCAACGAGGACAAGCAGTTTGCCCCAGTCGTTTCCGTCTTTGTTGCGGGTGATTGCCTTGATAAAGAGCGGTGAACAAACGGGAATGTGTTCTTCTACGTCGTCTCGGAGATCGTTGTAAATGACGCCATCTTTGCTGATGGTAAAATCACCGACTCTGATCAACTTGAATGTCGGCTTATCTTTCATCTTTCTTAATTGTAGACGCTTATGGTCATCTTTGTCAAATTGATTAATGATGCCAAGTTGCAACATCAACTCATTGATAAGATTGGTCATTGGGGCTGTCTTTGAGCTTCATGCGGCTCGTGTTGATAAACAATCTCTTTGACAATTGTTGTATGATCGTCTATCTTTTATTCATGGCCGAACAGGTGACACTCAGCAACATCCAGGAGCAGTTGATCGCCGCCCTCGAAAAGAGCAAGGTCGCATCAAAGACGCTGGAAGATGCACGGGCCAAACTCGCGCCGTTAGAGGCGAAGGCGGCTGAAGCGCAAGAAGCGGTCTCACAACTGATGAACGAATACAATCGGCTGACCGGAAACGTTCGGGGGACGGGTGCTCGAACCGCCCGTGGGAGGAAGTACAGTCAGACGCCAGAATCAAAAGTCGCCGCTCAAGAGAAACGCACTTACACTCGCGCCATCAACAATGGAGCATCTGAAGCCGAAGCCAAAAAGATTGCCAAGGAAGCGGGAAGGGCGCTGGCGGCGAAGTTGGGGGTGAAGTAAGGATTCCTTCCTTTGTGAAACGAATGGGCGGTGAACGAGTGGCAGAATTTGAATCATGGAAAGAATACTGGGACTTCTCACGCTTCGTCATGCGTAAAGCGAGGCACATTCTGGACGCCAAGAGCCAACGGTTCCTGGATACAGTCGTAGAGACTAGCGCAAAGCGGAAGAGCTTCATCAAGAAGGGCGCTGTGCTGTGGAGAGCGCAGCTTGGCTTTGAGTGGCGCACGCAGACGGTGCTTGACCAAAACCTGGAGGAGATCACCTTCGACGTAGAAAATCCTTTTTCTCCGAGCCGCATGACGCCGTTGCCGGATCGGGCGAATGAGGGCAGGGTGAACCCAAAGGGGATTCCCTGCCTGTACTTCTCGACCGACCGGGACACAGCGATGGCCGAGACCCGTCCCTGGATCGGCTCTTATGTTTCCGTCGCTCAGTTTGTAATGCTGAGAGACTTGTCTGTTGTCGATTGCTCCGCTGATTCGGCACGGAGGACAGTCGTCGTCTTCGGGGAGGAGCGGGAACCTGAACCCGGCAAAAGAGAAGAACTCGTATGGGGAAGCATCAACCGTGCCTTCTCGGAACCAGTCACTCGGATCGATGATGTTGCTGACTACGCCCCAACACAGGTCCTGGCTGAGGCGTTCCGCAACGCTGGCTATGATGGTATAGCTTACGGAAGCAAACTCGGCACCGGAACAACCGTAGCAATCTTCGAGTTGGCCACCGCCGAACTTGCCAACTGCCATCTGTACAGGGTAGATGCCGTCAACATGAAGTTCTCGATGGCGGCAAATCCGTACTACGTGGAGAAATATTCCAAGACGGAAGAGTCAAAGGAAAGTGTTGATCCGATGGGCGGTGAAGAGAATCGGGCATCGTCCGAAGTGGAGCCGCTATAAGCCGTTGCAATCGACGGAGATGCAGTGCGTGCTGGCGGTACTACCATGCACGTTCGCCAAGGAACACCATGATGCGACGTTGGACCCAGCCCTTGCGGGTAGTGCTCAGAGCGTTCATACTTCGACCATGACGCTCAAAAATGCGGCGCTGCTGGCTGTGATCGGAACGGTCCTCGTAACAGTCCTTCTGGTGTGGGATTTTATTTTCAGCCTGCTGAACGTGATGCGAGGGCTGATTCCTGCGGTGACGCTGTTTTCGTCGATCATCTATGCGTTTGGTGCCTTGACCGTGGCCGTGTTCTTTTTCGTGTTTCACAAGGCGCAACGTTGATTCTGTCGGCTCCAGACGCATATGCGATGGAGTGCCGCCCGCTGGACCTCGATGTCTAGTGCCTTCCTCAACTAACAGTTGCTCAGGATTTTCTCGATCCAGGTGACCGGCGACTCTTCGGACGCCCAGCGGCCTGCGCTCCAGTCCCAATCCGCCGTGGGCGTGCAAATTGGGCCTTGGGAAGTTTGAAGTCTACCTTGTAGTTGGGTGCGATCTCGTCGGTGAAGAACACTACGAAGGCCGTTGAGCGATAACGAAACTCTCGCTTGTACTCTCGCAGCTTCAGATAATCGAACGCTTCACTGTCGGGGTTGAGATCGGATGATTTCTTAGCCTCGATGACAAGCAGATTTGGGCCAGCCACGCCACGCCGGTGCACGATGATGTCGGGGAAAACTTCCCTGCGCTTCCGCCTCAGTGTATCAAGTCGTTTTGGAATGTCGCCATGCCTGTTGTACTCACAGTCCACCCTCCACTCCGCAAGATTTTCTTGCATATAAAGAGCGAGTCTTTGGGTCAAGGTGCGTTCGTTCACGTTGATCCGGAACAAATCGGGATCATCGTTT
>JBEKBK010000440.1:0-7410 GCA_050015435.1 Bryobacteraceae bacterium
GCGAAGCGCTATCTTCGCTACTCCAACCTGTTTTACCGCAGGATTCTCAGAGTCCCCAAACGGTTGACCGCTTTCACCTTGTAGTCAACCCATCAAGATCCTGTGCATAGGGCCGGTATCACTGAATTGGCGGGAGCATGAACCTCTGGCGCTTTCGGGTTCCTGACAGGAGTTTGAGGTAACACAATGGACGTGAACAAAAGCACTCGACATGCTAGGATCACCGGGGACTTTGGAGAGGCGACGGTGCTCTATTGGCTGTCGAAGTATGGCTTTGAGTGCGCCCTTGTGGATCACACTGGAATAGATATCATCGCCCGTAATCCGCACACGAACGAAGTCATGGGGATTTCAGTGAAGAGCCGTAGCCGAAAGGAAAAGACCGAACAAGATTACGTCAGCATTCCAAGCGACAACTTCGCAAAAGCGGAGGCGGCGTGTGCTGCTTTTAAATGTGTTCCGTATTTTGCGATTGTTGTTGATGCGGGGGATACAATACGAGCGTTCATCCTTTCCATGAAGCACCTGCGTGAGGATTTCCCTCAAGGCAAGAGTGCAGCAGGATTCAAGATGACCGATACGTATCTCCGACAGTACGCTGACGATCCTGCGATCATGATCTTCGAGTTCAAAACCCAGACTATCCGTTGGTGGGGAACCAACGGTCGGATAGATACGCATGAAAGCCCAACCGGGTCCAGGCAGCGTTACCTTCGATAGGTCTGCCCCGGTTCGAGCCGGTTGCGCCTCGACCAATAAAAACGGGTCCAAGTCCGTCTCTAGGAAGCCCTCAGAAGAACCGCATCCATCGGAATGTCAGGAGCAAGGTCAAGGTTCGGCTGTTCGAAACGGGCGGGG
This sequence comes from Bryobacteraceae bacterium, assembly GCA_050015435.1. GTDB lineage: Bacteria > Acidobacteriota > Terriglobia > Bryobacterales > Bryobacteraceae > Palsa-187. Next base: position 859 of record JBEKBK010000440.1, read on the forward strand.
AGTTCAGCGTCTTAGAGGAATCATTGCTAAGGGAATGGCTGAACGAACCGGTACCAAAGAATCTCTGACCAGACGTGGTAGCGTCAATTCATGCTGTTTCCTTGGTCTGATCCGATTGTTGGTCTTGTCGCCGACGTGGTGACGATTCTTGGGTTCCCATTACTTACGGCGGGCACTTGGCAACTTGCTAGAGAGTTTCGGAAGGATCGAGCCGCACGGAGAAAAATAGAAGGTGTCAGCCAAGGTTGCCTCGAATTCTCCGACGAGCAAGGCGGGATCAATCTGGTTCCATTAGAGAGAGTCGCAGCTTTTCCTAGACCGGGCGATATTGTCTTCTTGCCGGGAGAAACGTTGGGAGGAGAGAATCGCGGCAAAGGTGATTACGAAGTGGAAAGCGTGAGGTTCATCTTTATGGAAGCGCCGGAAATCGACCGCCCTTCTCCAGCGGTTCCTTCAAAGGTCATTGCCCGTGTCCGAGAGCGAGTTCATCAATGAACAGTGCGGCGCACGGTATACGAATCTCTCTCTGGGCGGCTATCCTAAGCGGAGTGGCCCTCACATCTTGTCAGCTTCAGACAGGTGCCAATTCCAAACAAAAGAGCGCAAGGGCGGACCAGCAAGAGGTGGTCCGGGCTTCTCCAACCGAGACAGGGAAAGGGAATAATTGGGACCGCATGATGCAGTGCGCCACTCGTGCCGATCAGTGGACCGCAGCAGTCGGATTGGTAGAGGGAAAACGACAGGGCAACGTCGAAATCCTGGGATGGGAGAACCACTACAGTCCGAAGTATGAACGCTGCTACCTGCTCGTGTCGTACCTTAACAAGGGCGGCAAAGCAGAGCCACCCGGTGATCCCATCAGCTACAAGGAACTGTGGGATGCGTTCGAGCGTAAATTGCTTGCAACTTGTACTGGCCCCCAGTTTGGAACCAGCGGATTTTGTTCGATTGAGGGGGAGAAGGGCTTTGACTGTGCTACTTGTCAGCAATTTATTGATGACCGAATGAAAAGATGACAGTCTGAAGGGAGCGGGACGCGTGCCTCGTGGATTTCCAAATCCCGATCAAATAAACAAAAGTCCAACAAACGGTCGTGCCCAAACCTGCGCCGTTCGATACTGGTGCCGAACTGAATCCAGAACGCAGTTTGCGGGTCCATTGTCGCCCCTACAAGTACTCACACGTCAACCGAGCACCCGATAAAGCCATTGTCCGTGAGTTGCGTTACGCTGTGGGCGTGCCCAGTCGAACCTACATCGTCACGTTCCACACTGAGGACGGCAAGGCGTGGTCACATGTAACGGTGGCACGTTCCGCCTTTGAAGCCGTGCGAGGGTTCCAGTGTTTTCCGCCCTTCGTCTTGAAGAACGCAGAGTTTCATGGGTTCTCGGGTAGGCGACGGTGTACAATCGGTTCCGTAGAAAGTGAGGTTTGCCTTGACCAAACTTTTGAGCAGTCCCCTAAACACCCCGTGAACAGCGGGGATAACCACAGGCTGAGGGTGCTGGAGTGGCCAGCCTGACGACCGATCCGTCTGACGGTGGAGAAACTGTGGTGTTGCGGCAAGGTAAGGCAATTGGGGCGAATTCGCAGATCGGGTGCGATTCCGCCCATCAGAAATCTGCGTGGCGTACCGTGGATTACGGGTCATGCGACTCTAGGGCCCAAGGTTTTGACAGAGAGAAGTCTTACCGTTCCAGAGATCATGTTGATCGCTGGAACGCGGGCTGCGCTTGGCCTTGGCCTCGGTTTGCTGATTTCGGATCGGCTCACCAAAGATCAGCGGAAAGTGGGCAGGATGGGCGCTCGTGGCAGTCGGCGTCTTGACTACGATTCCGATAGTGACGGGCGTGCTTGCGAACCATCGGCTGCGGGCCAGCGGCGTTGTGAACTGCAAGGAGACGCCGCCATCTAGACGAATTCGGACGTGTGGTCGAAGGTACCGGCGATTAGTGTCTCCGTGTCCCATCCGTGTCCCAAACTAGGCGTTTTTGGCGGCTCTAAATGCTCCAAGCGTTCCATCCATGAACGTAGAATCAGTAAGTTATACCAACTAAAAGAGCGGCTGTTCTTGCAAATCCCACCAGCCGCCCCAACGCCTGACTCTGGGCGCTTGAGGTGATTTTATGGAAAATGGCGAAGCACCCGCAACGAAGCGAGACATCGATCAGCCAAGGTCGGAGATGAGCCATATCCACGACGATCTCGTCGAGCGGATCAGGGATGGCGAGACCCGGCTCCTCAATGCCTTCTATGGTTTCGTTCAGTCGAACGTCAAGCGCGTCGCGGAATTTTGAGGGAAACGAAGCGGCCCTCCGAAGCTGGATTGCGACAATCGAGGAGCGGCTATCTCTCTCCGGCCGCATAGCAGGTCGCACGAATTCGATCGCAGGATACATTACCCGCCTGCGTCTTCTGGCGCACCCGGCAAGCGATTAGGCGCACCTCGCGCGGGGCAGCGTGTCGACGTCTGGATGACGCCGAATCTCTCGCCGGAGCGCAGCGCAACGCTTTCGAGTCGGCTCCAACTTACCTCGGGCCTTTTCCCGCTCAATTCCTTCCGGTGCCGCTAAAACTTGCTCGTGACAAAGATCGCATTCATGGAGAGCCATCAAATATTCTTTAAGAAGTCCGTAAAACTTTTCCCGCATGGCGACGTAGGAGCATTCCAGGTACCAGGGGGCATAAGGGCTGCCCCCCCATTTTGGGGCATCCGCAAAAAGCCTTAGAAAATTCGGTCAGGACCCTATTGCTGGTTAAAGCCCCGGCCGATAGTCTACTTGGCGGTCAAAATGTCCACGTCCAACTTTTGCGTCTCAGCCGGTAAGCCAATGAAACTTGGGGATCTTTCTGTTCAGGATCGCTTCATCTTGAAGCTTGGCCTGCCGGATCAGGTCCAGCAGATCGACCTTCACGACGTCTTGACGGTCGAACCGGGCTGGTCCATGACCCTGGCCGGGGGATTTCTCCCGCTACCCGACCTCGTGATTATTTCGATGCGGGATGGAAGCCAGCATCAATTCTCGGTCGGCCTATTCGGCGTTCTCTTTGGGCACAGAGGCTTCTGGGTCTCCCATCTCAACCGCGCTTTAAGCACGCTGCCCGAACGCACTACTCTTGCCGACGACCTGGCACAATTGAGCAAGGCTCTTTCAGAGCGGCCGCGCGTCGCTCCTAGGGAACTCGTCCCGGTCCGGGCTTCTCAGGGGCTAGCGACTCGGACGCCGATCCGTCCGGTTTTGTAGCTCTCTCCCGGCGCCGTCAGTATCAACGAACGGAATCGCTCCTATAAAATATTTTGGTTTGCCGCCGAGTCCGTACTTGGGCCACCATGTTAGATTGGGCTCGGGACGGTCACTGTGGATTTTGAATCCTACGAAGCCGGTGCATTCTACGACGAGATGTTTGAGGCCGAAGGCCGCCCGCGCCCCTATGCCCGTCTGCTGATCGAGACGATCCAGAATCTGTCGGATGGGCAACTGCTCCGCTACCAGGATGCGGCGGACCGGCTCCTGCTGCAAATGGGCATCACCTTTAATGTCTATGGAGATTCCGCCGGCACGGAGCGAATCTTCCCGTTTGACCTGGTTCCGCGCATTGTTCCAGCCGCGGAATGGGACCGCATCGAGCGCGGGCTGTGCCAGCGCATCCACGCGTTGAACGAGTTCATTGACGACATTTATCACGATCAGAAAATCGTCAAAGACGGCGTGGTGCCGCGGGAAGTGATCCGTTCCGCTGCCTCCTACCGCCCGCAATGTGAGGGGTTGAACCCGCCGCGGCGGATCTGGTGCCATATCACCGGGACAGATCTGGTCCGCGACCGCGATGGGCAATACTACGTGCTGGAAGATAATCTGCGCGTTCCTTCGGGCGTGTCCTACGTTCTTGAGAACCGGGAAGTGCTGAAGCGCATCTTCCCCCAGGTCTTTGAAGGATTGGCGGTGCGGCCGGTGAACGACTATCCCAGCCGTTTGCTGGAGATGCTCGAGTCCCTTTGTGACAGGGGCGCGGCACGTTCCATGGGCACTCGGCCCCCGCAAGTCGTGGTGCTGACGCCGGGCATCTACAACTCCGCGTATTTCGAACACAGTTTTCTCGCGCAACAGATGGGCGTGCAATTGGTGGAAGGCCGCGACTTAGTGGTGACCGCTGCCGGCGTGTTCATGCGCACCACCAAGGGGCTGGAACGCGTGGATGTGATCTACCGCCGCATCGACGATGATTTTCTCGACCCGAAGGCGTTCCGCCCCGATTCGCTGCTCGGCGTACCGGGATTGATGGAGGCGTATAGAGCCGGCCAAGTTGCGCTGGCCAACGCGCCAGGCAACGGTGTGGCGGATGACAAAGTTATTTACGCCTATGTTCCGGACATGATCCGATATTACGAAGGAGCGGAACCGATTCTTCCCAACGTCCCGACGTTTCTGTGCTGGCGCGATTCCGACCGGCAGCACGTGCTGGCGAACCTGGAAAAGCTGGTGGTGAAGGTCGCCAACGAAGCCGGAGGATATGGCATGCTGGTGGGTCCGCATTCCACGCAGGAGGAGCGCGAGGCTTTCGCAGCTAAGATTCAAGCCAACCCGCGGAATTACATCGCCCAACCGACGCTGGGGCTTTCCCGTGTGCCTACCATCGCTGGAGATCACTTTGAGGGCCGCCATGTGGATTTGCGGCCGTACGTTCTCTACGGCAAGGAAATGTATGTATTGCCCGGCGGACTGACACGCGTTGCGCTTCGCAAGGGATCGCTGGTGGTGAATTCCTCGCAGGGTGGTGGGAGCAAGGATACCTGGGTGCTGGCGCCCGCGGATGACACGGTCCAACGAATGGAGCAGTCTAATTGAACGGCACGTCGAATGGAACGAATCCGCTGTTGAGCCGCGTAGCGGATTCAGTCTATTGGATGGCACGTTACATTGAACGCGCCGAGAATGTCTCGCGCTTCATCGAGGTGAATCTCCATCTGATGCTCGATTCGCCCGCGTCCGACGTCAACCAGTGGCGCGCGATCGTGGATACGACTGGCGATGGGGCCGTTTTCGCCGAGCGTTACGGCGAGGCCAATCAGGAAAACGTGGTCGAGTTTTTGACCTCTGATCCGAAGAACTTGAACTCGGTCTTCTCCTGCGTCCGTGCCGCCCGCGAGAACGCCCGCTCCGTCCGCGAGACGATTTCGAGTGAGATGTGGGAGCAGGTGAACGCGCTCTATCTCCTGATTCAAGGATCGAAGGGGCCGCTTTCGACGGACGTTCTCCCCCAGTTCTTCCACAATATCCGGACCGCTTGCACGCAGTTTCAAGGCGTGACGGATTCGACCATGACGCACAACGAGGCCTTTCAATTCATCGGCCTCGGACGCACGCTCGAACGGGCCGACAAAACCACCCGACTGCTGGACGTGAAGTATTTCATTCTGCTGCCGTCGATCAGCGACGTCGGTACGCCGTACGATGACATTCAGTGGGCCGCGGTCCTCAAATCGGTCAGCGGATTCGAGATGTACCGGCAGAGGCACGGCCGGATCTTCCCGCCGCGCCTGGTGGAGTTTCTGCTGCTCGATAATGGCTTCCCGCGCGCAGTTCGTTACTCCATCGGCCGGGCGGATCGGGCGCTGCACCACATCACCGGAACCAGCCCGGACACCTTCTCCTGCGCATCCGAGCAGCGTCTGGGGCTGCTCAAGTCCGAGCTCGATTTCGCGCGGGTAGATGCGATTCTCGCGAGTGGGATGCACGAGTTCCTGGACGGTCTGCAAGGGAAAATGAACAAAATCGATGAATGCATTCGGTGCGACTTCTTTGGCCAATGGACGGGGAGTGATGAACGTTCGGCATAACGCGCAAAGGGTGCGGCGCGCACCTCCGACACGGTCAAGGGCTTTTTCGCGCCGCACTCCGGTTTGCGCGTGTTCCTCAGAAGTGCAAAGGGTGCGGCGCGCACCTCAAACACGGTCAGGGGCTGTTTCGCGCCGCACTCCGTTTTGCGCGTATAACTCAAGATCTCGGAGACCCGCATGACGTTTTGCCTCGGAATCACGGTCGAGGACGGGTTGGTAGGCATCGCGGATACCCGTCTACTCACGGGAAATGAGAGCCTAACGGCGAAGAAAGTCGCCACCTACCAAGGCCCTGGGTTCTCCTTCTTCATTATGAATTCCGGTCTGCGGTCGCTTCGGGACAAAGTTCTCCTGCGCTTTGAAGACACATTCGCCCGAGCTGCCGAACGGAGAGATCGCCTGCCCAAAGTCGTGGATCTATACGCGCGGCAGGTGCGGTTGGTGGTCGACGAGGACCGGGCTGCCCTTGCCGCTGGGCAGCTTCACTTCAACATCCATTCCCTGATCGGCGGGCAGATGGGTTCGGATTCCGCGCATCGCCTCTTCCTGGTTTACCCGGAGGGGAACTGGGTCGAAATCGGCCCCGACACTCCCTATCAGATCATCGGAGCTTCCGGATTCGGCAAGCCGATCCTCGAACGTTCTCTCAAACGGTCCGACAGCATGCCGTACGCGTTTAAGGTTGGGATCCTGGCGTTCGACGCTACCCGGTT
>JBEKBK010000441.1:0-7407 GCA_050015435.1 Bryobacteraceae bacterium
CGAGGATTGATCGCGAACCAGATCATGGCTCCGCATAGAATCGTGACGGCGGCAACGTCCAGCGCCGGCACCCACCCGAATTGTCGAGCTATGAACGGCGTGAGAATCGGGGAAATGATTCCGCCCACATTGCCGCCTCCATTCATCACGCCGCTGATGGTGCCGGCGTATTTTTGCGAAATATCGATGGTCGTCGCCCAATGCGACGCGAGGGCAAAATAGATCGCTCCCGCCCCGAACGAGAGCCAGAAGATCGCGATCGCGATACTTTCGACACGCGCTCCAATGATGAGTGAAATACCCGCCGCCGTCATTCCGCCCATCGAAATCAAGCGCCGGCCCCAGCGCAGGGAAACCTTCCTGACGATCAGATCCGAAGCCATTCCGCCAATCGGCGTCAGGATCGCCATCGCGATGAACGGCCCGATGGTGTAGTACGAGCTCGCCATTTGCGTGAGGTGACGTTGCTCGACCAGGTATGTGAAGAACCAGGTCATGTAGATGTACACCATGTATCCGCAGGTCATCGCGCTCAGGAACAGCAGCCACATATTTTTTTCGGCGAGCAGACTCTGCCAGGGTACGCGGCGGGCGCCGGTCTTCAACGGGGCCGGCCAGTCCGCGTGAATGATTTCAAGCTCGGCCTGGTTGACGCCCGGATGCTGCTCCGGTGTATCGCGTGAGCGCAAGTACCAGATCGCGCTGCCTGCGACACCCAGAAGAGCCGAGATGAGAAACGCCCATCGCCATCCATAGGTCAACATGAGCCACGCGATGAAGGGCGGTGTGATTGCGGCGCCCACGCCGCCTCCCGCGAGCGGGATGCTCGTGGCGAGGCCTCGTTCTTTGATCGGCATCCACGCAGCGATGGTTCGGTTGAAGCTCGGCCAGGCGGCCGCTTCGCCCATCCCGACGCAGAATCGAACGAAACCAAGGGAGAGCACTACCGGCAAGAGGCCGCCGAGATCCCCCACCCACGCCGTAGCCGCGGTCGCGAGTGACCACCACAGTGCGGAAAACGTTAGGACCCTACGCGGACCGAACTTGTCGGCCAGCCATCCGCCTGGAACCTGAAACAACCCGTAGGCAAAGATGAACGCGCTAAAGATCTTGCCCATCTGGATGTCTTCGAGATGGTATTCCGCGGTGATGTGGCGCGCAGCAATCGAGATGTTGACGCGATCGAGGTACGTAATCATGCTCAGCAGCAGCATGAGCCCGAGAATTTCCCACCGGACCGCACTCGGGCGCGTCTGAGCGGGGAGCGTCACGCGACCGGCCAGCCGCCCCAGGACGTCCAGCCGCCGTCAACAAAGAGAACCTGGCCGGTGACGTACGATGCCTGCGGCGAAGCGAGGAACAGAGCCGCTGATGCGACTTCGGAGGTCTCTCCGAAGCGCCCCAGAGGCGTTCTTTCGATCACTCGGTCCCCGTCCAGCAGACCACGTTCAAAATTGCGACGGACCAGATCCGTGAGGATCGTCCCTGGGGCGATGCAATTCACGCGAATGCCGAATTGAGCCCATTCGCAAGCCAGCGCCTTGGTAAACATCATCTTTCCTGCCTCGGCCGTCGAGTAAATCACGCGATGCGGCAAAGCCACCTGCCCGGCCACGGACGCGATGTTGATGATCGATCCGCTTTTTTGCCGCATCATCGACTCACCGGCGAGTTGGCACGCGAGAAAGACTCCCCCGAGATGCATGCTCAGCATCGAATCCCACTCGGTCGAAGTGATCGTCGAAAACGGTTTGGTCAATCCTGATCCGGCGTTGTTGACGAGAATATCGACGGTCTCAAATTCTTGATGCGTCCGATCGATCAGGGCCCGAACGGACGCATCCGCTCGAACGTCTCCCTGCAGGTGAACCACTCGGACTCCCATCTGCTCGATCTCGGCGGCCGTGCGTTTGGCATCTTCGTCATGCTCGAGATAGTTGAACGCCACGTTTGCGCCTTCCCGTGCAAACTGAAGGGCGATCGCCTTTCCAATTCCACGCGATGCGCCGGTCACGACGGCTGTCTTCCCTTGTAGCATCATCTGATTTTTAGCGGGAAACACTTTCGAGCCGCAAATTAACGCGAATATACGCCGATAAGCCAAATCTTTTCGATCTGCGTTTATCCGCGTTCATTTGCGGCCAGCGATGTGTTGGCGTTTTCATTCACAATTAAACCTGGTAGGTGACTCGCCCTTTGGAAACGGTCATCTCGACCGCCACGTTCTTGATCGTCTCGGGCGCAACTCTCAAGAGATCGTCACTCAACACCACGAGGTCGCCGCGTTTACCGATCTTCAGCGTGCCGGTTTCGTGCTCCTCAAATCCGAGATACGCGCTCGTGGAAGTGAACATCTTCAGTGCTTCGAGAGGAGTGATTCTCTGTTCGGGCTCAAAGTGGTTTACCGCCGCGTGAATCCCCCAAATGGGACGGATCGGCGTCACGAAACTGTCGGAACCTCCGCCTGCGGCGACCCCAGCGTCGAGGAACCAACGGTAGGGATGAGTGCGCCGGGTGCGTTCCGCCCCTAGCCGTTGCTCGTACATGCCGTGAAACTGCTCCGCAAAAAACGGTTGGACTCCGGCGCAAACGCCCAACTGCGCGGCTTTCCACACCTGCTCGCGCAACGGGAAATAGAAATGATCGATGCGATGCCGATGATTCGGTCGCGGCGTGATTCGCAATGCATTCTCGTAGGCGGTCAACATCTGCCCGATGGCACGTTCGCAAGTCGCATGCACTGTGATCTGCTTGCCCGCCTGATGACATCGCAACACCCATTCGTTCAAGTCGGCTTGTTTGAAGTACTCCGGGCCGCTAGTATCCGGCTTGTCGGAATACGGCTCATACAGCGCGCCGGTGTGCGCCGCTGGGCTGCCGTCAATCAGGACGCAGCCGCCAATTCGCGGGAGTCCGAGGCTTTGGATACGATCCAGGTCCATGATCTGGTAATACAGGACCGTCGAGACTGGCAGTTGGTCCTGCGCAGCGAGAAACGCGTCCACGTCCGGATCGCCTTCAATGCGGCCACCTTCGAGACAGTGAACCGTGGTGACACCTCCTTCGACGGCATGCTGCGAGACCGTAGATAAGCATTTGCGCCGCACCTCCGGATCAAGCAAGGTCATCAGCCTGACTTGAGAACTGAACGCTATCTTCTCGCGGAGCGGACCGGCGGGCAGTCCAGTATCGGGTTCGCGTTCGACGCCTGGCGTAGAAGGATCCAGTTTCAGCCACTCGATCGCGCGGGAATTCAGGGCACAGGAATGACCATTCATGTGCAGCAGATAAACGATGTGATCGGGCGCTGCTTCATCAAGTTCGTGACGATTCGGATACCGCCGCTCTTCAAGCTTCGTGTCGGCCCATCCGCGGCCCATCACCAATTGGCCACGCGGGGTTGCGGCGGCCTTCTCACCGATCCATTGCTGGATTTCCCGGATGGTCACTGCGGGACGAAGGTCGACCATCTGATCCATCAGTCCACTGCGCCAAAAGTGGACGTGCGAATCGATGAAGCCGGGAAACGCGTGCCTGCCGAGCAGGTCGATGGTACTCGCTCCGCCCTGGACGCGTCGCGCCTCCTCTGAGGAACCAATAAAAACAATCCGGCCATCTCGAATCACAATCGCCTCAGCGAGCGGTTGAGATTGCTCCATTGTGTGGATGGAGCCGTTGAATAGCGTGATACTTTCGCCCTTCGGTGATTTCTCTATCACTCAGGCCATGCTCCTTCCACCATCCACCGGAATGGTCGCTCCGGTCACGTTCGAGGCTCCGTCGGAGGCGAGAAACGCCGCAACGCTGGCAACTTCTTCAGGCTGTGCGATACGCCCCAGTGGATATCGAGCTCTCACGGCCTCTCGCTCCGCGTCCGAATGGATTGACGATCGAAGGAGCGGCGTTTCAACTGCTCCTGGACAAATGCAATTTACCCGGATCGACGGCGCGAGATCGAGCGCCAGAGCCTTCGTCAGTGCGATCACCGCACCCTTGGAGGCGATGTATGCGGGCCGGTTCGCGATGGGCGAAATACCGGCGGCCGACGAAACATTAATGATGGACGCTCCCGCTTCGCGCATCAGAGGGACAATATGCTTGCACATCAGAAATACAGACCGAAGATTTACGGCCATAATCTTGTCCCACTGGTCGACCGTGACCTCCGCGAGGGGCGCGGCAAGGTCGATTCCCGCGCAATTTAACAGAACGTGAACGCCACCGAACTCCTGTGTGGCGAGTCTCGCAATCTCGATCGCGGTCCGTTCCTCTGAGACGTCGCCGCACACCGCCATGTGACCCGAGCTAGGCTGCAAGTCGACGAGAATCAATTTCGCACCGAGCTCTGCAAACAATTCCACCGAGGCGCGTCCGATTCCCGAAGCCGCCCCCGTAATCACCGCGACTTTTCCGGACAGGCTATCCACATTTCCTCTACAGGGAATCCTTTAGCGACTGCGCGAGCTGGTCACAGCGATAAAACTGGGCGTCTTCATGCTTATGGATATGCTGAATCAGCCGCTCCAGCAGAGTGATGCGCGAAGGGCGTCCGATGATTTGAGGATGCATCGCCAGCACAAACGCTTTTTTTTCCGCGTAGAGTTGATCGAATTCCGCCGACCAGTGTTCGAACACCGCGGACGGCGGCATCATCACTCGTCCGGTCAATTGGATGCTGTAGAGGAAGAACGGCGCGTCATCCAGAACCCAGGCAAAAGGAAACTCGGTCAGATCGGTTTTCTTGCCGTCGACGACATGTTTGTAGGGCTGATCACGATCGAAAAAATTGGATGAATACAGAAACTCGTACTCGAGCAGCAGCCGCATGGTGTTCTTGCTGAACTCGCCGGCGGGAGAGCGCCAGCCGAAGGGCTTGGACCCGGTAAGACCCTTAATCAACTCCGACGTCTTCTCGAATTCCTGACGCTCCTCAGGCTCTTCCATATCCTGCACCCACTTGTGTGAATAGCTGTGGTGTGCAATCTCATGTCCAGCGGCGTGAATGTCACAAACCACTTTTCGCTGCCGCTCAATAATCATTCCAGGAATAAAAAAGGTGCAATGAATTCCGTACTTTTCGAGCAGCGCGAGAATGCGTGGCACGCCCTCCTGATACCCGTATGCGCCCTGCGATAGAGCGATCGGACGGCCCCAGTTCTTCGGATCCCGAGCGGTCCATAAGAGCTCGCCGTCCAGGTCGAAAGTGAGCAAAACAGGAAAGCGGCTCATGCTCGTCGCCTCAGCTTCGCGGTGTAGTCTCGATAGGAAGGCCAGCTTTCCACCGAGGTGGCCATCATCGCCGACCGCAAAATCGCCAACGAAAGCGCCTCTGCCGCCATCGTTCCGATTACCGACAATGACAAATCCGATTTCACTTTATTGGTGGAAATCGCAAACACTGTATTGCCGTCGCCCTGGGTATGGTAAGGATTCACGGTTCGGGCCGCACCTGCACCCGCGTTGATCGCGATCTTGCACAGCTCGGTTTTATTAAAAGGCGCATTGGTCGCCACCACGCCGACGACTCCCGATTGAAACACAGGATCGTCCATATCGTTGGGAGATGTCCGCACCAATTTAGGTGGATTCTTCATGACAGCTTGGGTAATCCCGACGAAGCCCTTGTTATCGGAGCGGCGCGCACCCGCGACGATACTTCCATTGCGCCAGTCGACAATATCTCCTACAGGGTTCGCAATCGCCATGGCTCCCACGACCACGTCGCCCACTCTTACGCTGGCAGTACCCACCCCGCCTTTCATGCCGCGGATACCTTGACTGGTGAGCATCGTTCCCACGGTGGCGCCTGCTCCCGCTCCAACGCAGCCCTCTTCGAGCGGTCCGCCTTTGGAAGCAGCCTCGGAGGCTTGGTAACCGCCTTCCGCGTCGGGACGGATGGTCATATCGCCGTCAATTCCGAAATCGTAAATCACAGCGGCTGTGATCAACGGCACTGTACCACCGTAATATCCGACCTTGTGTTCGGCCAGGTAACGCATCAAGCCCCAGGACGCCGCCATGCCGAAAGCGCCGCCGCCCGAAATCGAAATGCCCCAAGTGGATTGGATAGACGTGACGGGTTCCAGCAGGATGATCTGCTGGCCACCATGGGATGAACCGGCGAAATCCACGCCGGTGGCAGCGCCCTCTTCCATGATGATCATCGTGCAGCCCGTGCGACGCTTGGGATGCGTAAAGTGACCGGCCTTGATGCCAGGCACGTCTGTGAGGGACCCGGCGGGATGCGGCAACTGTGCGGCTGGGCTGACCGCCGGATGCGCCAGAGCCAAGCCGAGCGAGGCGGCTGCGCGACTACTGAATTGGCGGCGATTGATCTTTGCTGTATGTTTTGGGGACATGGCTATTGTGGAAGTTTCAGCGTGTAATCCCGATAAGCGGGCCAGCGATCCACTGAAGTCGCCATCTTCGCTCCCTGCAAAACGGCTTCGGCAACCACTTGCGCCGCGAGTGCGCCGGCCGTTGAGACCGACATATCCGATTTCAATTTATGCGTGGAAGCGGCATACAGAATGTCTCCATCACCGGGCGTGTGATAAGGGTTAATGGTCCGGGCCGCGCCGCAGTTGGCCATCATTGCGATCTTGGTTAGCTCCGTCTTATCGAAAGTCGCGTTGGTAGCGAGCACACCGATGGTGGTGCTGCCCAGCGGGGGATCATAGAATTCGAGGCTGGCGCGGAGCTCATGATCCGGAGGAAGTCCCAGGACTTCGTTGATGCTCAGAAAGCCTTTGCCATCGGCCCGGCGAGCGCCCGCGATGATCTTACCGGTGCGCCAGTCCACGATGTCACCGACACCGTTCAACACCATAGCGGCGCCAATCACCACGTCGCCCACGCGAATGCTGGCGGTGCCGAATCCGCCTTTCATGCCGCCCCCGCCAGCCTGTCGCAACAACTTGCCGACTGTTCCGCCTGCACCGCCGCCGACGGTGCCCTCTTCGATCGGACCACTGGCGGCCTTGAGGCATGCTTGATAAGCACCCTCCGCATCTGGACGGATGGTCGGATCGTTTCCCACATTCAGATCCATGATGATGCCGCCGGCCACGAGCGGCATGTAGCCACCGCGAATCCTCATTCCGATCTTGCGCTCTTCAAGGTAGCGAACCACGCCGAGCGCGGTGTTTAGCCCGTACGAACTGCCGCCGGAAAGGACCACGCCCCAAATGTCTTGAACACAACTGACGGGTTGCAGCAACTCCGCTTGATAAGAGCCTGGCGCCGAGCCATCGAAGTCACAGCCGACGGCAGCGCCATCTTCAAATAGAATCACCGAACATCCCGTCGGGCGCTTAGTGTAGGTGAAGTGCCCGACTTTGACTCCCTGGACGTCGGTTATAGACCCCTTGGGATTCACTCCCGCTGCGGCCTGCGGCTCAGGCATGA
>JBEKBK010000442.1:0-7369 GCA_050015435.1 Bryobacteraceae bacterium
ACAGTCGATGAAAAACACCGCAGCGTCGCGCTGACCGAGGAAGGATCCATTAAAGTGGAGAAACTCCTCGGCCTGAACAATATGTACGACGCCGTTAACATGGAGATGAATCACCATGTGCAGCAGTCGCTGAAGGCGCACGTGTTGTTCCTGCGCGATAAGGAATACGTGATCAAGGACGATGAAGTGATCATCGTCGATGAGTTTACCGGAAGACTGATGCCGGGCCGCCGCTGGAGCGATGGTCTGCATCAGGCGGTGGAGGCGAAAGAAGGCGTCAAGATTCAGCGCGAGAACCAGACGCTGGCGACCATCACCTTCCAGAACTACTTCCGTATGTATAAAAAGATCGCCGGCATGACCGGAACAGCGGATACGGAAGCCGCGGAGTTTGAAAAGATTTACAAGCTCGAGGTCACTGCCATCCCCACCAACCGACCGATGCAGCGCCTGGAGTATCAGGACATCGTCTACCGCACCGAGGAGGAGAAGTTCCGGAACGCGGCCAAGGAAATCAAGGAACTCTACGAAAAGAAGCAGCCCGTGCTGGTAGGCACCATTTCGGTGGATAAATCCGAGAAATTATCCGGTATGTTGAAGCGAATGGGCGTGAAACACGAGGTTCTCAACGCCAAGAATCACGAGCGCGAGGCTATTATCGTGGCGCAAGCGGGCCGCAAGGGCGCGGTGACCGTTTCGACCAACATGGCCGGCCGCGGAACGGACATTCTGCTCGGCGGAAACCCCGAATATACGGCCAAGGAGTTTTTGCGCAAGCAGAACAAAGATCCGGATTACATGCAGACCTGCGCGGTTAACACGCCGGAGCGCGCGGAATGGGAAGAAGTCTACGGACGCTTTAAGAGTGAGTGGCAGGCCGACCACGATGAGGTAGTCGCGCTCGGCGGACTACATATAGTAGGCACGGAGCGCCACGAATCGCGGCGTATCGACAACCAGCTTCGCGGACGCGCTGGACGCCAGGGCGATCCGGGAAGCGCGCGGTTCTATCTTTCCTTGCAAGACGACTTGATGCGCATCTTCGGCGGCCAGCGCATGCAGAGTTTGATGCTGCGCCTAGGCATGGAAGAGGACGTTCCGATCGAGAGCAAGCTGATCACCAAGCGCATCGCCGCCGCGCAGAAAGCGGTGGAGGCGCAGAACTTCGCCCAGCGCAAACACGTGCTCGAATATGACGACGTGATGAATAAGCAGCGCCAGGCTGTGTATTCGATGCGTCGCGCGCTGCTCGAAGGCCAGGATCAGAAGGAACGGGTCATCGAGATCATCAGCGGCATCGTCGCGACGTTCATCGATCTGCGCTGCCCGGAACGGGCACACTCCAGCACCTACGATTGGACTGCCCTGGAGACCGACATCCTCACCCAGTTCGGCGTGAAGATCCGGCAGGACGAGCTGATGAGGTTAGATCGCCGCCAGGTCGAGGAAGCTATCAACGAACAACTGGTTCAGAAATACCAGGAAAAAGAGGCGATGGTCGGGCCCGAGCTCATGCGTGAGACCGAGCGCATGATCATGCTGAACGTTATCGATAACCAGTGGAAAGACCACCTGCTGTCGATGGACCACCTGAAAGAGGGCATCGGACTCCGCGGGTATGGCCAGAAGGACCCGCTGATCGAGTATAAGAAGGAATCGTATGTCCTGTTCCAGGACATGATGGACCGCATCGAAGACGAGACCATCCGGTGGATGTTCTTCATGCAGCGCAGCGACGATATGGGCGGCACGCCACAGGTTCCTCACCCCGAATTGTGGGAGGACGAAGAAGAGGAATCCGAGGAACCGGCAACGGTGGGAGTCGCCAGCAGCGAGCAGCGGCTGGCCGCGCAAAACTCCGTCATGGATTTGACGCGCACTATTCAGCGCAAGAAAGAAAAGGAGCTGGCGGCGCTGCAATTCCTGGGCGGCGAGGCGTCGACGCAGAAGCAGCCCGTGATTGCCCAGCATAAGGCCGGCCGCAACGATCCTTGTCCGTGCGGCAGCGGCAAGAAGTACAAGAAATGTTGCGGAGCGTGACGCCTCGGTTACTATCGGTGGGCTTCGCATTCGTCCTGCTGGGCGGCGCGGCGCAGGCTGCGATCTTTCCGGACGAAATCGGATCTTTCAAGAAGGGACCACCCAAAACCGTCGCGGTCCTGGACTTGGCTCTGTACAACGAATACGGGTTCGAGGCGAGCGAGCAGGCGGAGTACACTTCACCCCAAAAACGTTTCACCGCGACGGCCTGGCGGATGCATGATTCGACCGGCGCACTCGCCCTGTTTGAAGCCCGGCGCCCACCCGGCGCAACGCCGTCGACGGCAGCGCCGCTTGCGGTCAGCACGTCGGACGGCGTGATTTTCGCGTACGGAAATTACGTGTTCCAATTCACCGGCACCGGATTTCCGGCGCAAGCAGATCTTGAAGACTTCTACGCCCAACTCCCCCGGCTGGAGCAGTCTTCCCTGCCCGCGTTGATCGCCTTCCTGCCCAAAGACGGTCTGGTCCCAAACTCCGAACGCTACATCGTGGGGCCGGTGTCGCTCGAACGGTTTGACCCTCAGATCCCTCCGTCCGTCGCAGCATTTCATCTAGGGGCTGAAGCTCAGCTAGGTAAATTCCAGACAGATAAAGGCTTATTAACTTTAGCCGTGTTCAGTTATCCGACCCCGAGCATGGCGAGAGAGCGCTATGAACAGTTCGCGAAGATCCCGGGAGCCGTGGCCAGGCGGGTTAGTTCGCTGGTGGCCGTGACGGTTTCGCCTCCTGATCCCGACGCAGCCGAGCGCGCGCTGTCGCAGGTGCGCTATACCTCCAGCTTGACCTGGAATAACGGGATTCCTTTGGATCCGGTCAAGGGCGTCGCGACGCTGGTTCTCAACATTTTCATCTTTAGCGGGATTGTAATAGTCCTGTGTCTTGTGGCAGGTATAGGCTTTGGCGGGTATCGGATTCTGGCGCGTAAGATGGGTTGGAAGGAAGACCCGCACGCGATGATCACGCTTCATCTCGGCGGCAAGTAAGCCTCGGTATTCCGTGCCCTTAGAACCAAAATCGGGGAGCGCATGCCCGGTTCTGCACGGGTTTTCCACAACGGGCTCAGAAACGCACGTGAGCGTAAGTCTTTATGGTCTAGATGTTTAGGGGCTGAATTGGGGCGGGAGGTTTTTCCCTTGACAACATTTGCCGCACGCCCTAATATCCAATCACACACAGGTTTTGACGGTTGCGATGCCGTCGAATCTGATTCTCCCATGTACATCACCCTGCCAAAGACAGGGTTGACGTAAAATGCTCACCTCCGGGTGAGCATTTTCGTTTGCGTGGCGTCTATCCAGAGTTGCCTTAGACCGTGCCGCAGACGCGCTAGGAGCCGCCGGTGGCCGTTTCCTAACGGCAAGGTGGCGGTTTCGACGATTCGCCGCGCGAAAGAGCCCTGAGCTGTGGTACGATCCTGTTGTCGACCCGAGCATTTCCAACCTCGCGGAGAGGTGGCTGAGTGGTCGAAAGCAGCGGTTTGCTAAACCGTCGTACTGGCAAAACCGGTACCGGGGGTTCGAATCCCCCCCTCTCCGCCAGACTCACCGTCGATGGCTTGGCCGCTGCGGCTAGCGCAAGCATAAGGCCATCTTTGGGACCTGGAGAGCAGTGGGGCAGAGCCGTCATGCTCGCTGGCATATGGGCTCTCGCAGGCGCTCGGCGTCGATAAGGCTGTGCGCCACAAAACGTAATGGAGCGGAGGCGGGCACATCGCCGTCTGGGTGCTGCGAACGCGACGGGCGGAGGCCATCCCGGCAAACGATTTCATTAATTCGGGCAGCTCTGTGCCGGTTTGGGAAACTAGGAGGCTACGCTGTCAGATCATCAGCGGAGGCAATGCGATCGACGGGCTCCTCTGGATCACCAGATCGCGTAATTTGATCAGGTCCTTCTTTGAGATGCGATCACAGCAAACCTTCTTTTTGTGCTGGTAAAGATCTCCGTTACCAAGATGCAGCTTCAGGCCTCGCGCATAGTTGTGGGCGTGAGGATCCGAGGGGAACGGGTCGGCGTCGTATTTGTTAACCGTCCATTTCTCACCCCTCATCTTTACCTCTGCTTCTGTCAAGTAAAGCGGAACGCCGGCGGGGATGATAGATTCGTCTAGAAGAATTTCGCAAAGTTTTTCCGGGCGCAGTCGGGCGAAGTCGTAACCGCTTAGCAACGTAAGAATCTGTGTGCTGTCCGTGTCTCGATCTAGCAGATCAGATATCTCATCGAGGCGAAGCACCGCCACTAAGCCGTTCTCGACATCGCGCCGCGTGATGGTTTCTCCTCGTGCCACGCTTAGGGCTTTTGAGGATTCATCGTGGTGCCAGCGCTGGCGTCTAAGGCAACCTCAGAACGTGATGTTCAGGTATGACTGCCGTCTTCCTTGCCCCAACTCGTCCGCGCGAATAAACCACTTTGAGCTGCCTAGGCTCGCCTGGGTAATGCTTTCCGAAGTAAATGTCGGAGACCTTCACGTCGGGAGTGTTGCCGTCAATGAAGGCTTGCACAGTTCCTGTTACAGGAACATAGGCGTCCTCCCCAGGACCGCGCCCCCATCCCGCATAATGAACAATTATTTTAAAGCGACCCATGCAAACGTAGAGCAGCATTCCAAGCGAGCCAATAACGAGGAAGACCAACGCCCAATTCGCGGAGAAGAGATAGGTCAGACCAACCCCTAGAAAAAGTGTCGAAAGTGTACAAACGTCGGATCGAGGCATTCCGCGAGGCTACCAGCGGGGCGCGTTCAAGAGCACAAGTGAATGATCCTCCAAGACTCCTCGTTGATCAAAGAGATCGGGGCGGTCTAACGAAGGAAGCGACCAATCACGTTCACAAATGCTAGAACCGCTGGAGGCAATCATGCCGATCTATTCGACCTTGCGGCTGGCTTTCGCGATCCCGAATGGAGCGTCCGCTGTCGCTTCGCCAACAAGCTGAGAGTTAATGCGCAAGGTGACGTGGACGGTTCCTGCTATGCTACGCCATCAGACAAAACGTCGACCGAGCCGTTCAAGCGTGGGGTTGATAGAACCTTAACCTTTTGCGCGGAAATGTAAGCGAGCGTCCCGGCCGGGGCAACGAACGATTCATGAAACGGCATCCTGATCTGCCTCTGCTCTGTGGATCCAGCTCCGTTATTCCACGTCGTGTTGGCGTACTTTGCAGTCCCGTCAACGTCGTATTCGACCAGTTTGGATTGGAATGACGGGGTTGGTGAAACGCCGAGAAGGACCAACAGAGGAAGTGCTAACAGTGGCCGCATGGGCGAAACAATCGGCAATAGGCGTAGAATTCTTTACGCCCGCGTCTTTACGCGATCAGATCACGATGTACCCAAGATAATCTCATGCGTCATCAAGAAATAGAAATAATATTGTAGGCAAAGCCGGTGAATACGTTTCCAACCGAGCTGGAAGGAACGAGAATGCGAGGCGCCACGAGGCGGTTCACCGCGTCAACTGATGTTCGTGAGCGAAGGCGCGAATGACTCGTATCGTATCGACCGTGACCGTGGGGAAACTCGCGTGGGTCTCCTCGGGCGCGCGGCCGTGTTCTTCGTCGGCCAGCACCACCTCAGGCTCAATGCGGGTTCCCTTGATTACGGGCCTACCGCCGACCTTCCCGGGAACCTGTTCGATAACGTCGCAGCCTGTCCAGTCCATGTTGGCCTCTGGTTCCATTATCCCGTGTGTCCAATGTCGGGGGGCGACGCCCCCCAGTTCGAAATAATGGACAATCAGTGAAGGGGCATGAAAACGACCAAGAAAATCAAAAAGCTTCCACCGATCCATCCGGGCGAAGTATTGAAGACCGTCCTGGCCGATGCCGGGGTGACTGCAAACGCCGTCGCCTTGGCTCTGCGGATTCCAGCGAACTGGCTCACGGAGATCATCAACGGCAAGCGCGCCATTACCGCCGATACGTCCCTCCGGTTGGCGCGATACTTCGGAACTTCCGCCAAGCTCTGGATGAACATTCAGGCCCGTTACGACCTGGAAGTCGCGGAGGATGCCTTGGCCGATCGCATTGAAATCGAGGTCCAGCCGTTGAAGAAGGCGTCGTGACTCGACCTGAGGACCTGGAGAGCCTGTACCGACGGGCGTTCGCGGATTTTGGTACTCACGCGTTGTGGAACAAGCTGGCGCTTGAGAATCCGACCAAGGACGATGCTCTAATCGTTGCGCGCGCATTGCGGATTGAGCGAAATCGCGAGGCCCGGCTACTGGCCGAACAGATCGAGCAGGCTTGCCGTGATTCTCGCTAGAATTCAGACCGACGACTGACCGCAATGTATAATCAGTAAGTTACGGACAGGAGTATCAATTGACTAGCTCCAGGAGACAAACGTTGAAAACGTTGGCGGCGGCGGGGGCCTTGAGTCCAGCGGTCATTGCTGGAAGTACCCGCACGCCTGAAGTGCGGCCGTTCCGGCTGGTTGTTCTCGACGTCGGTGGGACCATCGTGCAGGATCGCGGAGATGTGCCCGAAGCGCTGCGGAGCGCCTTTGCGGCGCACGGTATCACTGTCACTCCGGCGGAGATTAATGAGGTCCGGGGCGCGTCAAAACGCGAAGTCGTGAAGCATTTCGTGCAACTGCGCAGTCCGGCGCCGGAAGCGGATCAGGCGAAACTGATCGAGGCGGTCTACAAGAATTTCAAAGATCAGATTATCGCGGTTTATAGTTCGGTGCCGCCCATCGCGGGCGCGGAAGAGGCGTTCCAAAAGATGCGCGCAAGCGGATTACTGCTCGCGACCACCACGGGCTTCGATCGGGAAATTACGGACTCGATTTTCAATCGCCTGGGGTGGCAGAAATACTTCGCCGCGACGATCACCAGCGACGATGTGACGCAAGGCCGCCCATCGCCGTACATGATTTTTCATGCCATGGAAGCGGCGAAGGTCGACGGTGTCGCCGAGGTGGTTGCGGTGGGCGATACGCCGCTGGATCTTCAAGCCGGCGCGAACGCCGGGGTGGGAGGCGTGATCGGGGTGCTGTCGGGCGTATCAAACGCGGAGCGTCTACGCCATGAAAAACACACTCAGATATTGCCGAGCGTGGCCGATTTGCCGGCACTCCTCCGAGCAAGATCGTAAGTCGGAAGCGGCGGAAATTGCTACAGTTCCCGCCGCTTAATCCCGGCGCAAACCGCGCGAAGGGAAAGCAGGTCGTCGGAGGAACAACCCGCCCGGATCAAAGTAAAGCCTCCGTTAGGGACACTAACATCCCGGGGCCCTCTGCAACAATCCTCCAAATGGCCTAAGCCGAAAGGGCTAACGCAGAATAGCCCGGGTCTCGATGCGCTCGGCCCTCGCGCGGGACGAGGCTTCG
>JBEKBK010000443.1:0-7355 GCA_050015435.1 Bryobacteraceae bacterium
TCTTCGATCTTGCCCCGCTTTCTCTCCCGCCCGATCCATCGCCCCTCGCTTTCCGACCAAACACGCTGCCGATGGAAGAGGAGGAACCGCCCGCCCGGATAGTGCGCGTTTAGTTGGTCGATCCCGTCGCGCGCTGCCTCGAACAGGGCGGCATCGGTGGAAGCTGCTGGCTCCCTAGAATCCGTGAAG
Organism: Bryobacteraceae bacterium; assembly: GCA_050015435.1. GTDB lineage: Bacteria > Acidobacteriota > Terriglobia > Bryobacterales > Bryobacteraceae > Palsa-187. Next base: position 190 of record JBEKBK010000443.1, read on the forward strand.
TCGGAAAACAAGCTGAAGAAGAGATTCTCTTCGCGGTTTGCAAGATACCGTACTTGCAGCTTTTCAACTTCCTGACGCACCCCTTCCAGGTGCGTCAGCATCATCGGCACCACCACCAGCGTGGCGTCCTCCTGCGGAATCCCCTCCCGAAAATCCATTTTGGGGAGCAAGTCGGGAGGAAGCAGGGAAATCACCAGCGCGTTCACGATCTGAATCGATAACTCGCCCAGCGGGAACAGGGCCATCGCGCCGAGCACGGCGAGCAGCACTGGCTGGTGTACCCCGTCCTCCCAGGCAAACGCGAGCGCCGCCGCCAGAAAAGAAACGGTGAGACCCGTGACGGCAGTGAGATACGCCGGTGTCGCCCGACGCCGTAGCTCACGAATCAACCGGATTCGCAAGGGAACTTGAGCTCCTACCGAAGCTTCCAACTCCGCAACACCGTCCGCCAATAGATAGTAGGGCGTGTGTGTGGTCTCCGCTGCGCCGGGGCGGGCCGCGAGCGTGGTTGCCCGCCGAGCCACATTGAGCTCGGAGACCCCGCTTTCACGAGCGACTCGCTCTACCACCCGGCGACATTGGTCGCGCGTCGTGAAGTCGCTGCGCGCATACACACCCGAGGAGTCGTTGCGCAGTTCGGCGTCGACGAGACTGACAGCCTCGAATATCTCTGTGAACTCGAGTCTGGAGATGGCGCGAAGGCTGCCGAACGCGTTGGCGATCGAAATGCGCGCCGACGCTTCCTCCGAGTGTTCACTTCGCAGCAGGTCAGTGAGCGGCGTCTTGCCGCGGTCTTCGATCCAGTGCGTCACGGGCCCCAGTGCGCTCTCCTGATCCTGAAGCCGTTCCGCCAGGGATGTGACGAAGCACGGTTGTAGCGCAAACGGCTCGGTCTCCAGCCGCGCCAGCATTTCCCCAAACGCCTCCGTCCCGCGGCGCCTGCTGGCCGCCAGACGATTCGCCCATAGATAGGCAACTTCCCGTAGCTGTTGCCGGCGGCTGACACGAGACGCCAGGCGCGCCAGAGATTCGAACAAGGCCATGCGCAGCAGCAATGGGAAGAACCACAGCTCCGCGATGGTCAACGGGGTAACCGTCTGGTACTGACGGAGGCACTCCTTTATGTTGGCCTCATTCAGGGCATGGTCCGTTCCCGCGACAAGATGTTCAGCGAGATCGTACACATCCGGGCAGGTGTAGCGCGCGTGGAGGCCTGGAAGCAGCCCGGGATAATCGCGCGGAAGATGACTCCGGGTCTCTGCGATTTGGGTCCGGATCAGGTAGGCGTTGTCCATTAGCCATTCCGCCGACGTTGTCATCGCATGTCCGAGCCGGGCCGCTTCGAGCAGATCATGCCTGGCAGCGTCCAGCGCAAGTTCGCTTTCGCGCAAACGCGCTAGGATCGAGCGCTTGGACCGGTCAAGCGGAGGTCGATTAGGCTTGGATGGGTCAGGCGTCGCGAGCCGCTTGGCGCACCTGCGGGCAACGTCTTGGGGTAGCCAACCAGCAGGCGCCTCTGCCGGCACCGGCGTGCTGGAAATGTTTGCGAGATCCTCGCGCAATACGAACACCGCCGGCAGACCAACACTCTGTAGTTGCTGGACAATGTCCTGGACCCTGGCCGGCCGAGCCTCGGCTACCACCAGCGATTCGCCCTCCAGACGCAAAGCGGAGTAGTGGGCCTCAACCCCGGCACGCGGTTTTGCGCCGTTCCTCGTGCCATTTCCGGAGAACAGGCGCACCTTTCCACGGGCCAATGCGCCGATCGTTTGGTATGCTTTTTCGGCGTCTACGTGCTCGGAAGAGTAGAAGCCAAGAATGACACGGGCTGGATCACCTTTCATGCGGAGCCCCGCAAGTTCATCCGTGAGACCGGCCGCGAACCGCACGCGTCAGCAGACTAAAGACGAAAAGCATCGCGAAAATGAAACTCACTGTCTTGAGACAGAACGGGGTTGGGTGCCCGGCCAGCATAACCACCACCCCACTGAGCGACATCAACGCGAAAAGAATAGTCCACCCGAGCATTTCAGGCTCCTTAGATTTGTTCCCCTTTTCTGCCTCGTCGGACGGTTTCTGCCACGGGACGGAAAGTACAGTGAAGGAGAGTTTTCGCTCTTTTATGGGCAACCCGAATGCCAAGCCGCGACGTTCCCGTTTTTAAGGAACTTGCCCCGTCGCCCGATGCGCAAATATCTCAATCCATTTCCCAAATACTGACTATCCATGATGGATCTCGCGATTCAGCGTGCGGGATACAAAGGCAACGTGCCTCGCGCCCATCGCTGACCACAGGAGGTTATGAGACCATATTTGGTCACGTCATTCTGTAAGGCGACCTGGTGCCGTGGGCGCCAGCGCCTAGCGAATGTCTAAACAAATCTCGACATAAGGGCCAATAAGATGGCAACCGAACTCCAATTTCGCGCGCGGTTGAATCGCTCCTAAACTGGGTTGCTGCGACGGCGAGGATTCTCTGTAAACGTCGACTCGAAACAAGGCAGTCGGGTCCGACGAGTCGACGGATATTACGAAGACGGAGCGTCTGCGAGGCGGATGCGCAAGTCCGGCTGAGAAGGAGGTCATCTGAAACTCGTGATATTCCCGGACCAGCACGACACTGCCCAAACGGGACGAATAGCCTCGTCGCGACAGAATTGCTGGCCGACCCAGAAAGCATCTGGGTATGTCTTGCGATAGACTCAATCTCGCGTCCGCGTCCGTGTTCGGGATAACGGGCTTTAACTTCTCAGACTCTTCTTCCGTCGCGAACGGACACTTTGGTGTTGTGGAAATGCGTGAACGGGCGCAATAACGACAGAAGCCTGCGGTACGAAATTCATTTGGTGGCACTATTGCCAGAACACAACCGGTTCAGGTCTTCCGCTGCACAGCGGCGAGCGCTTTACAGGTAGCTGCCGGGGCACCGTAGCCCCCACGGGGCATCACACGGCAAGGCAAAGAAAGAATCGAGCCCGAAGAGCCCCGGCCTGGATGGATGGGTAGCGTGGCGGTAAATCGGCTAGCCGCGGAGGCACCCTTGCGCCATGCTACTCAGCTTTCTTGGCCAAAACAGCGCAACCCGTGCAATGTCGCAGCGCTTTTGAGCGATCCGTACTCGTTCATCGGCGGCATACCAGTCCGCGTCGCTCCACGAAGTATTCTCCGAAAGATCTTTGGTCGCAGCAAGCAACTCGCCGATGGCAAGGGTGTAATCGGTAGAGCGTGCTACGTCCAGGACCAATGATGGAGCACTTGGTTCGCCAAAATGTATTACAGGGTCATTTGTGTTTTGAATCCCACGTCCTGCCGTCGTGCGTGGGACCGTGGCGGGACCCGTCAACATTCTGCCACGAATACCGCCAGGAACTGCAATGTTGTTGCGGCCGATAGCAATTCCCACGTGGAATCAGAAAACTGTTTGAGTACACCTGGACCCGGGCAGACGACCGGAGACCGTTCTACGATTACGATCTTGGCGGCACGAGAAAGCCTTCATCAAAATGGAGATGGATGGTCGCACACGGGTTCGGGAAATCTAGAGGAGATCGAGGAAAGGTCACCTGGGTCTGCTGATCGCTCAACAGCGTGATTTGCGCAGCGACGTTTGGCAAGTCGGGCGTCGACCATGAGAAACTCGCGGCTGATCTTCAGCGCTAAGGCGACGCGTCGTTCGTCGTATATCCTGGAAGAACCTGCTCGTTCATGCTCGGCAGCCGCCGCCCAAGCCCGATAATCCTCGTCTTGGGTCGCGCTCATCCCCGCGTGGTATCCGGAGCGTGCAGTCGCCATATCTAACCCCTAGTTCGGGTCTGGGTTACCTGGTCGCGTTGTCGGACCAGGAGCGCGACGATCGTAACCTTCGGGAACACGGCCGGGCCGTCGGTGAGTGGGTGCCGTCAGATTCTTGGAACCGATGTGCCGTGGCTAACTCATACCCAGCCCTAACAGGTTGTCCCAATCGCCATCATCTTACTCTTGGCGTCGACGTAGCACGGGCGTCGGCTGACCAAGGAAGCCCACGAGCTACATGGTGCTGATTCTGATGTAGCGCCTGATGTCCGGCAAGCGTGAGAACATTCCCGGCGACAAGCAGACCGATTGAAGCCAAACCCAGCAACTTTGAAGTCTTCAAATCTAGCCTCCGTAGGATCTCGCTGAGATCCCAAATGATCGTGTACTTGGATTCCGGCCTGCATCGAAGGTTACAAGAAAAATTGCGCCGGCGCGAACAGAACGAGTCTGGAACCTCTTTTAGGCCGCCATGCTGAGTGAGGTGTCGATCTCGCTCCAGGGCGCTTCATGCTCGCGATCCGCAGCTTCTTGGCAGACGATACAGAATGACGCCCATGGGATGGCGGCAAGGCGCTTCGGAGCAATCTTTTCTTCGCATCCGACGCAGATTCCAAATGTACCTTCTTTGATGCGGCGAAGCGCGATTCGTACTTCTTGCAACCGGTCAGAGTTGCGCTCCAGATTGCTCATTGCGTAATCGCGATCGCTGGCATGCTGAATCCGGTCCAACTCATCCGGACTCGTCTCGATTGCGAGGGCCTCCCGGTTTCGGTTTCCGTCTCCTAACTCGGCTTGCCTCTTCTCCAATGTGCTTCGCAATGCGTTTAGTTCGGTCTTTGTCATAGTTGCGCCCCTGCTCTTTCCAAACTTGCTGAGAGGACTATTCGTTCGACGAAGTCGCCTTTTGCCCTCTAACCTGCAGTTCGTTCACTACCTGCTGAACGTTCAGAACCGCGGACGCGACCATTTCTGCCCGCTCGCGGTTCGCCTGGGAATTAACCTCACCGGTTAGAGTGACGACGTGATTCTTGACATCGTACTTTACGTTGTCGTGAAGTTTGGCCTCGATGAGCGCGGCATCCAGGTTCGTCCCGATCCCCTTATCCAGGTCAGAGTTCACGGCCTTGGCGTCACTCTCGGCGGCCGCCGGAACGACCGCGATCTGATTAGACACAACCTGGCCGGCCGCGATCGACTGTGCGATTGACTCAGCTCGGGCCTTGTCGGCATCCATCGCGACCTGTCCGCTAAGGGTCACAACGCCCTTGTCACGATCCTGACTTGCGGAGACGTCTTTGAAGCCGGCCTGATCCAGCGATTTGCGGATGCTGTCGGATACATCGGCCGACTTGGGAGGCGTCGTCGAGCACCCCACCAGAGTCCCGACCACCACCGCGAGCAAGAATAAGCGTGGTTTGAAGGTTTTCATATTTTTCCCCTTGAAAGAGTTCGATCGAATTCTCTTCAATGCACGAGAAGGACCGGAGCGCCGGTCGACGGAATATCCCAACGCAGCTAACGCCCACACGCCCGATTGGACTGGGTCAGGCTGGTAACGATATGAGGTCATTTGACCGGATGCAGTCACATTAGTTAAGTTAGTGCCGCCTAGCTACACGGCTTTCAACTACGTTTCGTTGCTGATTGCAGTCGCATCGATCGAGTCGCACTGTCGCCCGCAGACCGGGCTGAAGGTGTTCCCCATCACGACGACGCCGTTGCGAGACCACCTCAGAGGAGATACTCTGATGCGCCACTTTACCAAGAAGTACTACGCCAAGATGGACCGGAATAACCGGATTCGGCCGCTGGATATATTCTCGCGCTCGAGGAGGATCACTCACCTCAACGTGGAATGATTCACAAAAGCGTTTAGGATTCTCAAACGCAGGCGCAGCCATCACCGCCTTGTTCACCGGGATGAGCCGAGGGTAGTTCCACCGCGGCACGATTGCTTCGCCGGTGTGTTTTACCAGCCATTTTCAAAGATCGGCCGCCCGTTATGCTGTTTGATAGGTTCCAAAACTGACCATTTGTGGTCAGCTGACCGCATTAGGTTACGAATCGTACGTGTGTGGGTTGAGGCAATGACCCACTGTCGGACGTAATCTACAAGTAGGGAGCTGCCCGACCGGTTCGAATTGGCGGTGACTCCCCGTCGCGGCTTTTGCAGAGGCCATTTCCCCCATCCCCAATGAAGCTGCCACTATGGGACAGCTTACTTTCACGCACTGATTCGTAAACTAGTTGAACAATCCACCGCCTGCCAGATCGTCAGTTCGCATCAACGCCTCTTTCCCTGAGTCAGGATGGGTAAGTGCTGTAACTGTTGCGAGGTGAATTTATGCGCGGATTTACATTTCTAGTGTTAGCTGCTGTTGCCGGAATCGGTTTCGCCACGCTCACACCCAAAGCACAGGCTCAAGTCAGCGTCGAAGTCGGCGTGGCCCCTGACTGTCCCTATGGTTACTATGACACCGCTCCTTACGGCTGTGCTCCGACCGGGTACTATGGCCCGGAATGGTTCAACGGGGACGGCTTCATCGGCGCTGGCCCGTGGTTTCATGGCGCGAGTGACTTCCAGGGCAACGTAAATAATCGTCTACATCCAGAGCACGGCTATAAGGGCCCAACGCCACAACGTGGTGAGAAAGCCGAGCCGTCAAAACGTGTCGATAGTGCGCACTTCCAAGGAAACGAGGCGCGCGATGGACGCGGCCACGTGGCTGGGGGCAAAAAATAGCCGAGTCGGGAAAATCTGCCCCAGAATGGGCATCGCCGCCTCAAAGAAATGATCCATGACTTCCGCTCGCAGATCTGCGATCTGCTGGCGGTTAGTCCTGGATCGTGCTGCGGATGCTTCTTTCGTCGTACCGCACCACAAAAACGCAACCAAGGGGAATCGGCTTCGATCAACAACAGACCTCCGGTCCCTCGAACCGCGTAGGCTCTGGCGTTGGGATACGAAGGCCTGGCGCGGGAAACTGGCTCATTTGCTTCTCTAGCACTTTTTCAACTTGGCCGACTTTCGTTTGGCCGCTACCCTTTGACCCTGACCTTCCGCCTCCATGTCCCGATGGTTGGTGACCTGGCCAACTTTTCTCTTTGATTTTTCCTCCTTAGCCGGGTGACGCTTGCCTTCCAACACGTCCTTCATCATCTGCCTTCTTCTCTTAAGAATGTGACTTGAATACTGCTAAATAGACCGTCGGACGGGGCAGGTCGATCAACTTCCTGAGTCGCCAAGCCGTATCACCGGCCCTATGCACAGGATCTTGATGGGTTGACTACAAGGTGAAAGCGGTCAACCGTTTGGGGACTCTGAGAATCCTGCGGTAAAACAGGTTGGAGTAGCGAAGATAGCGCTTCGC
>JBEKBK010000444.1:0-7347 GCA_050015435.1 Bryobacteraceae bacterium
TCTCAGAACGAGGCGCCACTCGAAACTCGGGCCGCGACGGTTCTTACCGCTAATCTCTACTGTCAGTTCTTCGGAATTCTGTAGCGATTGCCGCAGGAGCCAGGTCCAGTCGACCGTTGCGCACACCCGCCGGATCTCCATCACTTGGGCGCTCAGCCGGCGTGACGATTGCGTCCCCGAGCATTCGAAGTCCTGGAGATCACGCGGTGTGCCATCCAGGTACAAAATGCTGCTTGAGCTGATAGCCCGGCCATCTGCTTCGATCCTGTCTAGCGTGAATACCTCGCCTCTGACGTGCGGCTCAATGCGCACGGTGAGGCTCTTGGGGGGAGTCGCGCCGATAAAGGACGATCGAGCGGAGTCCATCTTCCAGGTCCCGAGCATTGAAGCCCAGCCGGAGGCATCCAACATCATGAGAAGCAAAATTGTTCGCATAGGCCGACCGGCTCTTATTGCACGGCGATGGTAACTTCGTTGCTCGACCGTCCTAGATAAGTCAGGCGCACGGGCACGTCAGATCCCGGCGCAATGCCGCACGGCACGCGGATGTTCACCTGGTTGAAACCGGGATATCCGGGAGCATCGCCGAAAAACAGGATTTCAGCTAACCGGCCACCGATGGCGACTTGCGGCGGAATCACGCCTCCTTCAGCCAGGCTCGTCGTGTACATGGCCAGCGCTTCTCCAGTAATGGCAGGATTGCTGGCCGATGGGACCTGTCCGGTCGTAGCGTGCCAGATTGCGCCCTGCCCTCGCCCATCTCCCGGAAGTGAGAACAGCACAGGAGCGGGTACCAAGGCTAAGGGATGATAAATCTCTGCGCTGGAGGTGATAGCAGGATAGGGCGCGAAGCCCCCTGTGACTAAGACCTGACCGCCATTCAGCAAGGTAGCCTGGTACCCGCCCCCCCGGGCCGTAATCATGTTGCCCGTAGTGGTGAAGGTGCCCGTCGCAGGGCTATAAAGCTCGGCATTGGCAAGAGCGCCGGGGTACAAAAAACTACCGGCAATCAAGACCGTGCCGTCCGGTAGCAGGGTAGCTGTGTCTAAAACGTGACCTGTGATCATGTTTCCGGTAGCAGTGAAGGTTCCAGCCCCGGAATCGTACAATTCTGCGCTGGTACCACCCAGGTCGCCATCGTCTGCACCACCGGCGACCAAAACCTGGCCGTTCATGAGTAGAGTTGCAGTGGGTAAGCCATCGTTGTACGACTGAGCGATCGGTTTGCCCGTCGGCGTGAACGTGCCTGCATCAGGATCATAAAGCTCGGCGGCGTCTTCCTCCCAAACGATTAAGACCCTGCCGTCCGGGAGCAATGTCGAAACCGCCCCTTGGCAGGTGTTAAAGCCAGAGGTGTCGCTCGCGTACGTTCCAGCGGCAGCAAATGTGCCGGTAGCAGGGTCATAGAGCTCAGCATAGGGAACTTGACCGTTAGCACCGCTGCCGCCGAGGATCAAAACCTTGCCGTTGCCGAGCAGGTTCGCCTGTTGGCACACGTGCCCAAAGATCATGTTGCCAGTAACGGCGAAGGTCCCCGTAGAAGGATCATAAATTTCCGCGCTGTTCATGGGGATGAAGGCGTTAGAGCTGGCGCTGCCGCCTGCGACCAATACTTTGCCGTCCGGGAGCAGGGTGGCCGTGTGCCAGAAGCGGGGCGCCGTCATGTCGCCGGTAGGAGCGAATACGCCGCTATCTGGGTCGTAGAGTTCAGCCGTGATCAGTGCATTAGAACCCAACTCGCCTCCCGTGATCAAAACCTTGCCGTTCGCTAGCAGCGTGGCGGTGTGCCAGGTACGGGCTGTGGTCATGCTGCCGGTCGCAGAAAATGTGCCTGCCGATTGCGCCAGGCCAGAGTGACCGGCGAGGCTCACGAGCATGATCAACGGGAAAGCTCTGAAAGCCGTCCGAAGCATATTCGGTTTCATCTCGTACTTCGCAAGGATGCGCTCGAATCGTATTCAAATCCACTCCCGGGGTGTCGCAAAGGTGTTTCATACACTTGCAGCCTGCTGAAAACAACAGGTATGCTCGAACGAGTGCCTATAGCGGAATCCGAGGTCGATGCCGCGCGGCGGCAACTGGAACGAGTCCTGTCGAGCGCCGGCTTTTCGCGTAACGAGCGATTGGCCCGGTTCCTGCGGTTCATTGTCGAACAGCATCTGCAAGGCCAGGACAGCGAGATCAAGGAATCCGTGATCGCCGTCGAGGTGTTCCGACGGGGTCCGGATCACGATCCTAAACAGAAGTCCATCGTCAGGACCGAGGCCGCTAGACTGCGCGCCCGGCTTAACGAATACTACCTGGGCGAAGGAAAAAAGGATGCGCTGATCATCGAGTTGCCGAAGGGCGGCTATGTACCGGTCTTCCGTGCGGCTCCGGCAGATCCCCCGATGACGGCTCCCGCCGAAGCCGGAACGTCCTCACGGCGCCGAACTCGCCTGTGGCTTCTGGCCGCGCTCGCGGGACTCCTAATGGGAGGGCTGGCCGCCGGCTGGTGGTGGTCCTCGATGCACCAACCCGCACCGGCGATCGCGGTTTTGCCACTGAGAAATTTGAGCCAGGACTCCGCCAACGACTACTTCGTGGACGGCCTGACCGCCGAGATTATCAGCAACCTGTCGATCATAGACGGATTGGCGGTGCGGTCGCAGACGTCGTCGTTTGCCCTTAGAGGTCAGTCCGAGAATATACGCGAGGTGGGACGGCGGCTCGAAGCCGATTACATTCTCGAAGGCTCCGTCCTGCGCGATGGGAAGCAATTGCGCATCAACGCGCAGTTGATTCGAGTACGGGACGACTTTCCGGTATGGTCAGGCAAGTTCGACCGCGAATTGAACGACGTTTTTGCCATCCAGGACGAGATTTCCCGAGGGATTGTGAACAGCCTGAGGCTCAAGCTTGGGCGCGGCCGGCGGCGTTACGAGACCAGCGTCGAAGCCTATGATCTTTACCTTCGCGCTCGCGCGCTACCGATTCAGCTGGGCATCACGGGCTACAACCCCAGTATCGATCTACTGGAACAAGCCATCGTCAAGGACCCTTCCTTTGCTCCCGCGTATGCCGGTCTCGCCGCCGCGCACGCCGCCCGATCGGGCGAATTCCGTTTCAATCTCCCTGATGAGATGACGAAGATGCGGAGTGCGGCGCAGAGGGCGATTCAATTGGATCCACTGTTGGCGGAAGCCCACGACTCGCTTGCGATGGCGTACGCGCGTGACGCGCAATGGGCGGAATCCGAGAAGAGCTTCAGACGTGCGATCGAACTCGACAGCGGCCGATCAGAGTCGTACGAAAACTTCGCGCTGTTTCTACTTTGGCCGCTCGGCCGGATCGATGAAGCGCTCAAGGAACTGCGGCTCGGGCAGCGTGCCGACCCCCTGTCTCCCTCCGTTCGCTTTGCTTTGGCGCTTGTGCTCATTTCGGCTAGACGGTTCGATGAGGCTGCCGTACAGTGCGAGAAGCTCCCCGAAGACTTTCCCGCAAAAAGCGAATGTTTGGGCCGCGCGCGGTTAGGCCAAGGAAAGACTGGGGAAGCCATCCAGATTTTCACGGCGGCTATCAATCGCGGTGTTACCGCGGGCAATCAGGTTCGCGGCCTTTTGGGTTACGCCTATACGCGGGTTGGCAGACGCGAGGAGGCGGAAAAGTTGGAGGCCACCACTCCTGCCGTAAACCCATTCAATCATGCACTGATCTTTGCGGGTTTGGGCGACAAGGACCGGGTGTTCCAGGCTTTGGACCTCGCCACAACCGGCGGGCCCTTTCGGATTGGCCGAATACTGGCGTGGCCTGAACTGTCCCTGCTTCGTGGCGACCCGCGGGTGAAGGCCCTTCGTAAGAAGGTCGGGTTGCCGGATTAGCATCTTACTTAAATTAAAATGTGGTCTAGCAGCCGATGGCAGAAATCCCAAAACCCCGCTCACTGACGTGCGCGGTTCAGAACCGCGACCGCCAGGGAGCGACTTCAAAACGCAGGCTGCTAAGCCCTTACTTGGGCGCGGCTGCAGGTGGGGGAGCAGGGGTCCCGGGTGCGGGAGCAGCGCCCGGTGCTGGGGCATTCGGTCCGGCGGTCGGCGGCGGAAGCGCGGGATGGAGATTCACCGGCTGCAAGGGTTCGCGGGCTCCCACGTCGATGAAGCAGAACATCAGGAAAATGCCGAGGAACAGGAAGCCGGCTGCGGCGACGATTCCATTGACGGGCTTCTCATAGCGCAGGTGCATGAAAAACAGAGCTACCAGAATCGCTTTGATCGACGCGATGAAGAGCGCGATGACCACGTTTCCGGAGCCGAAATCGATGTAAGACGCGCCTACGGTGATGCCGGTCAGGATCAGGAGCGCGATGAGCGTGGCGACGAATACGCCAGTATGATCGTGCTCATGTGCGGTTTCGTGGCCAGTGTGGTTTTGAACGGATTCGGTATGGGTGCTCATTTGATCAAGTAGTACAGCGGGAACAAGTAAATCCAAATCAAGTCGACCAAGTGCCAGTACAGGCCGACCAAATCGACGGGAGTGTAGTACGCGTGGGAGAATTCGCCGCGCCCGCCGCGCACCGCGATCCACCACAGCAGAAAGATTCCGACCAGAATGTGGATACCGTGCAGCCCGGTCATCATGAAGTAGAAGCTGAAAAAGGTGGCGTATCCGTGGCTGAGCAACCCGTTTGGTCCTTTGATGGTGTCCTCGGGTTGGACCCTGTACCAATGGCCCGGCAGCAGTCCCTCCTCAAACTTGGCGGAATATTCGAAATACTTGACCCCGAGGAAGATACAGGCGCAGATGATCGTCAGGATCATAAACATGACGAGCTTTTTGCGATCCCCCCTCTTGGCCGCATTGACCCCCATGACCATGGTGAAGCTGGAGATCAGCAGGACCACGGTATTCAGCGCCCCGAGCGGACGCTGCAAGTGCTCGTGGGCCACAATAAACTCGCGGGGATACCGCGCCTGCATCAGGCCGAAGCCGACGAACAGGCCGCCGAACAGAAGCACCTCGGTCGCCAGGAACAGCCACATACCGATCTTGCTGGTATCGAACTGCTGCTCCATCGTGGCGAAATGGTGCTGCTGATGCGGATCATGCCCAGCGCCATGCGGGTCGTGCGATTGAATGTCGACAGTGGAAGAGCTCATGCGTAGGTCACCGGTTCCGGCCGGTAGTCATACGGCGCGCGCTGGAGCACCGGCGGTTCGTCGAAGTTGTGGGTGATGGGCGGCGAGGACGTCTGCCATTCGAGCGTCGTTCCTCCCCATGGATTGTCCGGAGCGTCGGCAGGTTTTCTCAAGGAAGCCAGGAGATAGGCGGCGGTCAGGAAGAGGCCGCTCGCCAGGATCCAGGAGCCAACCGTGGAAACGTCGTGCAAGCCCTGAAATTGGGGCAGGTAGTTGTAGTAGCGGCGCGGCATTCCGCGGGTGCCGAGCAGGAACTGCGTAAAGAAGGTCATGTTGAAGCCGACGAATACCAAGCCGCAGCCAACCCGCCCCAGATTTTCGTTGTACATCCGGCCTGTGATTTTTGGCCACCAGTAATGCAGGCCCCCAATGAAGGCGATCACGTTGCCTCCCATCATCACGTAGTGGAAGTGCGCGACCACGAAGTAGGTGTCGGTCAAGTGGACGTCGGTCGACAGCGTTCCGAGGAACAGGCCGGTCAGACCTCCGATCGCAAACAGGATCAGGAAGGAGATCGCGTAGCACATCGGAGTCTCGAGCGAGATGTTACCCCGGTACATCGTGGACAGCCAGTTGAACATCTTCACGCCGGACGGGATCGCCACCAGGAACGTGAGCGCCGAGAAAACCACCGAGGCAAGCTGCGATTGCCCGGCGACGAACATGTGATGGCCCCACACGATGAAGGACACCAGCGCGAGCGAGACACTGGAATAAGCCACCGCGCGGTAGCCGAACATGGTTTTGCGCGAGAAGGTGGGAATCAGCTCGCTGATGATCGCCATGCCGGGAAGAATCATGATGTAGACGGCCGGATGCGAGTAGAACCAGAAGAAATGCTGGAACAACACCGGGTCGCCGCCGATCTTGGGATCGAAGATGCCGATATTGAAAGCGCGTTCGAGGATCAGCAACACGAGCGTGATGCCTAGTACCGGAGTGGCCAGCACCTGGATGATCGCGGTGGAGTAGATGCCCCAAATGAACAGCGGCATGTCAAACCAGCCCATCCCCGGACAGCGCAGCTTGTGAACCGTGGCCACAAAATTGATTCCGGTGAAAATCGATGAGAAACCCAGGATGAACACCGCCATCACGATCAGGATCACGCTTCCATGCGTGGTGGTGCTATACGGCGTGTAGAAGGTCCAACCGGTGTCCACCGCGCCGGTAATCATGGAGATGATCGCGAGCAGCGCGCCGATGCACCACAGATAGAAACTCGCCAGGTTCAGCCGGGGGAAGGCGACGTCGGTGGCCCCCAGCATCAAAGGCAACACGAAGTTGCCCAGCGCGGCGGGCACGGCGGGAATAATGAACAGGAAAATCATGACGGCGCCGTGGAGGGTGAACACGCGGTTGTACGTCTCCGCGGTCATCAGCACCTTGCCGAACAGCAGATGCTGGGGCGAGAGCAGCGACAGGCGGACGAACAGAGCGAAAATTCCGCCGATCATGAACGCCGACAGCGTTCCCACTAGATACATGAGACCGATCCGTTTGTGATCGATGGTCGTCATCCAACTCCAGACGCCGGGATCGTTGTTGAGATAGTTTTTCGCTGGCCGGGGACGATCCGCGAGCCGGCTGCCAGATCTGATTGCGTGTTCCATTTTTGCTCTAGTCCTTGTTCCCCAACTCCCTACTTTAGCGACTTAATGTACGCCGTCAAGCCCCGAATATCCTGTTCGTGCAGCAGGCCCTGGAAGGTGGGCATGATTGGATCAAACCCCAGAACGATTTTGGCCTGCGGAAACATCATCGACTCACGAATATACGCGTCGTCGACCAGCACGGTCTTACCGTCGTTCAACTTCTCCATTTTGCCGTAAATTCCCTTCCAACTGGGACCCTGCCCTTTGGTTCCATCGATCGAATGGCACGTGGCGCAACCCTTTTCTTCGCGTTGAATCTTGCCCCAGTCTTCAGGGGTGTAGTTCATCCACTCCGTGCCACCGGTCGCGATCCATTCTTTATATTTGTCTTCGCTCTCCACGGTCAGTTTGGCTTGCATATCCGAGTGGCCTTTTCCGCAATACTCCGCGCAAGTGACGGTATGCAGACCGAGCACGGTGGGCGTAAACCAAACCTGCGTGTACCGGCCGGGGACGATATCGGCCTTCACCCGCATGTCCGGGACAAAGAAGTCGTGCAATACGTCGTCGCTGGT
>JBEKBK010000445.1:0-7334 GCA_050015435.1 Bryobacteraceae bacterium
TTCCTTCGATTGCACCCCGGAAGCGTGAGTCTTCGTGAAAGCTGCATGCGGGAAAACCGCACGTGCAGTTTGAGCGGCGGACGGTGGCCAGCGCCGCAAGCGCGCCACCTCCGACCCGACAGTGGTGAAGCGGGGTAATGCCCGTGGAGCGAAGGGAGCAGGTCACCTGCATCGGGATCGTAAGGGTCAACGGGCAACCGGAGGAACTCGATGGTTCTGATGGAAGGCGGCAGCCTTTAATAGGTGGCACGAGCCGGATGAATTGAGAGATTCACGTCCGGATCTGTGAGCGCCTCGGGGTGAAATTCCCCAGGGAAGCACCCGCCTGCTGAGTCCTGCGAGTAAAGCGTAACGGGTCGATCCTCCGGGGATCTCTTCGAATAGTTCCACTAGCAGTCCTTCGCGATCCTGCTGGGAAGCGATTCCTTGCTGCCGGTCTCCAACCGGTAAATATAGGCGTGGTCGAAGTAAAAATCCGAACGACGGCTGCTCCACCGTGGCTGTAACCGACCCAAGGAGAAAATGTCGAAAGGTGCCAAACATCGTATGCGCACTTGGTTCAATCGCCGCAAGCCTTAGCGGTCGATGGAACCGGCGGCTTGCCGGGTTTTTTCAAACAATACCTGGAGATCGCCCAAAGCTTCCGGGTCCCCTTTCGCCAACTCTGCGGTGATCTTGTCTTGAGAGGCCAACAGGTCTTCCAAAGCTTTACGTCCGTTTGCATCCGGCGCCTGATTCGCAACTTCGCGCGTACGGCTGAAAAACTGTTGGCTCGTCCCGGCCGCGAGCCCATAATTCTTCTGGCTGGCCTGAACGAAAGCCAGACCTGCCAAATCGCGAAGCTGCGCCAGGGCGTTTTCCCGCCTCGCTACGGATAAGTCGTTCTCCAGGCGATTCACCTTTACATACTGCGGGACAAAGCCGACCAAGAAAACGATGATCAGTAGGATGATTACGACGATGATCGGGTTCTTTACGGGCACGAATCTGCCTGAGGTGTTTGGCGTAGGGGGTCCTATCTGAAAACGCGTTTTACCACTTAAGGGAATTGTATCCGAGAAGCACGCTGCGAAACGGACGGGGGTGCGCCTTAGAGAGACCTTTGCACACTCGCGCGACCGACGCTCGGTGGATTGCGATCATGGAGGTGAATCGAGCTTCCCGGAAGAGTTTTTCATAGACTTTGGAATCTGGCCAACTCGCCCGCGCGATTCACGCCGGGTCGGAATTCCTCGTGTGCCAGCAGCTTGCTCTTTTGTGCAGCGGCACCGGTCGGCGGTTGCACGCCTTGTCCCGGCTCACCTTCGCTGGGGGTGAGAATGAACCGTTTCTCGGACAGGCTCCTAGAGATTGCCACCTGGTGATGATCACATCGGCATACTTCGGATCGAGTTCCAGACCATAGCAAACGCGCTCGGTGAGTTCGGCGGCTGCGAGCGTTGTGCCGGAGCCGAGGAACGGCTCGTACACCAATAAGAACTTCATCGCGGCCATCTATCACTGCTGCGCGCGGCTCCCGTTGCCAGCCGAACGCTAATCACACTCTTCGGATAGGAGCCAGTTTTCTGTTAGCGATTGCATCTCTTACGGTTGAATAGTCGCCTTCAGGACTTCCTGCCCGCTTGGACTTTTTATTCTAGAATCCTGCTCGGCGGTGACAAACACATCGAAACTCTTAAACGGAGTGACGGTTTCGAAGGTCGCCTTTAGGTTCTTATCCATTTTCAGTTGGCCCTGATTCTCGGAGTTCCCGCCCCGTTCCTGCAACCAAACAACATACGCGGTTGCGCGTGGCGTCAGATTTTCAAGATTGGCGAGATGCTGAACTGTCATCTTGAGTCTCGTGTTGCCGTTCTTGTCCTTGCTGATCACAACCTCGGCCCGAGCACCGGGAACGATAGGCGCTGCAGTCATTGGGTACTTCTTGTCTGCATACGCGACAGTACAGAGCAGCGCGAACGTCACACAGATTGTGTAAAGCTTTCGCATCGGGCACCCCCTCATTGCTCATGTTCGCACAAGCTCGACGTCGGTGATTTCGCTATCCGAAAGCCCGCGCCAGCAACGCCCGCGCGCGCCTCCCGCTTGAAGCGTTCCGAGAACTGGGCTTGCGAGACCTTGATGGCGACGATGCGGTCCAGCCGTGTATCGCGACCCGAATGTGGCGCTAGGACGCGCGAGTCGCAGAGTGGCTGCTCTTCGGGTTGCAACCGTGTGCTCCTGCAACCTTGCTACCGGCGCTTGGGCCCCGGCGTGTCGGGAAGCAAACCTTGCGTGCTCAGCCCGCGGTTTCCAGCTTCACGCCGATCTGAAACTCCGCTCCGGCGGGGATGCAGTAGCGGACATAACCGAATGCGAGGCCAATCGATGATCGAACACGAACCAGCGCTCCGATAAAGATGAAACGCGGGACGCGTACGTGTAGACTTCGAGGGGACGCGTTCATGAGATGGGCTGGACTGGATGGTCCTAGGGACATAATTGGGTCGAGAACTTTGATTTTCGCCGCAGCATTCGAATTAACTTGCGGGGTTCCAGCCGCTTCCTCCTCGTCCAGTTTCGCAGCGAGGGCGATCTGGCATGCCTGACACTCCTGCAGGTGGACTTGGATAGCAGTCAATTCCGCGTTGGGCAATGGATCAACTACCAATCGTTCGAGATCCATGCGGTTTACGTGCATTTGTCCTCCGGGAAAGCTCGGGCCCTTTGGTTGGGCGACGTCCATGAGGCCGCCGCTTTTTAAAACACTATCAACTGCGAGCGCGTCGAGCAATCCGTCGAACGTACTAAGGTCGTTCGCGGCGAACTCCGCCGCACGCGTCGGCGGCATCCCAGAGTTGGGCACTTGAGAAGGCCAATAATGAAAAAACCTAGTCACCGACTCCGGAACCAAGGCATCAAGGTTAGTCAACGGGAAGTGGTGGAACGTAGCATCCAACTGATGAAAGAATCGAGTGTCGAAGCGAGGGGCTGAAACTATTTGAAAGGTTTTGAAAGGTTCTGACGATTTGAAATTTGGAAGGATCGCAAGCTATACGACGAGGAAAAGTACATCCAATCCCTGCGTCGACACGGATCAGCCTTGGTAGAACATTTTGCTTGACTGCACAACACACGCCGGATGCCAAGCGGCTGGCTTACTTCGAATTAGCGGGGAACTACCAAATTTGCATGGTGCCGCTGGAGGATCAGGGAGGCCGGCTAAAAGCCGGGAAGCCGGAGCAATTTCTCAAGAGCAGCTTCACCGACGCAGGTCCTTCGTTCTCGCCCGACGGGCGATGGCTGGCGTATGGTTCGGACGAATTTGAAGTGTACGTCCGGCGTTTCCACCGCCATCGTCGGGACAAGGTGGAAAGTGGCAGATCTCGAACAACGGCGGCACGGGACCGCGTTGGTCGCGGACCGGACACGAGCTGGTTTACGCGTCGGGCGACCAGATCATGGCCGCGAGCTACACCGTGAAAGGCGACACGTTCGTGGCCGAGAAACCCCGGGTGTGGATCTCCAAACTCGGAGGGACGCAGTGGGATCTGGCTCCGGACGGCAAGCGGGTCGCGGTGCTGACGCCGGTGGGATCCGCGGAAGCGCCCACGCAGGAGCATGAGATCGTGATGCTCCTGAACTTCTTCGATGAACTGCGGCGGAAAGTGCCGGTCGGGAAATGAGCCTCCACACGCCGGTAGTGCGACCGCGATAGGCGAATAAACAGCGTAAGTTCTTTTCTCACAACAAAAGCCTTGCAATCCTTCAAGAGCCGGTTTACACTCTTCCAAGTGGTCTAAAGTAGACTAAAGTGGTGCAGAGTGGAAGAAAACCCAGATCTACGGTCGAATGCGGCGGAGCCGCCTCTGGGAATCTTCCAAGCCCGGTGCGACGACAAGGGCCGGCTCAAGCTGCCGGCGAAGTTTTTCGAGTACTTGACCGCGCTCGGCGCGGATCGGGTTTTTGTCACCACCGTCGACATGAAGCTTGCTCGAATCTACACCCAGAAGGTGTGGGAGCGCAACCAGAGTCTGTTCGAGAACGCGGGCGACGATGCGGAGATCGCGCAGGATGTGGCGTTTATCGCGAACCTGTACGGAGGCGAATCGGAGATCGATTCCCAGGGGCGCGTGCTGGTGCCGACGGAACTGCGGCGGGCATTGGAGATCGAGGCGCAGCCGGTGTGGCTGGATTATTACAACGGGCACATCAATGTGTTCGGCCAGAAGGTTTATGAGGAGCGCATGCAGCGCGCGCTGGTCAATTTGAACGAAAAGGTGAAGACGCTCGAAAAGAGGGGACTGAAATAGCGGCCATGTATGCACGTCCCGGTCATGCTGCGCGAGTGTCTGGATTATCTGGGCGTAAAGCCGGACGGAGTCTATCTGGACGCGACGGCCGGGTTGGGCGGACACGCCGGCGCGATCGCGCGGCGGCTGACCACGGGTTTGGTTTTGGCGTGCGACCGGGACTTGGAGAGTCTCGATCGTGCGCGAGAGAACACGCTGGATGCTCAATCGAGGATCCGGTTTCATCACGTTTCGTTCTCTCGTTTGGAAGAGGCGCTGAAAGCAGAGGGGATTTTACAACTGGACGGGTTGCTCGCGGATTTAGGCGTATCGAGGTATCAGTTGACGGAAGGCGAGAGGGGGTTCTCCCTCATGGCGGATGGACCGCTGGACATGCGGATGGATCGCAGCCAAGCGGCCACCGCGGCCGATCTTGTCAACTACGAATCGGAGAAGGAACTCGCCGGCTTGATCTACGAGCTGGGCGAGGAAAGGAGGAGCAGGAAGATAGCCAGAGCAATCGTGCGGGCGCGGCCGATACAAACCACTGGTCAGTTGGCCAAGCTGATCGAGGCAGTCGTGCCCCGCACGGGAAAACTTCATCCCGCGACGCAAACGTTTATGGCGCTGCGGATCGCGGTGAACGAGGAGATGCAGGAGCTGGACGCGCTGCTGGCCTCTGTCCCGGAGCTGGTCAAGCCGGGCGGACGCGCGGTGGTGGTCACCTTCATGTCGCTCGAGGATCGCAAGGTGAAGCAGAGTTTTCAGGCGTTGGCGCGGGACGGGCAAGCACGCATCCTTACCCGGCACGTCGTACGGCCTGCGGAAGACGAAATCAGGGACAACCCGCCGTCGCGTAGCGCCAAACTGCGCGCGATCGAGTTGTCGTAGCCGTGCCAGCCTTTAGCCACGGGCGTTTCCTCCCCCAGCGCCCGGGGCTGAGGGTTGACTTTCATAAGGGAGCAAAAGCAAGAATCGATGGCAACTCTAGCAACTATGTACAGCCGGCTGGTTAGCCGGGGTTACGAGCAAGTGCAGGACGAGCGTGCGGCGGACCCTGGTCTGCGAGTTCCCGTGTTCGCCAACGAAGATATCTACTTCTACGTCAAGCGCATCGACAACAGCCGTGTTGTTCGCGAATCCGACCCTAAGGCGCGGGGGGCCTGCTGGAAATTGATCGGCACTGTGGGTCTGGCCGTCGTATTGCTGATTCTGGTGCTCCTGCCGAGCGCGTATGGGCTGCTGGCTGGTTATCAAATCCAGTCGCTGCGGCAGGACGCGCAACACCTGGCGACCGAGCAGGCATCGCTCGAACTTCAGGAAGCCCGCCTGTTGTCGCCGGCGCGTATGGAAGAGCTCGCGCGCATTCAGCAGTTCATCGATCCGCCGTCGGCGAAGGTCGTGTATCTCGACAGCAAGAACGGCTCGCTGGCGATGAACCAGGAAAAATAGGCGCGGAGCAGGGCGACCTATGCGGGAAAACCAGACCACGAAACGGCTGCAGTGGTTCTTGTGGCTCATGCTCGCGTGGGTGGGCGTGATCTTCGTGCGCCTGGTGTGGCTCCAGGTGTTCCACCATGACGACCTGCTCAGGCAGGCGCAGCAGCAACAACAGCGCACCATCGAGATTCAGGCCGCGCGAGGCGCAATTCTCGACCGGACAGGGCAGCCGTTGGCGAAAAGTCTGCCGTCGGAATCGGTGTGCGTCAACCCCATGAAGATTCCCGACGCGGGCGTGGCGGCGGATCTCCTCTCCCGCGTGCTCAACCTCGATCGCGCTTCGCTGCTTGAGAAAATCCGGACGGCGACGCTGCGCGGCAGCGGATTTTTATGGATCAAGCGCAAGGTTTCCGCTGAGGAAGCGGAACGCATCCGCAGCCTCAAATTGGATTGGGTGGAGTTCCGACCCGAAATGCGCCGTTTCTATCCGCGTGGAAAGCTGGCAGCGCACGTCATCGGATCGATGGGAATGCAGAACCGCGAAGATACCGAGGAGCGGGGAACCGCCGGTATCGAAGCCAAGTTCGACGAGGACCTCGCCGGAGAACCGGGGCTGGCACGTGTGTATACCGACGTAAAGCAGAATCCGTACGATTCGGTGGTCGCGCGTGCGCCGGAACCCGGCGCGAATATAAAGCTCACCATCGATCCCAATCTGCAATACGACGCCGAGAAGGAGCTTCAGCGTGCGATGGAATCGACCGGGGCGAAAACCGGTTCTATTGTCGCGATGAACCCTTATAACGGCGAAATCCTGGCGATGGCCAATTACCCGACTTACGACCCGAATGAGCCGCCTGGACCAAACGAGCCGCCGGGAGCGCGCAGCAACCTGGCCATCACCACCCCCTTTGAACCGGGCAGCGTCTTCAAAGTGATTACGCTTTCGGCGGCTCTGGAAACTACCCATCTCACGCCGGAAACCATCATCAACTGTGGCAATGGAAGCATCAATTTATTCGGCCGCATCATCCATGATGAACATCGGATTTCGGCCCTCTCCATGGCCGACGTGCTCGCTCGTTCGAGCAATATCGGCGCGATTCAGATCGGTTTGAAGGTGGGCGACCGGGCTCTTTATAAATATCAGCGGCGCTTCGGATTCGGCCGGAAGACCGGGATCGAACTCCCCGGCGAGTCGGCTGGTCTTCTGCGGCGGGTTGAGCAGTGGACGCCGAGCTCCATCGGTTCGCTCGCGATGGGGCACGAGGTTGCCGTTACATCCATTCAGTTAGCTCTCGCGGGTGCGGCCATTGCTAACGGCGGGTTGTTGGTGAAGCCGCGAATCGTGCTTTCGAAGCAAGTGCCCGGACAGGAAGCGGAGAAATCTCCCGCCGAAAAGCCGGAGCGGATTATCGCGCCTGAAACCGCGATCAAGATGCGCCAGATGATGGAAGGCGTGGTGCTGCATGGAACTGGGCGGCGCGCGATCTTAAAAGGATATACTTCGGGCGGAAAAACGGGCTCGGCTCAGATTTATGATCTGAAAGCCCACGTTTACACCCATCATTACAACGCGAGTTTCTTGGGATTCGCGCCCGTGGCGAATCCTCAAATCTTAAT
>JBEKBK010000446.1:0-7245 GCA_050015435.1 Bryobacteraceae bacterium
GGCTCGATATACACGACTGGCGGCACGCGGCGCGCCGTCGTCTCGCTGGATGCCAGGACCGGCGAGCTGAATTGGGTGCACAGCGTGCGTGAAGGCGATCGCGCCGCCAGTGCGCCGCGCCAACTCTCAGGCCGCGGAGTGTCGTACTGGACCAACGGAAATGGCGACGAGCGCGTGATCTATGTGACGACGGGCTATCGGCTCATCGAGCTCAATGCCAAAACCGGCTCCGTCATCAGCTCGTTTGGCACGAACGGCGTCGTCGATCTGAAAGTCGGCGTGATGAAGGGGGTCAACCAGCAAATCGATTTGACCACAGGTGAGATCGGCGTCCATTCCACGCCAACCGTGGTTAAGGACGTCGTGATCATCGGCTCCTCGATGAAGGAAGGCCAGACCGTCCCGACCCACAACAACACCAAAGGCCTGGTGCGCGCGTACGATGTCCGAACCGGCAAGGTCCTTTGGACGTTCTACACCATCCCGAAGCCCGGTGAGTTCGGCAACGACACATGGGAGAACAATTCCTGGGCAACCAACGGCAATACCGGCGTCTGGACCCAGATCACCGTGGACGAAGACCTTGGGCTGGTATACCTTCCGGTAGAAACGCCCACGTCGGACTTTTATGGCGGAGAACGGCCTGGCAACAATCTGTTTGCCGAGAGCCTGGTCTGCGTCGATCTAAAGACCGGGCAGCGCAAGTGGCATTTCCAACTGGTGCACCATCCCATATGGAACTTTGACATCTCCTCCGCGCCGATTCTGGCGGATATCAACGTGAACGGACGCGCGATCAAAGCCGTGGCGCAGCCGAGCAAACAGGGATGGCTGTACGTCTTCGATCGCGTGACGGGGCAGCCGGTGTGGCCGATCGAAGAGCGCCCGGTGCCACAATCGGACGTTCCTGGAGAGAAAACCTCGCCGACGCAGCCGTTCCCGACCAAGCCGCCGGCCTATTCGCGCAATTACCTCCGGGTGCCCGACGACCTGATCGACTTCACGCCGGAGCTGCGGGCACAGGCGCTCGAGGTTCTTAAGCGGTACAGAGTGGGATCATCGCCGTTCACTCCGGCGATGCTCGGCAATGTCAACGGTGTGCTCGGCGCGATTGGCGCCGGAACCGCGACAAATTGGCCTGGGTCCGCCTACGACCCAGAGGAGCACGTCGCGTACGCGCAGGCTGGTGTTGCAATCTCGGCCCGGTCGTTGGTCGCGCCGCCTGAGGGATTCTCCGACATTCGCTACGCGTCGGGAATCGGGGGGCGACAATTCCGGATCGTCTTGGGACCAGGCGACTGCTGCGCCGCCGATGGACCGCGGCGTTCTGCTACGCCACCGACGCCCACGCCTCCGAGCTCCGCCAATCCGGCCGCGAATCCGCCGGCCGAGGGTGGTGCAGGCGGCCTGACGGTGCAAGGACTGCCTATTTTCAAACCACCTTACGGGACGCTTTCCGCGATCAATCTCGACAAAGGTGAGATCACCTGGCAGGTTGCGCACGGCGACACGCCGGATAACGTTCGCAACCACCCGGCGCTCAAGGGTCTGAACATTCCGAAGACCGGCCAAGCCGGCACCTCAGGCGTCGGATTAATGGTCACCAAGACGCTGGTCGTCATGGGCGACTCCCAGATCACGACGACGCCTGATCACCCCCGCGGGGCAATGCTGAGGGCCTACGAAAAGACAGCGGGCCGCGAGGTCGGAGCGCTGTGGATGCCGGCGCCACAGAGCGGCTCGCCGATGACGTATATGTGGCAGGGCAAGCAGTATATCGTTGTCGCGATCAGCGGAGGCGCGTACTCGGGCGAATACGTCGCCTATGCTTTGCCCGACGCCAATTGAGAAAAGCCAACATGTAGGCTTCTAAAACTTCGGAAACAGGAAGCCGGTGTGTTGGCAATGCTCATGGAAAGCCTCCCCGAATTGACCGGCTAGCATGGATTCTTCTTTCCTGGCCTTAATCCAATAGCCCAGGACAATGAGGACGACTGCCAACACACATCGCCACTGGTCAATCGCCACTGGTCAATCGCCAAAGCTCCGCCGATCGCGGCCAGATCGATTCCGGAGTAAATGGGATGCCGGAAATGAGCGTATGGCCCAGTGCGAATGAGCTGATGGTCCTCTTTGAGAGTGACTCTGGCGCTCCAATACTGTCCCAGATGCCAACGGGCCCACAGAGCGATCCCAATCCCGATCCAGGTGAGTGCGACTCCAGTAACAGCCAGGGCGTAGGTAAGCGGGAGAATACGGTGCCCAAGAACGCCGATCTCCCCTACATCGCTAAAGAGTAGAACAAAGCCAAGAATCTCCAGACCAAGGACACCATAGCGCGACGCGAAGGATTCCTGACTGATCGTCCTGCGCGTCGTCAGCGCGCCGGCCGCCCAATAGACAGCAAAAACAATCCACGGACCTGTAATAAGGTAACGCCAGATCATTGTTTTTGGTCACCCCTGTACACGAATCGCCAGTGACGATAGAATATCAGAGCCTTTGGCCGCCGGAACTTCGTCCTTTGAAAGGGGAATGCGGGAATGTCCAAGCTGATGTCTTTGCCAATACTGTTCGTTCTGACACTCTCATGTACTGCCGGGTTAAACGCCCAGGCTCCGAAAAGCAGTGGGTCCGCCACCTATGTGACGCCGGCCGAGATGACCAGCGCCTTCAAGACCGCGCCACACCAGGACGCTCCGCTCATCGACATGCCGGTGCGGGTGATCGACGCTGGCGGGCACTACCTCGGAGTCGCCATGGTCCGGCGAACCAGCGCCGACCAGAACGCGCTGGTGCATGACAAGATCGACGAGATCTATTACGTGCTCGAGGGCGGAGGAACGATGATAACGGGAGGCGCGCTGGTCAATGGTAAGCAGACTACAGGAAGCACCACGATCGGCCCCGGCTGGAGTGGTAGCAGCATCCAAGGCGGACAGAGCCGGCGGGTCAACGTGGGCGACGTGGTGATCATTCCCGCAGGCATGCCACACATGTTTAGCCAGCTTGACGGAACGATCCGTTATCTGGTTTATCGGGTGGATACGAGCCGGGTGATCGCCCTAAAGTAAGCGGCACCCTTCCAAGGAGCGTTGACATGCGTACGTTGACGTTAATAATGATCGGCGCGGCGTGTTTGTGTGTTGGCCTTCTGGCACAGCGCGGGGGCCCGCGGCCAGGGGATCACATGCGGGTACCGCCGGCCAGGGTTGCGTCGCCCTATATGAGTGCTGCCGACATTCAGGCTGCCCTCAACAAGATTGACCCGAAACTAGTCGCGTCGCCGACCGGTGGTTCGGTCAGTATCGGCAAGGGCCTGAACGTGGTGGTTCGCCGGCGCGTGGCTGGGCCCCAATACGCGATCACTCATACGCGAGACATGGAGTACCTGGTCATCACAAAAGGCAGCGCCACTCTGGTGACGGGCGGCACGCTGATACCGCCAACGATAGACACCGACATATACCCCAACCCGGACCCTAATGCCACGATCAGGAGCTCCGTCGGAGTGAAGGACGGTTTGGCAAGGAAAGTTGGACCAGGCGACGTTATCGTGAACCCTCCTGGCACACCCCATTGGCTGAGCGAAATCGACGGCGCCATTGAATACGTTGAAATACGCGTCCCGAACGTCGATCCCGCGCCCGGCGTCGAGCGCGCCGAAGTCGCACCCTCATCCAGCAAATAGGCCCGCATGATGAGCATAATTAAGGCAATCATTTTGGCCGGACTGGCTGCTCCGGCGCTCTATTGCCAGACGGACTGGCCGGGTTACAGCCACGATCCAGGCGGCCAGCGCTACTCGACCCTCACGCAGATCAATGCGAAGAACGTTTCCAAGCTCAAGCTTGCGTGGCAGTACGGTGTTGATTCAAACCCCGACTCGAGCGTGCCGCGCGGTATCGCGACCACGGAAGCCGTCCCGATTATGGTCGGCGGCATCCTCTACACGCCGACCTCCCAGCACAGCGTGGTCGCGCTGGAGCCCGAGACCGGAAAGGAAATCTGGAAGTATACGCTGGGACGCGCCGGCGCGCCGCTTCGCGGTGTGACCTATTGGGCCGGCGATAAGGAGTATCCGCCGGAAATCCTGGCGGGAACCAGCGATGGAAAGCTGCTCGCGTTGAATGCCAAGACGGGCAAGCTAGTGCCCGGATTCGGCGAGGAAGGCGTGGTCGACCTCCGGATCGGAGTGACCGAAAAGTTTCCCAACATGCCCTACCATATGAGCTCGCCCGGAGCCATTTATCGCGGCCTGATTATCACCGGAGCGCAGGGCCAGGAAGAAAATCCGGACGGCCCGGCAATGGACGTGCGCGGTTGGGACCTGCGTACGGGAAAGCTGGTTTGGACTTTTCACACGTTGCCGCATCCGGGCGAGCCGGGCTATGAAACCTGGCCGAAGGACAACTGGATCAATGGCGGATCGCCCGCCAACTGGGGCTCCATCACCGTTGATACGGAACGCGGCTTGTTGTTTCTGCCGATCGGTCAGCCCGCTTCTCAATATTATGGAGGCGCCCGCCACGGTCAGAATCTGTTTTCTTCATCGATTGTGGCTCTGGATGCCAATACCGGCAAGATGCGGTGGTATTTCCAGTTGACGCATCACGATATGTGGGATTACGACGCGGAAGCAGCGCCGGCCTTGATCGATGTGGTGCGTGCCGGAAAGAAAATCCCGGCGGTCATCGCGATTTCTAAGATCTCTCTGATGTTTTTCCTGGACCGCGTCACGGGCAAATCCATTTACCCAATGGAAGAGCGCCCCGTGCCGCAAAGCGACATCCCGGGCGAGGAGAGCTCGCCCACGCAGCCTTTTCCGCTGAAACCTCCTCCTCTGGCGCGCTTGAGCATGAAACCGGACGAGATTTTCACGGGCGAGCCGGAACACGAAAAATATTGCCGCGAATTGGCGGAAAAGATCGGCGGAGTTCATAACCTGGGTCCGTACACACCGTATAGCAGCACGGAATTCCGCGTGATTTTTCCGGGCCAGCAGGGTGGCGCTAATTATGGCGGCGTGTCCGTGGATCCGAAGCTGGGATATGTGTTCGTGAATACGCGTGACGTGGCCGGAATGGGCCGGATGGACAAGCAGCCAGAGACCGACGCCGTGGCCTTCCGCCGCTTCAGTCCTCTCGGCCGAGGCACTGTCTACGCCCGCTTCTGGGACCCGGCAAAACAGTTGCCGTGCCAGCAGCCGCCCTGGTCCCATCTGACCGCCGTCAACGCCAACACGGGCGACATCGTCTGGCGAGTCCCGCTCGGTACCACCGACGAACTGGAGGCCAAAGGAATTCACAACACGGGAGCGTTCGGACAGGGCGGATCGATCGCCACCGCGGGAGGTCTGGTCCTGATCGCCGGGACCAATGACAAGCGTTTTCGAGCGTTCGATTCGTTGACCGGCAAATCGCTATGGGAAACCAAGCTCGACGCGCAAGGCCAGACCAACCCGATGACCTACATGGGCCGCAACGGCAAGCAATATGTAGTCATCATGAGCTCGGGTGTGAATGCGTTCGCCTTAGAGTAACGACCACGACTGAGGAAGTGCAACCATCCCGACCCAATACAGGCTCTTGCTGCCGGCCGCCTCGACGTCGTATTTTCGGGCGAATTCCAGCTTCCCGTCGGTGCCCATCCGAAAGACAGATAGGCTGGCTGGCACGGTCTTCAGATTGGTTCCATCGCGCACCAGCAGCGGCATCTGGTTCGCCGCGACCAGAATGCGGGCGCTCGGGTCTAGGGCGAATGTGCGCGGATGCATCCCCCGGGTATCGGCGTTCTGAATCAGCATCGGTTCGCCCGTATCCTGATTGATGGCATACACAGCAATGTTGTTTTCGCCTCCCACAAAAACCGGCTTGCCGTCCACCTGCGTGGTGCCGCTGGCGCGATTGGCCTGATAGATGAAACGGCCGTTGGGGTGGATGTGGACCGTCCCCGCAGCTTGCCCCGGCCGAATATGGCTGGGGTCAGCCAGGCTGTCCTTGGTAAACACAGGCGCGGGACCGAGCGTCTCATCCCCCAGTTTCCGGTAGACCTGGAGCTTGTTCTGGCGCTCCAGTGAGACAAAAACCCAGGGCCTCGAAGGATGAAAATCCAGATGCCGCGGTTGGAAATTCATGCCGCCCGAAGGAGCAATCGAGGCGCGGTTGGTCAGCAATCCATTTTCGTATCCGAATATCTTCAGCGCGCCGGGATCTTCCGGTTTGCCGCCGGCAGGGCCATTGCCGCGCGTCACGAGAATCACGACCTTACCGGAAGGACCCGCGCGTACCTGATGCGCGTAGATTCCAACGTCCAGCCCCGCGGGTTGTTTCACTGGCGAAGCGATGGTCCCGTCTGGGCTGATCGCATGCACCGTAACGCCGCTTGGATCGTTGTAAGCGACCAGCAGGTGGGAGCCTTCGATATCGGTACTGAGATGAATCGGCCTCGCGGGCAGGGACGCTATCTGCCCATGGAGACTGAGCGAGCCCGAGACAGGATCGATGCGGAACGCGGTCACCCCATGCTGCGTGCCGCCGGGCGCAGAACCGGAACCGGGAAAGACATAACTGGAACCACCGTTGCTCCATGCAACGTAGAGATACTTCCTGGAAGGGTGCGGCCAGGCATACTGGACATTTGCAGGCAGGGTCACCAAACCTCGCTTGATCAGCGCGGCATTCTCCACATCGACGTCGTACTGCGTGAGCTCGGCGCCCACGGCGGCGTAGAGCACCACCCTGCCCTGGGGCGCTTGAGCTTGAGTCTGTCTTGGGATCATGAACAGACCGAGAGCTGCAAGCGCCGCGATATTCATCGTCATTTGGATACCTATTAGATCCCGGCGCAGGGCTGGTTGCAACCCTGGTAGGTCGCAGGTTTTGATATATTCGTATGCAAATGCGTTCCGGCTTGATCTGTGCTGTTTTCGGGATGGTAGGGGCGAGTGCGTTCGCTCAGGCTGACCTGCAAGGTGTGTGGGTTAGCAACATTGCGACTCCGCTGCAGCGTCCCCCGGCGCTCGCCGGCAGAGCTACTCTGACCGACGCGGAAGTCGCGGAACTACAGAAGCGTGCGGACCGGATTATCGCCGACCCGAACAACGATTTTCTGCTGGGCGATGCCACCTGAATTATGCGCAGAACGATCCTCGAAGCGCGTGGTTCGTATGATCTGAGCGTGCGGCGAGCGCGATCGATGTCTCGTTTTGATTCTTTCTGTATCTGACCCGGTTTCCTCCACTTG
>JBEKBK010000447.1:0-7194 GCA_050015435.1 Bryobacteraceae bacterium
GTGTTGAGTCCGATGGCTTCAAAGACTTGCGCGCCGCGATAGCTTTGAAGGGTCGAAATGCCCATCTTCGAAAAGACCTTCAGCAAGCCTTTATTGATGGACTTCTTGAAATGCTTCAATGCGGTCTCAAACGTCGTGTTTCCCAGACGGCCGCGCTGGGCCAGATCCTCCAGCGTCTCGATCGCGAGATACGGATTGACCGCGCTCGCGCCGTAGCCGATGAGTAGGGCGAAGTGCATGACCTCGCGCGGTTCGCCGGATTCGATAATCAACGCAACCTGCGTCCGCGTACGATCCCGTACCAGATGGTTGTGCACCGCCGTGAGGGCGAGCAGGCTCGGGATCGGCGCGTCTTCCTCATCCGCTCCGCGATCCGAAAGAATTAGCAAGCGATAGCCATCGCGAATCGCGAGAGAGGCGCGCCGGCACAGACCGTCGAGTGCCCGCTCGAGTTCCTTTTCGCCGCCGGACGCGCGGAAAGTGGTCGGCAACGTGGTTGCCAGGAAATCGCCCCAGCTTACCCGGCGCAATCTTTCGAGGTCGAGATTGGTCAGAATTGGATGCGGCAGCTTCAGCGTATGGCAATGCTGCGGCGTTTCCTCGAGGATGTTCCGCTCGGTCCCGATATAACTGGTCAGCGACATGACCAGCTCTTCACGAATCGGATCAATCGCCGGATTGGTGACCTGCGCGAAGAGCTGTTTGAAATAGTTAAACAGCGGTTGCGGACGATCGGAGAGACAGGCGAGCGGCGTGTCGGATCCCATGGATCCGACGGGCTCTTCGCCCTTTTCAGCCATCGGAGACAGCAGGAACCGCAGATCTTCTTCCGTATAGCCGAAGGCGCGCTGACGAGTGAGGATAGTGGACGGATCGAAGCCGTAGACGCGCGGGGGCAGCGGCAGCGCATCCAGAGTGATCTGATTCTGCTGGAGCCACTCACGGTAAGGCTGCCGGGAAGCAAGCTGATGCTTGATCTCTTCGTCCGGAACGAGGCGCCCGTTCACCAAATCCACCAGCAGCATCTTGCCGGGCTGAAGACGCCCCTTATACACGACTTCTTCCGGCTTCACCGGAAGCACGCCGGTCTCAGACGCCATGATCAATTCGTTGCCGGTGGTCACCAGGTAGCGCGCCGGACGCAGTCCGTTGCGGTCGAGCGTCGCGCCCAGCCATTTTCCGTCCGTGAACGCGACCGCCGCGGGTCCGTCCCATGGCTCCATCAGCGAAGCGTGGTATTCATAAAACGCTCGCTTATCCGGCGGCATGGTCGAGTCAGCGTCCCACGCTTCCGGAATCAACATCGCCATTACGTGCGGCAGGCTGCGGCCGGCCAGCGTCAGCATTTCCACGGCGTTATCGAGCGAAGCCGTATCGCTCCCGCCCGGCTGGATCACCGGAATGATTTTATTGATGTCGTTGCCGAACTGATCGGATACCAGCACGGATTCGCGCGCATGCATCCAGTTCACATTTCCGCGGACGGTATTGATCTCGCCGTTGTGGCAGATGTAGCGGTAAGGATGGGCAAGCTGCCAGGTCGGAAAAGTATTCGTCGAGAACCGTTGGTGCACCATGCACAGCGCGCTGCGCGTTTCCGGGTCCGACAACTCGCGATAAAATTCGGCGATTTGCGGCGCGAGCAGCAGTCCCTTATACACGATGGTGCGCGAGGACATGGACGGGACGTAGAAAAACGACTTCTCGTGGATATCGCTGGCCGCGATCTCGGCCTCGATCCGGCGGCGAATGACGTATAGCTTCCGCTCGAGCTGGTCCTCGGTGACGCATTGCCCGTGTGCACAGCGCAAGAAGACCTGCTCGATGTAAGGTTGCGTGGCGCGCGCCTGGCGGCCGATGGCATCGACCTGAATCGGCGTGTCGCGCCAACCGAGCACATGCAGCCCCTCCTGACGTGCGATCCGCTCCACAATGCCTTCGCACAGGAGTCTTTGTTGCGGCTCGACCGGGAGGAACATCATGCCCACGCCGTAGTTTCCGGGCTCAGGCAAGGAGAAACCCAACTCCGAGCACCTGCGCGCGAAAAATTCGTGCGGGATCTGAATCAGGATGCCGGCTCCGTCGCCGGTTCTCGGATCGCAGCCGCACGCTCCGCGGTGCGCGAGGTTGATCAAAATCTCGATGCCTTTGCGGATGACCTCGTGCGACCTTT
This sequence comes from Bryobacteraceae bacterium, assembly GCA_050015435.1. Lineage (GTDB taxonomy): Bacteria > Acidobacteriota > Terriglobia > Bryobacterales > Bryobacteraceae > Palsa-187. The sequence goes on from JBEKBK010000447.1 coordinate 2,174, forward strand.
CGCCGCCAAGGTTTACAATGAATCCCATCCCGCAGGCGTCGTGCTCATTACGGGGATCGTAGAGGCCTTGCGATGGCGGCAAACTCATGTTCCAGAGTAACTGCCCGATTAGTATTATGTCAACAGAAATTATATCCCTTGCAATATTAGTAGAGCTGATGTTATCCTGGGCGCGTTGAGTTACGAAACGATTAAACTTTTCCGGGACATCGCGCAGTCCCGGAGCTTCAGCCGCGGGGCAGCCATGAACAATGTCAGCCAATCGGCGGCCAGCCAGCATGTGCAGGAAATCGAGAAAACCCTGGGAGTGGACCTGCTGGATCGGTCCTCCCGCCCCCTTGTGGTAACTCCGGCAGGACACCTCTACAGCGAATTCTGCCGCGATGTACTGCGCCGCAAAGAGGAGTTTGAAGTAGCGCTGGAGCGGTTGAAGTCGCAGGTCGAGGGCACGGTGCGAATCGCCTCGATTTACTCCGTCGGGCTGAGCGAAATGGGGCAGATCGAGGCAGAGTTCGCCCGGCGCCAGCCGGAGGCGCGCCTTGAAGTGTCGTATTTGCGCCCCGAAAAGGTGTACGCGGCTGTGATTGCGGACGAGGCCGATCTGGGTCTGGTGAGCTATCCCGAAGCCAGCCGGGAAATCACGGTGATCCCCTGGCGAGAGGAAGAAATGGTTCTGGCGGCAGCTCCGGATCATCCCCTCGCGAGACGCAAAGGCCCGATCGCTCCGGCGGAACTCGATGGAATCGACTTCATCAGCTTTGATGAAGAGCTGCCGATCCGGCGCGACGTGGATCGCTTCCTGCGCGGGCAGGGAATTGAAGTGCAACTGGTGATGCACTTCGATAACCTGCAAATGATTAAAGAGGCGGTTGCCCATCGCGTGGGCGTGAGTATCATGCCCGCTCGAGTGATGCGGGAAGAGATTCAGCAGGGGCGCTTGGCGGCAATTCGGATCGCGGCGTCGGAACTATGCCGGCCGCTGGGCATTATTCACCGGAGGAAAAAGCGATTTCACCGTGTGGCGCAGGTGCTTCTGAATCTGCTCCTCGAAAACCCGGTCGACGAAAGAGTTCCGGAGCCTCAGTCAATATAGCCGAGTTTGCGTAGCGTTTCGGCGGGTTCAGCCCCTTCGAAATGCGCCACCGGCCCGGTCATGCGGCCACTCTCGATCGCAACACCGTAGGGCGGATCGCCGGGAAGCGGGAACACTTTGGTCAGCAACTCGAGATCGGTCGACGTTTGCGCCTTCAACCCCGTATCGTGCAGGAACGCAGGCGCGAAGCGGGAATCATTGGTAGGAATGGCGATGATGCTGATGTTATCCTTCCAGTGCAGCTTGGCCATACCGGTTGCCGCAGCATCGCAGTGACTGCAATGCGGGTCGTAAAAGAAGAGCAGGATTTTGCCGTGCTGCAAAGAGTAAGGCTTACCTTCCACGGTAATCGTCTCGGGCGCCTTGGTGCCGCTCAAATGCGTGGTCGCGTAGCCGTAACTTACTCCGGTGAACGCCGCCATCCCCAGCAGCATCACGGCCGCGGCCCGGAGACTCCGTCCGGGGCGCGACGACGACCACAGCCCGGCCACAATCGCACCAATCAATATCGCGATGTCGCCGGCGAAGAAGCCGGGACCGATCGCGCGCTTCACCCACGGGAAGCAACTGCATTCCACACCGACCAATTGGTTGTAGTGGTAGGCGAAGTAGGCCATGTAAATCACGAGCAGAGCCGATGCGAACCATGCTCCTATCCGCCGGTAGCGAGGTATGAGGAGCAGACCGCCCGCGAACATATCCCCGAGGCTGACCGCGAGCACGAGCGCAAGGCTGATCTGGGGCCAGACCAGAACCTCTTCGAACAGGCGCTGGACTCCAAAGGGATCGAGCGCGTGATAGATCCCGGCGACCACAAACGGAATCGCGACCAGGATCGCCGCGATATTCCCCAAGGCGGCTTTCCAGGACGCCATTTCGAGACTTCGAGTCGAGAAATCCGCAGTATTGCTGGCATTCATGATTACCATTGTAGCCCCGTTTTCGGCGAATCGAGCGTACCTCAGTACTGACGAAAAGGTACTTTTGAGGCTATTCCCGATGCGCCGCGGACCATGCCAGAATGGGTCGTTATGTCACAGCGCCCGCTATGGGAGAAAGCGCCGGACGATTTCAAGACGGTGCGCGTTCCGGCCTCGAGCGCGAATCTCGGGCCCGGCTTCGACGCGTTGGGACTTGCTTTGGGCATTTATCTGGAATGCCGCTTCCGGCCCGCATCCGATTTGACGATACGCGCGTCGGGCGTGGGTGTCGAGCTGATCTCTACCCGCGAAGACAACCTGATTTGGCGGACGGCCCGGCGAGTGGCGGCGGACACCGGCCGTACGCTCGATCCAATTGAACTCGAAATTGCAAACGAGATTCCAATCGGAAAAGGGTTGGGTTCGAGCGCTGCGGCGCTCACCGCAGGGGTGGTGATCGGGGATGAAATCCTGGGACTGAACTGGCCGCCACAACGCATCCTGGATGAGGCGGCAAAGATCGAAGGGCATCCGGACAACGTCGCGGCCTGCGTGTTGGGCGGGATTGTGGCCAGCGCCGTGGATTCGTGTGGGGTGGCTCGGGCGGTGCGGTTGGAACTTCATCCGCGCTACGGCGTCGCGGTGGTGGTCCCGGACTTTTCGCTGCCCACCGTGGAGGCTCGCCGGGTTCTTCCGCGCAGCTATTCACGCGAAGACGCGATCTTCAACGTGCAGCGCAGTACATTGCTGGTGGCCGCGCTCGCCACCGGCGCCAGCAGCGCCTTTCCAGCCGCGCTGGAGGATCGCATGCATCAGCCGTACCGGTTCTCACTAGTGCCCGGGCTCGAGGAAATTACGAAATTGAAAGCGCCCGGATTGCTCGGATGCACGCTGAGCGGCGCGGGTCCGTCGGTGCTTGTATTCTACGAGCGAGGGCGCGAGGAAGTCTGCGAATTGGTGCGGCGCGTGTTCCTGGCGCACGGTCATCAATCCGAGATTGTGTGGGCGCAGATCGCGGCGCGGGGTTATCAGCTTCTTTGATCTGAGTTGCGGGGATTCGAAAAGCCAGAGTCCTTAGCTCGACTAATAGCCCGTTGAGTCCATGCGCGCGCGACCTAAGGGATGCTAGACGATAACATACTTCGTCTAACAAAAATAAGAAAAGAGATAGCGGCCAATTCAGATGGGGCAGAAACCAGAAAGGCCTCTCCGAAGAGAGGCCTTTCTATGGGGAAGGGTGTTGTGCCAAACATATCGAACCCTAGGGTCCTCAGAGTGGGACTTACCCTTTTAGATCTCGGACTTCCGTCCTGCCTGTATCATATCATTTAGTGCTGAAGGTGGTCAATCCCGTTGACGAGATCACGGCGGCCCGTCTGGTTGAGCTATTGGATCCCAGTACGCCTTGGAATCGGTCGCTCTGGAGTTTGGGCACCGTCCTTACGCTTCGAGAGATTTTGGAAGCTTCCGAAGCCAATCGTACTGGCATCCTCAGCGACGAGTCAATAAAGCGGCTTGGGCAAGCGTGTATGCGGTTGTTGGGCAAAGATCCCGGTGTTCCTGATGGCGAAAAGAATGTACTCAACGAGGCTCTTAGAACATCGCCTCGTTACGATGGTCTCAGCTATCACACCATTTCTCAGTTAGCCGAATCCATTGACGCAAACTACCTCACAAGGTGGGCTGCTTTCTTTGCCGGGAATGTTCCTTCTCAGCCCGAACGGTCAGCTAGAAGCATAGCGGCTTATCTTACGGATCACGGATTTTCCGAAGAATTTCTTCATACTTGGTGGACTAAATGGCTCTACAAAGATCCGACCGAGCTGACCCTACCGCAGGTCTGTGAACTAGCCCATCGTGAATTGGCTTCGCTCCAACCCCTCGACTACGAGATTCTCGTTGCTTTCAAAAACGCCCCGCGTTCTGCCTCAGGCTTCCCCATTAGATGGAAAACGGCCGAGGACGTTTCGAGATGGCTGAGATCCAATCATTTTGACGTCGAAAATGTCCGCGTCAGCGGGGGATTCATTATGACGATCCGAGCCAAGGACTCCCGAGCTGCGGTACAGCGCGCCGCTGATCGTATGGATCACATTCTTGCGCGGTCATCCGTCGCGACGGCTAGGCCTCTCGAAGCTTGGCCTGCGATATGGGTGAAAGGTGAGCGGTCTTGCTTCGCGTTTGGCCCGCGGGCACGTGGCGTTCGTGTGAAGGCGTTGTACCGCGAGGATCAGATTTTTGCTGAGTCAGATAGTAATGTCGACGCAGCCATTGACCTCTTAGCTCACCTTGAAAATAGCTCGCCTAGTGCAGCGATAGCGGGTGGATGGGCGGCGATGGAAGCCCTTCTCGCGGAACCAAACGATCGAGCTGGCGCAGCTGAAAGCCTTGCCAGCCTTGTTGCCTGTTCCTTTCCTAGAGCTGAGCTGACAGTCCTCTCATATACGGCTGAACGTCTCTGTCCAGATCTTCCTCTTAAGGACTGCACAGAAAACAGGGATCGAGCACTTGTCTTAGGAAAAGCAATTATCGCCGGTCACACCTTGAACCTTCGCAAACATACCGACCAAGCTGCGCTTAGGCGCATGACGAAGGTTTTACAGGCCCCTTCCCACTGCCTTTCTGACGTCCAAACTTACGTTGCTGACACCTTCCAACGCTTGTACCGGCAGAGAAACTTAATCCTTCATGGAGGCAAAACGAACAGTGTTGCTTTACGCGGAAGTCTCCGGACAGCCGCAAAGTTGGTAGGCGCGGGCATGGACCGGATCACACACGGATGGTATGTCAAAGGGGTCCGGCCCCTCGAAGTAGCGGCAAGAGCTAAAAGCGCTCTCCGCTTGGTTCCGAATGCCGATCCGCAAGCCTGCGTCGATCTGCTCGGGATCTAGCTACTTTCCGTCGCAAAATAGACTTTTCTGAGGAGCCCCTGCGATTTATGGGGCCTTTGGGTCGATGCACCGATGGCGCTTTTGACCCCGCTCCCATAGGAGCAGGGCGGGAGCGCC
>JBEKBK010000448.1:0-7191 GCA_050015435.1 Bryobacteraceae bacterium
GTCATCACCAAGGCTGAGATCGACAAGATCAGCGCCACGGAACAATCTCAGCGGACCCGTGACGAGAATGCCAAGGTTGTCGATATCGGCGACGGCTGGAGCATGGAGTTGGGCATTATTCATCGCGCCTCCACTCGGAACCCGCCGCCCGCGCCTGCCGCCGGGGCGGGCAAAGCCAAGGCCCAAACCATCCCGTGTGGACAACAAATGGCAAATCCGCCGGCGGATGCGATTCCGGGCGCCATTACGCATGATAATCAGACCGAAGGCTATTACATTGTCTCCGGCGGCGGTACGGCGTTCATTGATGGCCATGTCGTCAATGGCCGGCACGGTACGGCCAACCCCGACGGCGGACCGAACGGTCCGGGCTGCGGCGGATTGGCGGTTGGCTCACACAAAATCGAGTTGAAGGTCGGTGACGTGCTGATCGTGCCGCCGGGCGTAATACATGGCTGGGCCGATATTCCCGATCATGTGGACTATCTCAGCTTCCGTCCGTCGCATGGCGTGATGAAGAACGGCTGGGTGAACCCCACCATCGCCTCGAAGTAACGCTTTCAACGTTCTGTCGGAGAGGGGGCCACAGTGCGCCGGCGGCCGATAAGGCCTCTTCCGTCAACCGGCCCCTCTTAATGTCGGGTATCGTCCACACGGGCCCGTGGAGATGCGCATTACAAGCTAGGAACTAGTAAGGTGCCTCAAAGGACCCTTGTCCACCCTGATATTGAAATCCGGAAAAAGGATGAAAATGTCAGATCAAATCCGGCGAGCGATCAAACGTGTATGTTGGGGGAATGTGGCCCGTGAGAACGTACGCTGAGTCAATCAGCTTGTCATAATTCGTTGTAACGACGGCGTTCCACGGTATCCGTGTGATCAGCAGCCGCGCCTCCGGTAACGTGCACCACCTCGATCTGGAAGGCAGATGATTCCTCGTTATGGCTTTTTCGGGCCGAGGCCGAGGGTTGGCGTCGCACTTCCGGGGAAGCATGAACGAGGTACGAACGAGATGACGCTCCGAAAAGAGGACACCCGCCACGAAGCCGGCTAAGGCCAGATTTCGCGCGACTATCCAGGTATTTGACCCGGCGCTCTGCTGCAGCACAGGCGTTTGCGGTGCACTTGCAGGAAGTTCGAAAGGCTGAAACCAGACATGGACGCACAGACGAGTCCCCGCCTATCTTTCCTCGATCGGTATCTCACACTCTGGATTTTCGCTGCTATGGCCGCAGGAGTTGGCCTCGGGTACCTAGTTCCCGGCGTCGTACCATTCCTCGACCGTTTCAGCGTCGGCACGACATCCATCCCCATCGCCATCGGGCTGATCCTGATGATGTATCCGCCGCTGGCGAAGGTGAAGTACGAGGAGATGGGACGGGTCTTCCAGCACCGCCGTATCCTGCTCCTCTCGCTCGTCCAGAACTGGGTGGTCGGACCGATCCTGATGTTCGCGCTAGCTGTGCTGTTCCTGCGCGACAAACCCGAGTACATGACCGGTCTTATTCTGATCGGTCTGGCCCGCTGCATCGCTATGGTCATAGTCTGGAACGACCTGGCGCACGGCGACCGCGAGTACGCCGCCGGTCTCGTCGCGTTCAACTCAATCTTCCAAGTCCTGTTCTTCTCCGTCTACTCGTACTTCTTCCTAGCCACCGTTCCACGCTGGTTGGGCCTCCGGGCCGTGGAGGTGGACATCTCCATGGCCGAAATCGCTAAGAGCGTCTTCATATACCTGGGCATCCCGTTCATCGCCGGAATGCTCACCCGTTTCGCGCTGCAAAAGGCTAGGGGCCGCGAGTGGTATGAGAAGAGATTCATTCCAAAGATCAGCCCGATCACGTTAATTGCCTTGTTGTTCACTATCGTGGTGATGTTCTCCCTGAAGGGCAAGATGATCGTGCAGTTGCCATTCGACGTGGTTCGCCGTCGCCATCCCGCTCACAATTTACTTCGTAGTGATGTTCTTCGCTTCGTTCTGGATGAGCAAGAAGGTCGGCGCCAACTATGCGGAAGCAACCACACTTTCATTCACGGCTTCGTCCAACAACTTCGAACTGGCAATAGCCGTTGCCATCGCGACATTTGGCATCCACCATGGTGCCGCTTTCGCCGCCGTCATCGGACCGCTGGTCGAAGTCCCCGTACTCATTTCCCTGGTCAATGTCGCGCTTTGGATCAATCGGAAATGGTATGGTGGCGTGTTTGCTGCCGTCGATACATGCCCAATCCAGAGTTCCTGAAGGGATGGCGATAGATGGGGACTTACGACCACCTGTTGAGGCTGCACCCGGTCTTCAAGACAAGTCCGGCCGATGCAAACGGCGACCGAGTAAAAGGGAAGGACACCAGGAAACAATTATGTACTGCTATGAATGTTCGCAGGCTGGCACCCGCGGTGAAGCGATCGGCATTTGCCACCACTGCTCCGTCGCACTCTGTCAACAGCACGCCTCGATGATTACTGATCCAGTGACCCTGACCGCTCTCATCAATAGGACTGTTGTTCTCCCAAAGAAGGCGAGACTGCTCCTTTGCACTACCTGCTTGACCGCACTGCAGCAGGAAAGAGTTGTATCGTAAGGTGGCAGGTCGCTCGCGGTGAGACTGCACATGCACCCGTAACTCGGCCCTGAGTCAGACGGCCGAGGCGTCTTGGCTGGGTCATGGTATGCGTGGGGATCAATGGAAACGCGAAAGAGTGTAGTAATTGTCGGCGGTGTTGCGGGCGGCGCGTCTTGCGCGGCCAGGGTGCGGCGGTTGGATGAATCCGCCGAAGTCACCATCTTCGATCGCGGTCCGTTCGTATCGTTCGCCAATTGCGGGCTGCCATATTTCGTCGGAGATGTAATCCAGGATGAGAAGAAGTTGCTGGTCGCTTCGCCAGAATTGTTTCGCAACCGGTTCAATATCGATGTCCGGACGCATCACGAGGTGGTGTCGGTCAACTGTCAATCTCAGGAGATTGAGGTCCGCAATCTGAAGCCCGGTCTCTCGGAGAGCAAGTCCTACGACGCTCTTCTGTTGTCGCCAGGCGCCGCGCCGATTCGGCCCCCGCTTCCGGGAATCAATTTGCCGGAAGTTTTTGTGCTGCGAACCATCCCAGACAGCCGTCGCATCCGCGAGTGGATAGATACCAAGCAAGCCAAGCGTGCGGTTGTGGTCGGCGGCGGTTTCATCGGGTTGGAGATGGCCGAAAATCTGGCGCATCGGGGGCTGGAAATCACGATCATCGAGGCGGCGGATCAGTTGATGCCACCGCTTGATCCTGAGATGGCGGAGTTTGTTCGCCAGCGTGTTGTCGCTCACAAAGCGCGACTGCAGCTTGGCGACCCGGTAGCAGGGTTCGAAGAAACGGCAGAGGGGCTTAAGGTCACCACCAAGTCCGGCATGGAGTTTTCTGCCGATTTTGCAATCCTCGCTATCGGCGTGAAGCCAGAGACCAATCTTGCAAAATCCGCGGGACTCGAAATAGGCTCAAAAGGCGGCATCCGAGTGGACGAATCCATGCGCACCTCTGACCCACATATCTGGGCTGTCGGCGACGCTGTCGAGGTGCGCGATTTCGTAACGGGGGAGTGGTCTTTCTTGCCCTTGGCTGGACCGGCGAGCCGGCAAGGGAGAATTGCTGCGGATACGATTTGCGGACGCGATTCGAAGTTCCGGGGATCCCAAGCAACCGCGGTCTGCGGCTGTTTTGGCCTGACTATCGCGATGACTGGAGCAACCGAAAAGAGTCTACGTCGCGCTGGGATTACGGATTTTTCGGCGATCTATCTCCACCCGGGACACCATGCCGGATACTATCCGGGAGCCAAGCCGATCCACTTGAAGGTCGTCTATGGAAACTCAGACGGGAGGGTGCTGGGGGCGCAGGGGGTGGGAGAGGAAGGTGTCGAGCGGCGCATCGACGTGATTTCGATGGCGATTCAGAAACACGCCACTGTGTTCGATCTCGAAGAGTGCGAACTCTGCTACGCACCCCAATACGGCTCTGCCAAAGATCCGGTCAATATAGCCGGCATGATCGCAAGCAACGTGATGCGTGGCGATGTTTCGCTGGCCTCTTGGGCGGAGCTGCCTTCAACAGATGCCTTGATTGTTGATGTCCGTGAGCCTGCAGAGCATCAAAGCGGTTGCATCGAAGGAGCGGTGAACCTGCCGCTGAACCAACTGCGGGACCGATTGGGAGAACTCCCGCGCGAGCGCGAGATATGGGTTCACTGCGGCGTGGGACAGCGATCCTACTATGCGCTCCGGCTCCTCAGGCAGCACGGATTCAATGTGCGAAACCTGCCCGGCGGATACCAGACCTTTCGCGCGTGGTATCCGCGCGGCCTGTAGTCGATTCTGGCACGCGATCTAGAGGATAGCAGCCTCCTTTGACGCCATTTCGCTACCGTTAATGTGAATTAAGGCGCCCGCAGTTCCGGGCAGGGCGGATGTCACGTTTTACGCCAGGTTCATGCGATTTGCGGAAATCTCTTCTTCTCCGTCACCGCCCCGGCCTGTTTGCCAGCCCTGCATCGATTTCCCGCAGACGTTCCGCCCGGAACTTTGCATGCAGTTCTATACTCGCCACCGCCGCCTCTACGCTCTGCCGCGCGCTCGCCGGAATCTCCTTCTCTGCATAAGCCCGCAATTCACGGGCGCGTTTCGGGTCGTTCGATTGGCTCGCAATGTAAGGCATCCTCGTCAATCGGGCGGAGGATTCGAGCAGGGGTGCGATTTGCTCCGCGTGCTGCATCGCAAAACGCCACGTCAGATCGGGATGAGCCCCCGCCATCCCGATCAGGATCTGAGCCGTCGTTCCTGCCGGCGCGTCGCTCCCGATCGCAAGTTCCAGCACCCGTTCCGCACCGGCCGGATCCGTAACACGCTCTAGCGCTCGGAAAATATTCAGCTTCTCCAGTGGATCATGCGTAGCGCGAAGCAGTGCAATGAGCTTGTCGAGTGTTTCCTTATCCGTCTCCCGCGCCACAATCGAAAGCGCCGTTCGCCGCACCGTCGGCGAAACATCCCCTGGATTTTGCAGTGACATCTCAAACCGGCGTCGCGCTTCCGCAATCACTTGCTTGTCCCCGAACTCGCCCAGCGCCACCAGCACTCCGTAGAGCAGCATGGGGCGTTGGCGTCTTCCGAAGGCCGAGCATCCCAGCCCAGCCGTTCGCCCAGAGGATGCAATAGAGTCGCCCTTTGCAGCTTCGTGTCATACGCGACCGCGGCCGGCCGCCCGCTCTCGTCGATCAGGGCTTTATCCAGCACCAGTTCTTCGGCATTCAGCACGATGGCGGGCGCGGTTGCCTTCACGTCGATGGTGATTAGCACTTGCCCGCGAAAAGTAAGTTTCTCCGCATCCGGCACGAGAGCAAGGTCGTAATGCAACGGGATCACGCCGGCGGGAAGATTCTCGCGCGCAGGCTCGGCAAAGCCAGGCGCGAAAGCGACAGGGAGAAACACCAGCAAGCCAGGCAAAATCTTAGGCAACATGAGTCTTAACGTGCCATCTCAAAATGGTGCTGGGCCGTTCCGCTCGTCGCCACGCACTGCTTGACGGCGTCAGACCGGCTAGGCTTGAGATCGGGACGAACGCGCCGGTTCGATTCGTCTGGTTTTGGTCGTCTCGACACGGCACGCTTACGGCAGACTGGCAGACTGCGACTGATTGGCACGCAGCTAGTAATCCACCAAGCCGAGTTGATGGACGAGCCGGTCATCACCACCTTCACGAAGCTGCACGAGGCCTTGGTAGGGATGCGTGGCCGAATGGGGATGCGGCTCACGCTTTCTCGCCATATTCGCGGGGGCCTCTCTTCGTGGCGAGACGGACGGAGCGCCATTGCTAGAGTCAGGTCGTGGCAACCCGAACAACTTATTGCCCCGATGCGCGCCGTTCTTACTCAATCCGGCGTCGAGGAAGCGAGGCGTCCCGCAGACGTTGACCGGCTCCTTGCAAAAGCCAGCACAGTGCTAATGGTAGTCAACTGGGTGTGCGGATGCGCCGCAGGCCGGGCCCGGGCGGTAGTGGGATTGGCTCTTCAGCATTCAACGCGCCCAACCAAGGCCGCGACAGTTTTCGCCGGCGATGACGAAGCCGTGGTCGCGCACTTACGAAATCTCTTGGCAGACTACCGCCCTCGTCGCCTTCGTTCGCGTTGTTTCAGCAAGGCGAGCCCGTGTATGTGGTGCACCGAAGCGAGATCGAGCGACATGAACCGGTGGCGATCGCGAAGCTGCTAACGGACGCCTTTGGCCAGTTCTACTTAGCGGCGCAGTCAACCGTGAACGAACAGCCTTGATCCTGGCACAACGTAACGCCCAATTGTGTTTGCCTGCCTAGACCTTTGGCGATTTCTTGCCTGTCTCGCGCGTGAGTTCAACCGATAGAACCCTCTCTGGAAACTTCTCCGGCGTGGGGCTCGTTCGATGTGCTTTGGTGGTCGCTTGGCCACATCAAGCGACTCGATGCCACCGCCTGGAGTCCATCCTAAGAGCGAAACTGAAGTTGAGCGTCAACCGGGCGGTTGTGGCCAGCGTGATTGACGGCCAAGGGCGGCTTCGTAAGTTGGAAAGTACAGGCAAAACTCTTTGATGCGGAGCGCGCGCCTCTGAGTGTGCATCCAAAGAAGGAGATGAAACTGATACCCGAAGCAAACCAGAACAAGGCTTTTGGATGGCCGGGCACCGCGCCTCGATGGACGCATGGAGCAAAAGACGGCGTGGGCACCGCCTATGCAGCGTCCAGCCGGGTGTGGTTTACTTTCTGGAACGGAATCATCACCGAAGTCTACTATCCGACGGTGGACCGGCCCCAGATCCGAGACCTTCAATATCTCGTTACCGATGGCGAGAGCTTTTTCCACGATGAGAAACGAAACCTCGAGTCGAAGCTGGAGCATCTCTCGGACCATGGCTTGGGATACCGCTGCACGAATTCGGATCCGGCCGGGCATTATGCCATTGTCAAAGAGATCATCGCCGACCCGCACCTGGCCTGCGTTCTTCAGCGCACCAAGCTGACCGGTGACGAATCGTTTATTTCGAAGCTGCGGCTTTACGCTCTTTGCGCACCTCATATCGAGGTAGGAGGCTGGGGCAACAATGGCTCCGTAGTGCGAGTGGCAGGTCGAACGGTCCTGATCGCCGAACGCAAGGGAACATGGCTGGCCCTCGCGGCCACCGTTCCTTTTG
>JBEKBK010000449.1:0-7152 GCA_050015435.1 Bryobacteraceae bacterium
AGTGGAGGAAACCGGGTCAGATACAGAAAGAATCAAAACGAGACATCGATCGCGCTCGCCGCACGCTCAGATCATACGAACCACGCGCTTCGAGGATCGTTCTGCGCATAATTCAGGTGGTAGAGTGGGGGACATGGCCGCCGCTCCTGGTCCTGGCGGTAACAGCGCCAACCGAAGGAAAGCTCGTCGAATGGCGTCTCAGGTGGCAAAGGTGCTCACGAGCCACCCGTCTCCGACGGCAGAGCCATCTGTTTCTACAGCGACGAACGCTATGGACGCCGCTGCCGATCCCAATATTTTATGGGGAATGCCCAGGGCGGCATTTTGGGTTACGGTGCTCCTTGCTCTCGTCGCGCTCGGCCTCACGCTAACCGAAATGCCACCGATATTGAAATTTTGGCTAGCATGCATTTCATGGGTAGCAGTACTTCCGTGTGTTTTCCATACGGTGGTTCATTCCAAATGGAAGGTTAATCTTAGGCTCGAACGAATTGGAGGCGTCTTTGCTGGCTTAGTAGTGGTTGGCCTAGTATTCCGTCCGTTGATGTCACAGTGGGCTACAGCCTATCCACCCGATCAGGGTCCCTGTGCTTATCCACTGAAGTTTTCTACGAAAACAGTCCCAACAACAATTGCTCGATTTCCCTATGCGCGGCAAGTCACCATCCGCCCGAAGGGACATCATAAGCTAAGACTCCATTCTGATGGTCAGATGTTTGGTGCCATAGCGATGGACGCTCTCCAAGATCCAAACATTTCTATTCGCCTATTGGGCTCCCCGATGAAAGTTGCCGAGATAGAACTAACTGGGATCATCCGGTACCGGAGAGGATGACGCTCCATGTCGAATCCGCCTATCAATTTACCCTGGTGTGTGTTGAATATGTGGCCACCGAGAAGCAGAAAGTACCTGAAATACTCTCAACGCCATTGAGTTTGACTGGAAGCGCTCGTAGCGACTTTGTTACAGCGTTAAGGGATTACCCCATTACTGAACGTTATTCAGTCGAGGTGACTTGCGCGCAGGGGAGCGAGGCTTCCTGCACGCGGGCCGCCCAATATTTGATCGCATTAAGCGAAGCCGGATGGCCGCTAAAAGAACCCCGGAATGTACGACGGATTCCTCCGCTAGCTGTTCCGCCGTCCGGCGTAACGGTTGTTTCGCACACCGACGCCGCCCCCAATCCAAATCGACCTATTCATCTTGGAACATTTCAACCATTAAACGATAGCGCTGCTGCTCTCTACGGAGCGTTTCAACTGGTTGGAATTACTCTCCAGACCCAAGGCGATCAAGGTCTTCCAGTTAAGGAACTTATCTTGTACTTCGGGCCAGAACTAGACAAATGAATTGCGCGCTCTTTCTCAATGGTCCCTTAGCAACCCTTTTCACCCAAAAGCCAAGCTCACAGCCCTAGCTTCCCGGCGCTATTCTCGCGGAACAAGCTCCCGTCCCGGATGTAGCGCCGAACCATCTGCACACTCCGATGCCCAGTCTGATTCATGATTGACCGCTCGCTTGCTCCCGCAATCGCGGCGCTGGTCGCGTGCCCGGCCCGCAGGCTGTGACCCGCGTACTTCACGGCATCGAGTCCCGCGCGGATCGCGAGTTTCTTGACCACCCGTGCTACGTCGATGCCCGACAACCGGCCCGCCCGGATCTGCCCATGTCTGCTGATTGATCGGAACAGCGGTCCGGCAGATGTTCCCGCGAGATCCAGCCACGCCTGAATCGTGCGAACCGGGCACGTTTCGGGATTGGAAAAGTAAGGGATGCCTATCTTCCGTCCCGCTCCCTGCTGATCGCACTTGGAGCGCCGTAACGTGATTGTGAGGCCATCCTTGCCGAATGCGCAATCCTCGATATCGAGTCCAACGAGTTCCGACCGGCGGAACGCGCCCGCGAACCCCAGCAGGATTAGCGCACGGTCTCGCGCGCCGATCAGTCCCGCGTCGGTGGCGTCCACCATAGCCCGGATATCATCCGTCAGAGTCGGGGCCTTCTGAACTGATGCGGTTCCTTTCGTCCGCCGGATGCCCTTCATTGTGTTCGCGACGATTGCGGCGTGCGTGGGCGATTCCAGCCCCACGGCCTTATGCGCTTCGGCGATTGCGTTCAATCGTCTCTGAATACTCCCGACCTTCAGCCGATCGGCGCATTCGGCGATATAGGCCGCTACCGTTTCAGGACTGGCGGGCAGGGGGCACACTCCGTGCCCCTCCGACCATGCGCAGAATCCCCGCCAGTCGCTCTGATAACCCCTAAGCGTGTTCTCAGCTTTGGACGCGCGGATGTACTCGCGTGCCTGTTCAAGCCAAGGGGACGGAACTACGTCCGCCCCCGTGCCCACGGCTGGGCCGATGACCGCCGTCGTGTCCGTCATGCCGCACGCTCCAACTCGGCAAGTCGGCGCTTGGCCGCGTCCCTCTCAGATCCGTTGCCATAGGTCGCGATCACGGTGTTACCGGCCCGTCGGATCTCTGAATTCGTTTTAAAGGTGCCCGCGTCTTGCGTCCAATCGACGGGAAACGATGCGGCCAGCAACAGGGCAGCCGTTGCACGGTTGAAATTGAGCGTGAGACCGAATCCCTTGCCGGACGCGACATGAGTCACAAACCACTTTTGCCGGATGTCCTCATTTGCCCCATGTTCGGTTACGCCTAACTCACCTGATTCGGACGGATGGACCAGCGACAATCCGCAAGAGTGTTCGATTATGAATCCGGGACATTGCCGGTTCCGCGTCGAATCGTAATAGGCTTCGAGTCGATACTCCGCGTCCCAGATGGCAGGCTTCCAATCGGAAACCAGCTTCAGCTTCGGCGCTTTGGGTAGCGGTTTCGGAGTCGGGATCTTGCCCGTTGCGGTGATAGTCGCGGACATCCTGCGATCTTGGACAGTCCAAGCGACATCGTAGGGCACGTTTCGTTCGTGGCAAGCGAACGCCATGCGGACGATGAACCGAAATTGATCCGTTATCGGGTCGGGCTTCCAGGCCCGGCCCCGATCCGCAATCGATTTCACATAGGCGGTAGAGCGATGCGTGGAGGTGGTCATGCGGCCACCTCCTCAACGCGGGCGGAATCACCCGCCCGCTGAATCAGCCAATCACAGGCCTGTTGCGCTTTGCTGGCAGCCGTGAAAATGGCCCGCTTATCGGCCTTCAGGACCTTCAACCAAGACTGAATGTATTGCGCGTGATCCGCGCGCGGTTTCGTACTCAGGCCCAGGTGCGCACACGTGAACGCGGCCCCTAGTTCGGCTATCAGCTCTTCCGCCGCATACGCGTTATCGCCGAACCGCTTGCCTAGCTCGCGATTGCATCGGGCCGCGCTAGCGGTCCAGTGGTTGTGTTCATGCGCGAGCGTCGAATAATACGGGACGTTTTCAACGAACGCTTGAAACGGTGGCATTTGAATGTGATCAGACGCGGGTGAATAAAACGCTTGATTCCCACCGTGCCGGACATCGGCCCCCACGCTCTTAAAGAACGCGTCCGCTTGCTCGATGCGTTCGAGCATCGGCGTATCCGTGGAGACGGGAGGATTGTAGCCGTCTACCTGGGCCGCATTGAACACGCTGTAACCGCGCATGAAAAGTAAATGCGATCCACTCCTAGGCGTTTCGTCCCCGTCGTCCAATCCGGCGGCATCGTTGGCGAACTTCCAGAAAACTACCGTGGTAGCCTTCTCACCTTTGCGGACCTGTGCCCCGCGTTCCTGCCACTGGGCATAGGTTGCCCATTCTCCACGTTCATAGCCTTTCGCTTGCGCAGCGGCCCACAGGCACACGGTATTAATGCCCCTGTAGGGCTTCTTGCTCACTACGTTGATTGGCGAGAATGCGAAGCGTCCAGACGTGTGCCATGGCATCCGCCACGTTCCTGCGCCTTGCTCGATTGCGGTTATGATTTGGGCCGTCACGCTCGCGTAAACGTCCCGTTTCTCGGTTGCGATACCTTTGGTATCAGACATCATGTTGTTTACTCCAACTTGGTGTTTAGGGATCGTGCCGGACGGCAATCCGACGCGGTCCCGATTCGATCTAGTGTTCGATTCGGTTTACTAATCGAACATCAGAACACTTTCAGAATACACCTAAGCGGCTTAGATAGTCAATAACCATAGCCAACTCGCCCATCTAAGCCGCTGAGGTTCGTATAATTGGTCTCATGAGCAAGAAGGTTTCGCGAGATTTGGTCCGGCTGGTCATGGCAGAGCTTGGCTCACGGGGCGGCAGGCGGAGTCTTGAGACCATGACGGCTGAAGAACGCTCAGCGCGCGCGAAAAAAGCGTCCATAGCAGCCGCGAAGAAGCGCACGGCGAAGCGTCTTGAGGCAGAACGCAAGAAGGCAGCTCGTAAGAGATGAATGCTCGGCTCTACCGGTTGCAGGCGTCGCGGTCGTCATGGGCGGTAGTCATGATGGTCCAAGCACGCGAAAGAGTTTTTCGTTTCCCCTAATAGGCTAGGAACAAGCCTGTCCAAACGAAGGCCTACACCCCGGAATCGAAGTCGGTGGAATCCCAAATCTAGGGTGCTTAGGTTTTGCGAAAAAACTCAAAACAACTAGAATCCGTTTTTGGTTGAGCGTACTCTCGCCCGTGGGGCTGGTTGAGCTACTTGGCGGCTCGCCTGGGAAGCCGACGTGTTTTCCCAGGTTGGAATTTTCGAATCGCAGTTACGAGGTGTGAGCAGGGCGTGCATTCTTACCACCCAACTTGACTCATCCGGTCCATGATGAGCACGCTGTAATGATCCATCCGTGCGGGCTTGCGCCTCCGTGGTGACGGTAGGCATGCTGCGAGCCTCGCCGATTGTTCGCGGTCCAATTGCTCGACTGACGTGTGGTAGTGGTATTCGGCAGCGGCTTCCGCGCCATACACGCCAGGACCCCATTCAATGACGTTCAGGTAAAGCTCAAGCACACGGTGCTTGCCAAGAATCCAATCGGCCATTGGAGCCAGCGTGTACTCGAAGATCTTTCGAACGGGGTTGCGATGAGTGGTGAAGAACAAATTCTTCACGAGCTGCTGGGTAATTGTGGAGGCACCGCGCCGGATTTGGCCCGTCTCACTGCTTTCGTGGGCAACCTGCTCTGTCTGCTCCCAATCGATCCCGTGATGTCGATAGAAATTGCCGTCCTCCGCCGCGATCACCGCATGCTGGAGATTAGGTGAAATCTGCTCTAGGGGCACAAACCTAAAGCGTTTACGATACGGATGATGGGATAAGATCGCCTCCACGCGCCGCTGGATCTGAACGCCCGTAGTAGGCGGGTTCACGGATCTCAATGCCAGCAGCGATAGCGCCCACAACAGGTAGAGCACCACCACCAGCCCGACCGCCATTCGGAGCAAATAAGATATCCAGCGGCGACCTTTCCGTTTGGCCACGAATCACAGTATATGGCTCAGCCGCCCGCGCGAAGCCATGAGCGAGCCACAGTTGTCCCACTTGCTAGGGGGTGGCCAAAATTCCAGTTTGGAATCTTACATGCGAGGCGCTGAGAAAAGCAAACAACGCACGTCGCCATTCGGCGGCAGTAGAAGCGGGAGAGCGAGCTAAGAACCACATCAGACGACCCTCGAAGTTTTAACCGGTACACCCAGGGATCGAATCGCCAGAGATCCCGATTTTGGGCTCCCAAGGTTTGCGCAAAGTCCCGAAATGTTGGATCCATTTTTCGGGCTTCATAAGTCTGCACGGTATCAGCGCAACACCGCACTTCACTTCACTTCACTTCACTTCCTCGGTGCGAGAAACATCCGGGGCTTGCTGACGTACGCGACAAAAAGAGAGAGAATGCACAGCACCAGCGGCAACGCGAAGCGGTCCATCTGGCCAGCCCTGAGATTCGTCGCCGTCGCGCCTGCCGTCACTGACGAAGTTGGAAATGCTGCACAACCGTCGTGGCGGCCTTAAAACAGGTTCGGTCACGTCACGATCCAATTGGTCATGAATCCGCCATAAGAGCCGCCGGTCACGCCAAAGCGGTGGCGATTCGATGCAGGATTGCGCTTGAGCGCTTCCTCGACCCCAGTCATGAGATCCGTGTAGGTTTTGCGACTCCATTCCATCGGCCACGGCCAGCTGGAACTTGCGTCCATCTCCAGTCGGGCCTCGAAGGATTGGAAAAGAACACGGCCCATCCCTGCGGCCCTGGGTGTACACGCTGGAATTCATGATGCCTGTGTACGCCTTACTGTACTGCCGGAACCCGCTCGGAGGAGCCTGGAAGAGCTGACGAATCGCCCGTCACTATTGGCGCGCCTGAAAGTTGACATTGTCGAAGCGGGATACTCCAGGACGTGGACGGCCCCGTGATCTGCGCGCTATCGCGAGTTGTGACGGACGATTTTACCGCTTGCGGGAAGGCGCTCGCGAAAGCCAAGCGGCCCCGGATTCACACCGGGGTAAGCAGCGGGCGGCATGTAACAAATGAGTCATAGGTTAGCCGGTAAATACCTCGGAATCTTGATTACACCTCGAAACACTTACAGTCACGATCTGGCCAAAATGACTGACCAGAATGATTCCGCTCGTCGGTTCACATTTCGCGTTGAGAATTCGATTCTGATTTCGGCACAAGTATCTCCGTGAACCGAACCGAGGCGTCCACTGACAGAGCGGTAGGTGTTTGGCCCGGCAAAATGCGTAGTAGCGGTATTAGTAGGCATCAAGATTTCCGCCCTACGCTCATAAACTAGCGCTTCACATCACCCGATATGACTTCAGATTCCCGGAACGAAACAAAGGTTTATGAAGGGCCAGGGCACTCGGCCTTTTCTGGCTCGCTTGACCGCCTGGCTTAATCCGTCGGACTACGCCATCCGGGTAATTGTAAACGCGTCCGCGACGACTTCATGATCCGTGCGGGAATAGGGTTTCCGCTATTACGTAGTTCGCTGGCCGCCGAAGAGTAAAACATAAGTGAGTTATAAAATGATTAAAACATCGCGCCAAAGATCTCGGATATTACAATTCCTCGTAGCGGTAGTTTCGCTGTCGGCGGCGAGCCTGTGCTTCGCGCAACGTAACAGTTCAGGTGGATAGAGAGCGGGCAGACCGAAGAAACGCTGGACAGCAGGCAAAACATTTGAGAGTCTAAATGTTTAGAAGCCGTTGACTCCCCCGCATCGAGCTTCGTGCCC
>JBEKBK010000450.1:0-7119 GCA_050015435.1 Bryobacteraceae bacterium
TAGTGCCAGTTTCTCCAGCAAGGACCAACTCCGCTCCGCCATTGAAGCCTTCGTGGACAGGACCAATGAACACCCCAAGCCCTTCCACTGGCGTAAGCGCGAGGTGAAGGGCAGCCAGCTCCCCAATACCATTATTAACTTATGCAACTAAGCACTAGGTGACTTCACCTGAAGCTTCTACCCAGCGTCACGGCTCTTTTATTTGTCTCTTCAATAACTTAGCCTTCACAACTGGCGCGGTCCTCAAAGTTCTTGAGACAAGAGGATCGTATGAACACTTCGCAACCAGGCGAACGCGAGAGCGTAGCAACTCCCCAATTAGCAAGCCTTCTAAATGAATTCGACGTGGCCCGTGTCACGGGCCTTTCCGTAGCGTCAGTACGCGCTGGCGCCTCTTCAAGCAGGGGCCGAAGTATCTGAAAATCGGTTCGGCAGTGCGGTATCGCGCTGAGGACGTCCGGGTGTGGCTGGAGACCCGACCGACCGGAGGCGGGCGTTAGGCAGCGGTGGACTCTCTCGTGAGACGAAATTTGAAATCGGCGGAAATTTCTGCGGCGGACCTAAAACGTCGGATTCCAGATGTGTCTGCTGTGGCCCGGGATCTTTACCAGATCGAGTTCAAGAACGATACTGCACGCTGCCCGTTTCCGGGAACTCACAGCCATGGGGACCGCGACCCGTCTCTGCGGCACGACCGGAAGAAGAACCGGTTGTTCTGCGCCAGCCGGAGTTGCTTTGGCGAAAAGGGAGTCGATGCTATCGGTCTTGTCCAGCGCATGGACCGATGCTCTTTTCCACAGGCCGTTCAAAAGCTGGCGGATCACTACGGCATCCAGACCGACGGTCTAGGGCAGGGCTTGCGCCGGCCGCGCGCCGCGACTCGATCGGACAGTCTGGGGGAGAGCCACCAACCCATTCCGGCGGAGAGTGTTCGGCACGGGTTGTCGCGCAGGGGCTTCCGGGTAGTGGCCGAATTTGCGTACGGCGCCCGTCTTCGCAAGGTCAGGTTCGAACATGAGTCCGCCCGTCAGCCCGATAAAGATCGGGCCGAGAAGCAGTTCCGGTGGGAGCATCTTGTCCATGAAATCTGGTATTCCGGCGATGGCGGTATCGCAAAACCCCTTTATGTGAACCGTACATTTCGGGAACGCGACCAGGTGGGGCTGGAAGTGGGGTTCGAAGGCGAAGCAAAGGCGGAGGTCGCCAGCGAGTTCGGCGTGGCCGCGTTTTCATTTAAGAACATTACGCTGGATCAGGCAGTGACGTTAGCCGACTGCGACGTTTTACTTTGGCCCGACAATGACCACAGCGGCACGAAACAAGCCGAGACTGCAGCACAGGTCATTCAGGAGGCCGCACAGGCCCGCACCATCAAAATCCTCACGCCGCCCGCGGAATTTCCACTCGCTGCCGATATCATTGACGCAATCAACGATCTTAAATGGGACCGCCCGCGGATCGCGCAGTTCTTAGAGACTGCGGTCACGGTCGAGGCAAACGACGCTCAAAAGTCTCCTCCTTCGCAGCGCTGGCAAGAAGAGCCGGACGTTTGGCCAAAGCCGGAGCCACTCCAAAGCGAGTTACCGCCTGTCGGACCCTTCCACGAAGACCTGCTGCCGGTCTCGTTCCGCGCCCTCGTGGCGGACGTTACGGAGCGTATGCAAGTCCCGATGGACTTTCCGGCGGTGGTAATGGTGCTCTGTCTTGCCGGCGCGGTGAACCGGCGGGCCACGATTCAGCCAAAGGCAAACGATACCGGATGGGTGGTAGTTCCGAATCTATGGGGCGCCATCATCGCTTCGCCAAGACTGATGAAATCTCCCGTCATTCATGCTGCGACCCGCCCGCTGAATCAGATTCAGGCGGAATGGCGCGATGACTACCAACAGGCACTGAAGGATTACGCACGAGCCAAGGAAGAGCATGAGTTGCGGCACGCGGCGTGGAAGGAAGAGTACTCGAGACTACGGAAAAAAAGGCGAGGCCGCACCAGAACGACCGGAAGAGGAACTAGTACATCCGATGTTGCGGCGGATGACGGTGAATGACGCCACTTTCGAGGCGCTTCACCAAACCATGAGCGAGAATCCCGCTGGCATTCTGGTTATTCGCGACGAACTCACGGGCTGGTTGAGTCAATTGGAACGCGCGGGCCGCGAGGGGGAACGCGCGTTTTGTTTGGAAGCTTGGAACGGTGATTCATCATTCACCGTAGACCGTATCGGGCGCGGAACGATTCATGTCCCCCACTGCTGCATGTCAATGCTTGGCGGCATCCAACCGGGCCGGCTCCGTTCGTACCTGGTGGACGCACTCAAAGATGGCCCGAGCAATGACGGGCTCATTCAGCGATTTCAGCTGATGGTGTGGCCGGACACGGTGCCCGACTGGACTTATGTGGATCGGGCCCCCGACTCGGCTTCGGAGCAACAGGCGGCACGGATCTTCCGTAAGTTGGTGGGGTTGAATGCCGAGAGTCCGGCGCGATTCCGCTTTGCTGCCGATGCACAGGAACTCTTCATTGAGTGGCTGGCAGAGCTTGAAGCGAAGATTCGCGGGGACGAACTGCACCCGGCTCTGGTGTCGCATCTTTCGAAGTACCGCTCTCTGATGCCGTCTTTGGCACTGCTGTTCGAGTTGGCCGACCGCGCTGCGGGAGGTTTTGATGGTTTTGTAGGCTCCGACCTGGGAGAATCGCAAAACTTTTGGGTATCCCTCGATCACACCCGGCAGGCCGCAGCGTTCTGTGAATACCTGGAGTCTCACGCGCGGCGAGTCTACTCCTGTGTTGTAACGCCACAACTGCGCGCGGCGCGTCAGCTGGCAGATAAGATCAAGAAACACAAGCTGGGCACGGTCTTCTCTTTCCGGGATGTGTACCTGAAGGGATGGACCGGTTTGGATTCGCCTGAGGCTGTGAAACTGGCCGCGGAAGTCCTTGAAGATGCAGGCTGGCTCCGAGAGATGGCTGGCGAAGCGGGACCATCCGGCGGGCGGCCTTCCAATCGCTACGAAGTCAACCCGAGGGTGTGGGAATGAACACCTCTATGCCGAGCCCTTCAAGGTGGATGACCTGGGGGGCGACCGAGCAAATAATCGGGGACTCAGCCCAAAGCGAACCTACAAAACCTACAAAACCAGGTTTTGAAGGTTTTGTTGGTTCGGTCCCTAGCGATTCGGCAAAGATTCGCGTTACCGGGGAACCGCCGCCCGAAGCCGAGACGCCGAACCGCACCCAGGTCGGAGTTGACTCTGCTACCGCCCCAGAGCGAGTAATGTCGTGGGCCGACTGGAAAGCGGCCGCCCTTAACCGGCTCTTCTTGGAGCAAGGCACGGGAGGGCAACTAGGCCGAATCACGGCAGAGACGGTCCGGCATGGCGAAAGGCAAGTGAATCGTGTGGCTCACGGATAAGTTGCGGGAAGAGCACGGCTCGGGAAGGATCAACGCGTAGCGATGGCAGTCTACAAGCGCGGCCGCGTCTGGTGGTACAAGTTCACCTGGAAAGGAGAGCCGATCCGGGAAAGTACCAAGCAGACGAACAAGAGGGTCGCCGATCAGATCGAAGCGGCGCACAGGACTTCCCTGGCAAAGGGCGAAGTCGGTATCCGGGACCGAAAGCGAGCCGCGACCGTTCGACAATTTGCCACCACCGATTTCCTGCCGTTCGTGCGGTCCACGTTTTGCGCCAAGGTCAAAACGCTCTCTTACTACGAGAACGGAATGGCCCGGCTCTTAGGGTATGCCGCCATCGCGGACGAGTCCCTCGATACAATCACCAGCGAGAAAATCGCTGGCTACGCTCGCCGCAGGCAAGATGCTGGTATGAAGGTTGCGACCGTAAATCGCGAGCTTCAGGTCCTGAGACGAATGTTCGCGCTCGCGATGGAATGGGGAAAGGTAGAAAGAATCCTGCCCCGGGTGCGGATGATTCCTGGTGAAGCGCATCGAGAGCGAGTCATCAGCGTGAACGAGGAGAAGCTGTACCTTGATGCCACGCACGCGATCGGCATTGGGAAGCTCGAATCCTATCAGCGCGCTCTGGTAGGAATCCGAGCCTCTCAACGTGGTGGAATCCCTGTCAAGCCGCGCGACCCCTTCTTGCTGCGCGACGTCGCGTCGGTTCTCCTGGATTGCGGCATCCGGCCTGAAGAGTGCTTTCGTCTCCGATGGGAGAACCATCAGAACGGCGTTATGGAAATCACCTACGGCAAAACCGACAACGCCCGACGACGCATTCCGGTTTCCCAACGTGTTCAGTCAATCCTGGACAAGCGCCGCGGACACGTTGAAGGACCGTGGATCTTTCCGGCCCCCACGAAAAGCGGCCACATTGAACCGTCGAGCTTGCAGGGCCAGCATGCGAAAGCATGCGTTCTGGCGAAACTCGTGCACCTTCCGCTGTACACGTTCTGGCACACCTGCCTGACCCGCTGGGCGCCTTTCATGGATCCCTGGACGCTCGCCTATTTGGCCGGACACCGGGATATGTCGATCACGAAGCGTTACGTGCACCCGCAGGAATACAGCACGCGTGCAGCGATGGAAAAGGCCCGAGTGGCGCTGAGTGGGCACAGTTCTGGGCACAGTCCGATTTTGAGCACGCCCTCGCAAATCGCTGACCTACCCGTAAGTTGCTAATTTATTTGAGTTTAATGGTGCGCCCGGCATGACTCGAACATGCGACCTTCTGGTTCGTAGCCAGACGCTCTATCCAACTGAGCTACGGGCGCGGCGGGTGGACGTTGAATTTGCGTGGGTGCTCTTCGCTGCGAGCACCCACGAGATCCAGGCTACCACACATCCATTAGAGATCAGAACGCAAGGCTAGAGATCAGAACGCGAAGCGCCCGCCGAATTGGAAGGCGCGTGGTCCGCCGGAGCCGAAGGTCTGAAGGGCGCGTTGGGTCGGCTGGCCAAACGCGAAGGTCTGAGCTGCCGGGGTGGCGGCCACATTATCGAGATTGAAGTTGTAACCCTTCAAATTAGCGATATTGAAGGCGTTGAAAACTTCGCCGAGAAGCGTGAAGGTGTAATGCTCCTTGAAAACGAATTTCCGCGACAAGCGGAAGTCCTGGGAAAACGTGGGATCGCCGAACTGATAATCCGGGGGCAGAATGTACGGCGCAATCACCGATCCGTTGGGCGCCTTCGTACCCGCATACTTCGCGTTGAAAGAGGCGACCGCTGCCGCGACCTGCGACTTGCTGCAATCGATGCCGCCGCAATTGAAGCCAACTCCGGGCAGCGGCGTACCGGTAACCACGCCCGTCCCGCTCAGGTCAACTCCGGTAGTCACGATTTCTTGCGGAGTCCGGCTCTGGATCTGAGAGTTCATGTTCAGAGCGAAGCCCCACGGCAGATTCACGAGGCTGGCGATGTTGAGATTGTGGCGGTTGAGGCTGGGCCCGTAGGACTCCATGTAGTTAAACAGGTTGACCGGATTGTAGTCGGTGTTCAGGTTCTGGAACGCGTAGGAAGCGATGACCGAATAGTTCTTCGTCATACGCTTGGTCAGCTTAACCAGCAGACCTTCATAAACCGAGCGGCCTTCCGGCAACCACTGGTTGATGGGCCCATTGACGCATTCGACGCCCGGCGTGTAGTTCGCGGGCGAGCAGGAAGGGATAATTCCCCCCTGCAGAACGCCGTTCGCATAGACGTTGGTGTGGTTCACATCCAGATCGGAGCTGAGATTGAAGTGATCACCCTGACGCCGCGCCCAATCCGCAGTGATGACCATGTCATGGCCGAGGTCGCGCTGAACGCCAATGGAAGACTGGTAGCTGCGGCCCAGCGTATAGTTCGGCGGAAAGAGCTCGATGGCGGTCTTAGCGACATCCAGACCCGAGACCGGATAGGGGCCGCTGGTGGGAACTGACGGTGGGGCGAAGTGCTGGGTCAGCCCCGCGATCTGCTGGTTGTAAAGGGTGATCATCTGGCCGAACGTTAGATTCGATGGCTGGTTGATCGGCAGGGGCGCGCCGACCGGAACGGGCTGGAAGGTGCTGTAGTTGATGATGCCCGGGAACGTGTTGACCAGGGCGTTCGCTTCGAGCGTGATGCGGGCATCTCCAACCGGACCGTATTCGGCCGATCCGCGCCACTTTTCAAAGTAGTAATTAGTTTCCCAATACAGGCCGCCGCCTCCGCGGATTACAGTTTTTCCACTCTTGCCAGGGCTCCACGCGAAGCCGAACACCGGCTGGAATTCGTCCTTTTGTGGCTTCGTGGGATGGAGATTGTTTGCTCCGTAGATCGGCGCCAGGAAGGCCGGCGGCGTCAGGTCCTTGTTGAAGAGCCCGGTTTCATATTCCCACGCCACGCCGTAATTGAGTGTGAAGTTCGGGCGCAGCTTCCAGGTGTCCTGAAAATAAAAACGCGGGCGAAGATTATAATTCTCCTGGCCCTGGTCGTAGGGACCAGGATAGTGGCCTGAGCCGATGCCGAGGCCGGAGAAGATTCCCGCGCCGATATTGTAAACCGGAACGTTCAGCAGACTGGCGGTGTTGGTGACGGGCCCGGGCGCAAGGGCGGGAATGAGCACCGTGCAGAACGGCGTGCAGAATTCCCAGTCGATGGGCGCGGAGAAGCGTTCGACATCGGCGCCGAAGCGGAAGCGATGCTCGCCCTTCTGCCACTGCAGGTTGTCGTTACCTTCATACCGGCGAACGGTGCGGTATTGCGGCGCGTTGAGATAGTTGCCCGCGCCGAAGGTGCCAGAGCCGACGGTGGCCAGGATAGAGGGCAAACCTAGTCCGACGCAAGGTGACGGGCACTCGCTGGCAGTGGGTAACTCATTTTTGTTGCTCCAGAATTCGTAGGAGAACCGGGCATCGTTCACCAGAGTCGGGCGGATGCTGGTGGTCGCTCCGACAATTCCCTGATCGGCGTAGTTTATGTTCGTCAGCCATTCGGAGGGCAGCGGCGTCCCGGAGGGAGGTCCGAAAGTGGTGTTGCCGTCGTGGGAATAGCGCAAGAAAAAGTTGTTCCTTTCGGAAAAATGATAATCGAAACGCGCGCTGATCGTGTCCAGTTTATAGGGGCTTGAAAACGCTCCGTTGAGGCTTTGGAAAATCGGAAGGTCCTCCTGCACGGTGACGGCCTGAACCTGATTCTG
>JBEKBK010000451.1:0-7095 GCA_050015435.1 Bryobacteraceae bacterium
GGTGAGTTCAAGCAAAAGCTTCTGCGCCGGCTTAAAGCCGGGCGCGCCTTCCAGAGCTCCGATCACTTCGTCACGAGCTTCGTCGTCGCGGTGCGCGGAATGGAGGGCGCGGGCGAGCTGATAGTGCGCGCCGGCCAGGTCGATGGGCGAACCGGCCAGAACAGCCCTGAACTCTGTAATCGCGCCGGCGGTATTTCCGAGATCGAGATACAAATCGCCGAGGCGCTGGTGGGCCTCGTCGTCTTTGAGATAGATGAGATTCAGCCGCTGCAAAGTCGCGGCGGCTTCTTTCTTGCGGCCCTGTTCGACCTGCAAAGCAGAAAGCTGTTTGAGGAGCACGGGATCGCGCCCGCCGACTGTGCTGTAACGCTCCAGTTCAGCCACCGCTTTCGCTTTGTCGCCTTTGGCCAGCCAGGCCTCGGATAGAAATTCGTAGACGCTTCCCGCTTCGACGTAATCGGCGTACAGGTCGCGGATGGCGTTGCCATCTTTGATTACGTCATCCCATTTTTTCGCTTTCGCGTCTTCGGACACGCCGCGGATCTTGGTCTTCCATTCATCGAAACCGTCGACCGTTTTCTTGGTTTGCGTGTCGAGCCAGGCCAGGAATTGCTTGTCGAATTCCTCGGGCTTCATCTTGAACTCTTTCTCGATCACGGCCGGCGTCGGCTCGAGATTCTTGAAGTCTTCGACCATCGCGAGGATTTTGTCAAATCCCCACTTCTCATTGATGAAATTGCAAATCTTGCCGCCTTGGAAATAGGAAACGATCACCTGGTTCTCATAGGTGGGATGAATGAAACCACGGTCGAGCTCGGCCACCGGAAGAAGCTTATGCTCTTTGATCGCCATGATGGTGGGGGGATCGAGGCGATCGCCCCAATCCGGGGACGCGGCGGTCTCTTCGAACACCGCCAAGCCTTCGGTGAACCAGCGCGGAACGCGGCTGTTGGTCATGGTCAGTATGTAGACGTGACTCAGCTCGTGCCACATGGTGCTGTCCCAGTGGAACGTGCCCGGCTTACGCGAACTGGGCGAATCCATGGCGACCACGGTTCCGAACGTTACG
Organism: Bryobacteraceae bacterium; assembly: GCA_050015435.1. Lineage (GTDB taxonomy): Bacteria > Acidobacteriota > Terriglobia > Bryobacterales > Bryobacteraceae > Palsa-187. Next base: position 1,070 of record JBEKBK010000451.1, read on the forward strand.
CCAAGCGCGCCTAATCCGGGCAAGCCCATGGTACGCACCGCGAAGTCTTCGTGATTCGGAAAAACCTCGAGTTGAACCGGCTGGTTGAGCTTGTACTTATATTTCTTTTCGTAGGTGGCGAGCGCGCGCTCGAACTCGGGTTGATAGTACAGTTTCAACAGGTCCGCTTCTTTTCTGTCGAGGCGCAGGATCGTTTTGGGTGTCTCGATCGTCGTGTAGTTCTTATATGTGTCCAGAAGCTTGAGCGAATTCGTGACGGACGGGGCCTGATAACCGTTGTTATAGCTGTCTTCGAGCAGTTGACGAGCTTCTCCGTCACGACCGAAGCGCATTAGATTGATGCCTAATTCGCTCTTGGCCGTGTACAAACTCGGGTTTAGCTCGATCGCCTTCCGGTAGGCGCGAATCCCCTCGTCATAACGGCGATTGATGACGAAAAAGTGGCCGGCGGTTTCGTACGCTTCGCCGTACATCGGATTGATCTTGAGAATCTTGTCGATCCACGGCGTGGTGGTCTTGTCGTCCATCCAGTCGATGGTCGCGAGAATGGCCATCGCGTCCAAAGCCTCGGGATAAATATCCAGCGCTTTCTTGGCTTCGACCGCCGATTTCTCGGGATTGTTATCTTCCAAGGCAAGCTTCGCCAGAAGTTCGCGCGCCTCGTACAGCTTGGGATCGCTCTTGAGCGCCGCTTCGGCAAGCTCGGCCGACTTGCCCTCGAACGACTCAGCGGCGACCAGCGCCTCGCCTAGCAAAGCTGGAGCGTAATCTTTTTGAATCGCCAAAGCTTCCCCGAAAAGATCGGAGGCATCCGCCGGCTGCCAGTGCTCCATGTAGAGCCGGCCCCAACGAACGCGCAGGTATGGGTCTTTCTCTTTGGCTTTGATGGCCGCTTTGAATGCCTCATTGGCGGCCTTGTAATCGCGGATGCCCCAGTATCCCTCGGCTTGGACGCCGGGGTCGCGCGAACGAGTCAGGTTTTGATAACAGTTGCGCGCGTCAGGGTCGCCGTGATGGCGCAAGGCCACGCAGCGCGCGGGCTCGAGCGTTTGTGCCTGAGCGGCGAAGGAAAGGCCAGCGAGAAACAGGGCTGCGAACTTCACTTGTCGAGCGCCTCCTGAGTCTTCGCCAGATCGACCAGAAACTGGGCGAGTTGCTTGCGGTATTCGTTCACGTCCATCGCGGCTTTGTGGTATTTCAGGTCGTCGATGGACTGCTCAACTTCTTCTTTATGTTTCAGCAGCTTCAACTTTTCAGGATCGTTGATCTGCGCCGACACCGCTCCCAGGTGGATTACCGCCAAGTGGCCGGCCACCAGTCCTTCGCCATTTTCCGGAGAGGGGGTCTTGGTTCCCTCCCCTTTTCCGGTGTCCTCAATCAGCGCATGTTCCGTGGCGAGGCGTTTTTGGGTGTCGAAGAACTTCGACGTTTTCTGCTCCGCGTAACGGAAAGCTTCGAGGGCGCTGATCGAATCATTCTTATCCGAGTCGGTGGCGGGATCGCGGAGCGCTTCGATCCAGTAGCGCGCGAAGATCGTCGCGTTCTTTTCGGTACCGGTCTTGGTCGCGGTAATCAGCACGCGGCCCGGCTTCTCCAGGCCGATGATGGATCCGCCGCTGGCGCTGGTCATATTCACCACGAGCTGATGTTTAGCGGGAATCTTATCGAGCAGGCCGGAGAGCTCACTGGCGGAAAGGTCGGGGCCCGGCAGATTCATCTTGTAATCGGTCTCATCGTAGCTGCCGTGGCCAATCATCATCAGGATCAAGGTGTCGTCGGGCTTAGACTGTTTGGCGATATCGCGCAATTGCGTCTCGATGTTGGCCTTGGTCGCTTCCGCGCCGAACAGGGTCACGATCTTCGCGGTTGGCTCGGCCGTATGGAGAAGCTTGTCCAGATCCTTGGCCCAGCCGCTGAAGCGCTGCTCGTACTCGGGCTCGCCGCCGAGCCCGGCAATGGTCAGATAAAACGTCTCGGCGTGGAGGAAGCCCGCACACAGAACGATGGATACCGGCAAGAAGATTTTGAACCGCATCAGATGACCCCCCATTTGCGCCGCAGGAGCCATTCGCCGGACCGCAGCATTAGCAGAAGAAGAAAGATGGCCGGCATGTCCCACAGGTCGCGCGTTTCGCGAATGGTGATCCCGGCTTCGGAATAGCTGATCTCGTTCGCGAGCTTGGCCGCATCCTCCGGCTTGTAGTACTTTCCACCGGTTTCCGAGGACAGCTTTTCGAGCAGCTCACGATTCTGCTCCACTCGAAAATTCTCCGCGACTCCATCCTCGCGGCGGAAAGTCAGCACATCGCGCCCGGATTCTTCGTTGGCGCGCTTGGCGACCGTTTCCACCAGATAGGAGCCCGGCTTCGGCGTGGTCCATTCCGCGGTATAGACGCCCTGTTCGAGCGGCTCAGGAACCATTTCGACGGAGTCGGCGATTCCTTCCGGGCCCATAATGTGCGCTTCCACGGTGGCGTCACTTGAAGGGACGTAGTTGCGGTCGCGCACCTCGGCACGCAGCTTCACTTGCGCCTCGTCCTCCAGAAGCTGCCGCGGCGTAGAGGTAATCACTCGCCTCGGCGTGTCACTGACCAGCCAGCGCAGCAACTGCGTGTAGAACATTTCGTGGGTTTTGTCGGCGACGGGCATCTGCATCTGCCAGCCGCGCCAGCTTCCGCCCGTGGCGAAGACCGCAGTGCGCCCGCGACCGAAATTTTCGGTGATCAGCAGCGGAAGGCGTCCGCCTTGCTGCGGAATTGCATCCATCAGGACGACAGCGCCCGGCTTGGGCTGACCGGGGTCCTGGAAATTCAGCAGATAGGGGAGCTTCTTCCACTTCTGGACGTTCTTTTCCGGATCTTCCTCAATTCGTGTGATCAGGCTATCGCGGCCCGCAGCCGTAAGCTCTACCGTGGCCGGAGCGATCACGTAGGTTCCCTTCCGGTCCGGAAGAACTACAGGAAGCAGATCGTTCAACGCCGACTGCTTGTATCCGCCGTCCGCCAAGGCATCGCGGCCGCCGAGGAACAGCAGCCCTCCGCCGCGTCGATCCACGAACTCATGAATGATTTCCTGTTGACCCGCCGTGAAATAAGGAGCGTCCGTGCTGCCGATGATGAGGCCGTCGAACGTAAACAGATCCTCGATCTTGGTGGGGAAAGAACCGTCTTTCACCACTTTCGGGCTGTCGCCGAACGGGTCCTGGACGTAATTCTTGTTCTGGGTGGTGCGCAGGATGGTGATGAGATGAATGCTGCGGTCGTCCTCTACCGCGCGGCGGAGGAATTTGAATTCCCACCGCGGCTCCCCTTCCATATAGAGGATCTTTGGCTTCCGCTCGTCCACATTGACCAGGCGGGTGACTTTGTTGTTCAGAGTATTCTCTTCGCCCGGCAGAGGATCTATGGACGTTTCAATGGTCTTCACGCCGACTAATCCGGCGTCAAACAATATGGATTCGGTCTGTTCCACGCCGTCCTTCGGAAGGATGATCTCGCGGGTCGCTAAAACCTTCGCACCGTCCCGCAGCGTCAACTTGGCCTTGGACCCCGAGTAGCCATGCTGATGAAAGCTGACTTGTGCGGACAGCCGCGAATCCGGCAGTGCACGCGGCGGAATCTGGACATCGCTGATCTCGATATCGTGAGCCATCGTCTCGCGCCCGAATCCGATGGTGTGAATCGGGATGCGTTCGCGGCGGATTTCAGAAATCGTTTCGAGGTCCACGCCACCCGAGTTGTCGGCGCCATCGCTAAGCAGAACCACTGCGCCGATGGGCAGGCTCGCCGCGTCGGCCAACACCTGCTTGAGACCTTCTCCGAGATGAGTCGAATGCCCGGACGCAGTGAGCTGATCGAGATGCTCGATCCGCGCCAACTGATCGCTCACTTTATACAGGCGGACTTGAAAACGCTGCTGCAACGATTTGACCAGACCCGAATCGAGCACGCTTTTCGCCTGGGCGAGACGCGCGCCGCCGGAAGCGTCCTGAATCGCCATGCTGGACGAGTCGTCCACCACCACCGCAACAATGTTCTGCTGCGGACGCAGCGTCGCGACGCTCAGGGCGGGATGCCACAACATTAATAGAAGTATGGATGCAAGAGCGGTCTGGAGCAGCCACACCGCCACGGATTTCAACCCGTTCACGCGCAAGGATTCGGCCGAGTACCGGCGCACGATGAACCAGAGTCCAACGGCGGCGACCGCGATGGATACGCCGAGGAGCCATAAGGGCCACCCGCCGAGCAGCACGAAGGTGCCCTTGTTGAAGACCGTGTGCGGATACTTGAAAAGTAGTTCAAACATCAGTGCGTTAAATCGTACATGAAATAGTTGACGGCGATGCGGTACGCCAGAGATGCAAATTTCTCAGGATACCGGGGATCGTCGGACCACTCCCAGGCATCCCCCAGATCCATGTTGTGACAGATGGCGACCATCACCCGTCCTTTATCATCGTAAATCCCGCGCCACTTGGCCCCATAGCCGTCATACTCGAAGATCGATCCGCTATACAGATACTGCGCGCCTGGCACCTGGAAACGATCGTCCAGATCATATATGACGTGGAAGATCTGATCTTTGTTGTCTATTTCCACCACCGGGCGGTCCGGGAACACCCGGCTCATGCTGGCCATGAAATTCTGCCATTCGAGAGTTCCATGGAAGTCGTCACACATGAAGAACCCACCTCGAAGCAGATAATCGCGTAATTGCGCGCATTGTTCATCGGTGAGGTTCCAGTAACCCACCTCGACAGCATACATGATCGGCCAGTTGTAGACATCGTCGGTTCCATCGAGGTCGACAATCTGTTCGACGGACCGCGTGTTGATTCGTGTCAGACGCCGAATGCCCTGCAACAGATGGCGATCCGAGCGTGGATAGTCGATGGTCCAGCGGTGATATCCGCCGTTGGCCGGCTCGGCGTAACCGTGGACGTTGATAAAGGAAGGATAGCGGAGCCGAGCGCGGGTCCATTCGGTCTTTTCCTGATAGTCCGGCGGGAGCGGGAAGTTTTCGTATTCGACGCCGGGATACTGTTGAAAAGGTCTCTGCGCGCGTAAAGCGCCCCATGTGCCGAAGCCTGCCAAGGCTAAGAAAAATATCGAGCGAAGGCGCATTCATGCCCTCAAATCGAGCCCTTCATTCGGGCTCTCAGGTTGGCTTCAGAATAGCACAGGCCTGAAAGAAAGCCGGACCACGCTTGACCAGCACGCGGTCCGGTGCGGACGAGAGCAGGGCGTCCGCCCCACCCGGCTCGGTAGGCTAGACTTCTTTTGTGGGATTCGATTCGACGCGGGTCTTACTGCACGGGGCGATCGGGTTAGTTTTGTTCGGGCAACCTTCGCTGCGCGCACAGGGAGGAATCTCCGTTCCGTTCGTGGGGTGCAGATCTGATGGCCAGGTCGGGCCGATGGAAGCGCCAAGCGGAATCAGCATGGCAGTGCCGATAACCGCTAAAACGGCCAAGGAGCTTGCTTATTACAGCTCCGCGCAAGGGGTTGGTGTGCTCGGCCCGCGAGGTTGGTATTGCTTTGGAGTCTACGGCTCCGGTGGCGAGGCCCTGTTCGTAAGTCCCCAACCAATCGACGCTGCAAACATGTTTTCGGCCGACCAGAGGGTTTCGGGACCGGCAATTGAAATCCACCACCGTCTTGGTGCTGGATCCGGACGATTTAGTGTCGCGGAAATCATTGCGCGCGTTTTTCCAGCATATAAGCGCTTCGTTGCCAGCATAATCGAGGAATCGGATCAAACGTTTTCGTTTGGTCCATATCCGCAAGATCGGCTGACTTACAAGGGTAAGACGATCGTTGAATATAGAACCCCAGCCGAAGCAGAGGGGCTTGGAACGCATTCATGGCTCAAGAGGAACGACAGTCCGATCGATGGAGTGGCGATCCTTATAGGACCAGCGCCCGATTTGCTGCTCTTGTCGGTGCGGCTTCCCCCCGATCTAATGGGACTTGCGTCAGCGATCGTTCGTCAAGTTGAACTTGATGCAGAACGCCCTCGCAAGC
>JBEKBK010000452.1:0-7074 GCA_050015435.1 Bryobacteraceae bacterium
TTGCTCGACGTCACTCCGGAGTAAGTGATGTTCGTGCTGGGCAGGCTATCGACCAGGACCGTCGATCCTGGGGGGAAAACTGCCGCCGACACGAACTGGCCCATTCCGTTTGATACCGTGATGGTCCAGGTGAAAGGCGCAACACCCGTGGTCGTGTTGCTGACGAGATTATTCGTTTTGACCGCCGATAACACCGCCGATGTCACGTTCAGCGAAGCCGTCGAAGTTGCCTGGCAAGAAGTGCAGGACGGCAGAAAATTTCCGGAATCCGTGTTCGAGAACACCGTGACCGTGTTAGTCTGCATGCCATCCGCCGTTCCCGTGACATTTACCGAAAATGAACAAGTCCCGCTTGCGGGCAAGGACAAGCCCGCCAACGATACCAATTTTGTCAGCGGTGTAGCTGTGATCGTCGCTCCGACCGGACAGTTACTCGTTAAACCATTGGGACTCGCAATTTCCAGTCCTGCCGGGAACGATATCGGAGAGAAGTCGAGGAAGTTGATGCCCGACAGAGTTCCGGTACTCGTATCCGTGTTCGGATTGGTTATCTGAAACGTCATCGCCGAGCATATCGAGGGTGATTCACAAGTGCCCACCGCAGGCGCTGGGTTCAGTGGAATCGACGTATGGTCAAAAGCCTTTAATATCGAAGGCGATTGAAGAATGTTCAGAACCGCTGTGGCCTGATTTCCGGGTCCGCCTTCGTTCGAGGTCACCACGCTGGTAGCGTTGGTCTTCAACCCAAGGATAGTGCCCTGGACCGTCACCCTGATCACACAGGATTGTGCCGCCGCCAGAGCGTCATTGGTCAGGGTTACCCCTGCGGAGCTGATGCTTGCGCCGCACGTGTTCGTGGTGGTTCCCGTGATTTGCAGTCCGGACGTCAGGGTGTCAGTGAAACCAACTCCGCTGAGCGAAGCGCTGGCATTCACATTAGGATTCATGACAGTAATTGTCATGCTCGTCGTGCCGTTGAGTGGAATCCCTGCTACACCAAACGCCTTCGAAATAACGGGAGGAAGGACTACTAGAATGTCGGTCGAAACAGCGGCTCCTGTGCCGCCATTCGAGGAGACCGGACTGACTGGATTCGAGAGCCTGCCCCCAGGAGGGACTCCTTGAACAGTCACCATGAAGGTGCACATACCCCCTATCGGAATGGTCAATCCCGAAACGAAGACACCGGTAGTGCCCAGCGCTTCTACGGAACCCCCACAAACCAGGCCGGAGCCGCTGATGGCAGAAAGCCCTGGTGGAAATTGATCGAAAAACCCTACACCGGTGAGCCCAACGGCGTTTCCGGGCGGGTCGCCAGGATTCACGGGAAGGGGGGGATTGGTCAAGGTATAGGTCAGCATCGTCGTCCCGTTCAACGGAATCTCCGTTGCGGCAAATACCTCGGACAATACCGGCGGCGCAACCACGTCGATGGTCGCCGTAGCTTGGTTCCCGGTCTCGATAGTCGTTCCAGTAGAATCAGTGCCGGTAATGGCGCTGGTCGTGTCGCTCCACTGGCCGGGAACGATGCCGTTCACCTCGATTGTGTATTCGCAGCTCGTCATAGGCGGCAGGGTTGCGCCCGTGAGGCTGATGCTCCCGGTTCCGGACACGGCGGTAAACACTCCGTTGCCCGGGCAGGTTTCCGTTAACCCATTGGTAGGTGAGGAACCAAGCGTCGCGATCACCAGGGCATTACCAGCCGGCAGTGGCGGCGTCGTAACGGGCAAATTGTCTGTAAATGCGACGTTGAATAAGGAGTCGGTCGGATCCGGATTAGAGATTGTGAAGGTGAGCGTTGCCGTGCCGGTGTTAAGCACGACGCTCGGCGGCTGAGGCTGCGACTGGAGGATGTTGTAGGTCTTGGTAATCGTCGGTGCGCTGAGCGCCCATGCTGAGCTGGCGGAAGATATCAGAGCGCCCAACGTCAACAGCGAAATCCTTAGTCTGGAAGATTTCAAGGCTTTTCCCTGGCGCAGGTATCATTCGATTGGCATTCTTACTCACGCCGAGCTCCAACATCGGTCCCGATGCTGCCTAAGAATAGCCAAGATTACCTAGGCCAAATTGTCTAGTCCAAAGTACTAGCCTTCGTTGGTTAGTACAATTCTCCAGATGGCTTAAGCCATCTGGCTTAGTCCAGGGAATTATGTTGAGTAAGGCGGAGAGAATTAGGGCGCGAATGCCTGGGTTGCGCCCTCGTGGGGTTAATCGGCGCTCTGCGGATTGCTACTTCTTATTGGGCAGGACGGGTTCAATTTTGCGACCACCACACGAACGCCGTCGGGTAGCCCGTCTGATCGTAGAAGTCGACGGTCACGAGATGAGTTCCCTGAGTCAGCGTTTGGGACGCAGAATGCTCGGATGGTGGCTGGTTCAGCCAACTGCTTAGGACTAAGTTGCCGTCGACGTAGATTTTAATGCCGTCGGATACGACTGCCGTAAAGGTGTAGGCGCCCGCTGCAAAGGTAAAGTTACCCAGCCAGCTCACCGAAAAATCGTTCGGCACAACAGGGACAAAGGACCCCGGGAAACCTGTCGCATAGTAATAACTAAGCTGGCTGGCAGTCGCGGTGTACACGGGATTGCCTGATAAGGTTGTATTGCTGTAATAGCAAGCGGTGTACGCATTTGTAGCCGGGGCAGGGCAGGTGTTCGAGATAACCGCAGCAGGCGTCGTTACCTGCACGCTGTTGCTCGCATTCGAATAGTTCCCCGCGGCGTCATATGCCTTGACGAAGTAGGTATAGGTGGTTTGCGGACTCACGGTCATATCGGCGTAAGAAAGCGTGCCGCTCGGTACCTTTACCGGAGTGGACCCGCTTCTGCTAATTTGATAACCGGCTACGCCGACATTATCCGTGCTTGCGGTCCAGGATAGATCCACTTCCGTCGCGCTCTTTGCCGCAGCCGATAGCGTCGGGACACTCGGTGGCTGGGTAACCACAGGCGGACTCACTACGGCTGGATTCACGGTTACGGTCACTTGACTGACCGTACTGCCCCTGATATCGGTAGCGGTCAAAGTGTAGGTTGTCGTGCTCGTCGGCGAAACCGACTTCGTTGTCGTGCCTGAGACATCTCCCAAGCCGTTGTTAATGCTCAGGCTGCTGGCGCCGGATACGCTCCACGAGAGAGACGCGGATTGCCCCGCTGTAATCGTTGCCGGAAGGGCGGTGAAGTATGCAATGGTTGGCAGCGGAACCTCGCTCGGAGTGAGCGTTGAATCCAAAATCGTCCCAAAATCGATGTTCCAATACCACCCAAAAGCCGAGCTGCTGTTGTACGCGCGTCCAACCCCAACCACCTTGTAGGCCGTGGCGAGCATCAGTTTTTGATAGGAGTAGGTGCAGTCGCCCGCCGCGTTCGGATTGCAGGCCTGGAGCCACGCGTTGAAATAGCTCTGGCCGTCGACGTAACCTTCTCCAATATAATCGCTAACCCCGGTCGGATAACCGAAAGCCTCCACGCGCGGATTCGGCGCCCGTCCCAGGCTGTCCGTGTGACTGTAGTAGTTGTTCGACGCCATGTCATTACTCATCCACTGCGTCGCGTTCTCCAGGGCGATCGAAACCTGAAGCGGCGCGATTCCGTTTTGCGCCCGAAAGTTGTTTATTAGGGTAATAAAATTCCACTCTTCGCTATCTAAAGTCGGAATAGGGGCTTGGGCATAAGCCAAGCAAGCCGGAGATAATAAAACCGCCAAGATCCAGATCGACCACCAGGGCCGTATAAGAGAATTCTTCATAGTTGTTTGTCTAACGAACCTCACATTTTTCTCATCGACCGGCAGCGATCGACTGTGTGAACTTGTCGTTAAGGGGCCGCACCTAGATTCCTGGATTGGATCTTTCAAGCCCGTGTCGTTTGGGAGACTCAAGGCTTGAGTTCGACATCGCTCTCCGATTCCGCTAGATGAGTAGGCGATCCAGCCGATGAGTCGTGCACAGGAAGTCCGCGCGATCGTTAAGGCGAAGGCCTTAACCAGATTTCAAGCGCATTATCCACCAGAAGTGAAGTTCAGTCCGCGCGAGCAGCATGGCAAAGTGCTGACACGGCAGGGACAGTGCCGCTCGAATTGCGGGAACGTCAAGTAGACGAGTGGATTAAATGTCGAGAGGGGGCCGCACTAACTCTTGCCAATCGCCTTCATCAACTCCGCCATGGTGGTGACGCGATTACCCGATGTGGTCGCGGGGTGCCCTCGGTGCCGGACACGAGTTGTTCTTCCAGACTCTGAATAACCACATCACGGCGGCGGCGTATGCGGTGAAGGGCGATTCCTTCGTGGCCGAAGAACCGCGAATGTGGTCTGAGCAGCAGCTCGGGGGCACCGTCGGCGGCGGCAAAAACATCGATCTTGCACCCAACGGCAAGCGCATCGCGGCTCTTATGACCCGCCGCCGAGGCCAAGGGCGCGCAAGAGGCTCTGAATCACGTCGTCTTCCTCTTGAACTTCTTCGACGAACTGCGGCGCAAAGTGCCGGTAGGGAAATAGCGTCACACGCCGCAAATCGCGGAACTCCCTCGCAAGCAAGTCATTAGAAATGTGTTGTTTGCATAGCGCCCGAGTGGTCGGCCATCCATCCATAATCAAAATTAATGGAAGAACGCGCCGCTATTAAGCGACGATCATCGTTCGACAAGATTAATCGAATCTGTGAGTTGGAGAAGGGTAAGGCGTTCTTTCGGCAATTACAAGCAACGCTGGCCGAGAAACGCGGAGTCAATGTTGCTCCGTCCGGACTTAGTGTTCGCCGCCGCCGAAATCGTCAGCGGCGTGCCATAAGCGGCCCTGGGGGGGAATCGTGTTTCAGGAGCCAGTCCCGCGTGGACGCCGCGCTCGTTCCTTCCGCCCAGTGGCCGTAGGCAACCCCCTGTTAACTGGGGTTATCGGTAGCGATTCGCGTATTCGCCGATTAGTGCCTCGGCCCGGTTGCTCTTGCTGGCCGCCTTCGCTACCATTCGGCAATGCAACGCAGAGACTTCGTCCCAGCGCTTCTTGTCGGTGCCTTGGCACGTGCACAAGATCCGGGTCCGGCACGCGTTTCGCGCAAGGGCCGGTTGAAGCAGTCGTTCTTCACTCGGGCCTTCGGTCCCGGCATGCGGCTCGATGATATGTGCCGGGAAGCCGCTCGCTTGGGGGCAGTCGGTTTCGAGGCTCTGCCTTCGGACCAGTGGCCCACGCTCCAGAGGTTCGGGTTGCTTTGCACCCTGGGGTTGGGTGGCGGCATGACGGTCGAAAATGGGATCATCCAACCGCAACTGCAAAATGACTTGGTGACGTCTATGGAAGGGTTCATTGATACGTGCGCGGCGCAGGGCTGCCCGAACATAGCCCTCGCCGGGGGGCAGCGCAGAGGAATGTCCTACGCGAAGGGAGCCGATAATGCCGTCGCGTTCCTCAACCGCGTCAAGCACCACGCCGAAGACAAACGCGTCACCCTGGTTTTGGAAGTGACGAATACCAAGTACGAGGATCCGGTCCTCGGTCGCAAGGATCAAGTCTGCGATCACCTGGACTGGGCTGCTGAGGTCTGCACCCGCGTCAACTCACCGCGCGTCAAAATTCTGTTCGATATCTACCACATCCAAATCATGGACGGGAACATCGCAGCCAACATCCGAGCTCACGTTCCGTTAATTGGTCACTTTCACGCAGCCGGCGTACCGGGACGCCACGAAATCGATGACACGCAAGAGCTCAACTACAGGTTCATCCTCACCACTATCGCCGATCTCGGATTCACTGGGTACCTCGCCCACGAATACGATCCCTCGCCAGGTCACGATCCCATTCGGAGCTTAGAAAAAGTCATGACGATCGCTGACGTCTAGAGGTGTAGCCAGAAGGTGGCCGATTTCGAGCAGGTTTTCCGGTATCGGACAGTCTGATCGGGCTAAGTCATTGAAACATGCTTCCCTGGCACGGAAGCAAACGTGCCAAGATAGCGGGCAATCGGTATGCGTGTAATTTACGAGGATGTCTGGAGGGCTCTCCGGCTGATGGCGGCGAACCCGGGCGTTTCGCTGGCGGTGTTTCTTTCGCTGGCGCTGGGAATCGGCGTAAGCACGGCGACCTTCGGCATGATCAATTATGTGCTCTTCCAGCAACTGCCGGTTCCCGAAAGCAACCGAGTGGTGCGAGTCACGTCGGCTAGCGCGGAGTCCGCGACGAGCGAGTTGTCCTATCCGGATTTCGCCGATCTGCAAAAGCGTGCTGACGAGTTCGAGGCCCTGACGACCACCGAGGACGAGGCCGCGACCCTCGATCCACACACGGGCGCGGCACCGCGCATGACCGTGGGGCTGATCGTGAGCAGTAACTTTTTCCGGGTTATGCGCCTGGAGCCGGCATTGGGCCGAGTGTTCCGGCCAGACGAAGATGCAGTACCCGATCGCGACCGTGTGGCGCTGATCAGCTACGAGATGTGGCGGGGGGATTTCGGGGCCCGGCCGGACCTGCTGGGGAAAACGATTCGGGTGAACTCGACGGAATTCACCATCGTCGGCGTCGCGCCCAAGAACTTTGTGGGAGTCAATCTGGGTGGAGTAACGCTGCACTCCCAGTTTTATGTGCCGCGCATGATGGTGGCGGCGTTGAGGGATCCCGGCCTCCACCCGCTTACAGACAGAAGCGACCGCAACGTGGACGTGTGGGGGAGGCTGAAGCCCGGCGTGAGCCTGGATCGGGCGCGCGCGGAGGTGCGGCGGATTGCCGCGCAACTCGAGCGGGAGAACCCGGCGACTAACCGTCGGCAATCGATGCAGGTCTACACGCAGCTTGGATTGCGCCGTGCCTTGAAACCGGGTGCGCCGTCCCTGGCGGTTCTGTTTCTTCTCGTCGGCGCGCTGCCATTGGGGATCGCGTGTGTGAACGTCGGCAGCCTGATGCTTTCGACCGTGCCGGCGCGAGCGCGCGAGAGCGCAGTGCGTCTGGCACTGGGCGCGTCGCAGACGCGACTGATGCGCCAATTCCTGGTAGAGAGCGGGATGCTCGCGACGGCCGCGGCGCTATTGGGTCTCGGAATCGCGTTTCTGGCGACGACATGGCTGCGGTCGATCGAGGTCGGA
>JBEKBK010000453.1:0-7058 GCA_050015435.1 Bryobacteraceae bacterium
CGTTCTCTTCGGTAGCGTTGGGCCCATCGGTATGCGTATTGACGAGGATGACCTCATCGGCAGTGGCGCCCGGCAGCGTAGCGAGCAGCGTGTCGGTGGGCGTATCGGGAAAGACATCGGCCTCCAGCACAACCGTCGCTCTCGCGCCGCTTCCCGCCATTTCCTTCAGCTTCGCGCCGGTCTCGCGGCCGACATAGAGACCCGCGATGCCCTGCGGCGGGCGCGAAAACGGTGTGTACTGATCGGCTGCATTTGCATCCGAGACATCGGTCCACGCGATGATCACGCCCACCGCGCCGGCCTTCTGGAACTGAGTGAGGTCGTTCACGCCGCCGCGCGCGGGCTTGAACTCGGCCGGAAACTGGGCGGTTGGCGGGTAGATCCCCCAAGGCTTGTACATCTCGCCAAACTTGCGGACGTTCGTGGAGAAATCGATGAACGCGACTTTACCCTGGAGTCCGCCGAGATTGAACTTGGGAGCATGTCCTCCATAGACTAGTTCACCGGTTACGCCGGACGCGGGAGTTTGTCCCGAATACGGGAAATAAGAAGTTACGGCAGGTTTGAAGCTTGCGCCCGTGGACGGAGAGACGGTAATCTCCCAGCGGCGCGCCTCCCAGCGCGGGAAAGTGTAGTGCTCGCGCGCTACCTCGAGGCCGGATTCCTGCAAATGGGAAGCTAGAAATTCCACGAACGTCGTGTGCGCTTTATTGCCCGTGTACTTTGGTCCGAGCTTGGCCATCCAGACCTGCCAGTCCCACACTTCTTTCCGAGACGGGAGCAGATTCGACCGGTATCCTTCCACTGTGGCGCCGGCGGCAAGGGGCAGAAGAGCTCGCTGGCCGGCGAGGCCGACTGTGGATGCCGCGATCGCGGATGCCATGAACTTGCGTCTCGAAAAGGACACTCACCACCTCCATGAATGGAACGAAAATATTTTATCAGGGCCGGTGAGGAACTGCGCGAGAGTCGGCGGGGGTGTCAGCGAGGGGATTGACACTGCCGTGCAACTGATATATGATCTTTCAATTTGTTGCTAAGCGGTCATTCAGAGTTAAGGGTAATCAGAGTTAAGGGTAAAAGGTTAAGGGGTGGAAAAGGGATCATGTCAAAGCTCCAAGTCGCGCTGTTGCTTAGTGTCTTACTTGTGTGGACCGGAATCACGGTAACCGCACAGGTGCCCACGGGAATTATTTTAGGGACCGTAACGGATGAATCCGGCGCGGTGATCCCGAATGCTAACGTCACCGTAACCAGCAAAACCACCGGAGCGCCGCGAGCGCTGACCGCCAACGCGGAGGGCATCTATAGCGCTTCCGCCTTGCCTCCGGGAGACTACGAAGTTCGGGTCGAGATGCAGGGTTTCAAAACCCTGATTCGCGATGCCAATGTTACGGCGGGAAACAGCACCACTGTCGATATGAGAATGACGCTGGGCACCGCGCAGGAAGTCGTCAATGTCGAAGCCGCCACATCCGCGATCAATTACGATAGCAATGCGATTGCAGGTACCGTGGCGCGTTCGAGTATTCAGGAGATACCGTTAAACGGACGCAGCTTCATGTCCCTGGCCAGTCTGGAACCGGGCGTCACGGTGGCTCCCGGAACGGCGGCACAATTTAACTCGCTCATCTCGATTACGCCGCTGGGCGGTGCGGTGAACGGGCGCATGCTCCTGACTATCGACGGAGCCGGCATTAATGATCAATGGGAAGGCACCGGCACGACGTCGATGAACTTTTCGCAAGAAGTGGTGCAAGAGTTCCAGGAATCGACGGTGAACCTCGACCTCTCTACTGGCATCACCAGCACCGGTTCGGTAAACATCGTGACGCGATCGGGAGGAAATGACTGGCACGCCAGCGGGTACTTCTTCTACCGCGATCACAACATGGCGGCGTATCCGTCGTTGAAGCGCAACCCGATCGCTCCGCACCCGTTCTTCGTGCGCCGCGATCCCGGGGTCTGGGTCAGCGGGCCGATCATCAAGGACAAGCTGTTTTTCTTCGCCAATTACGAGTACATGAACCAGGTCCAGATCTACTCGATCGCTCAGGATTTGAAATCCCTCGCGCCTCTGACCGGAAACTATGGAAGTCCGGCGTGGTACAAATTCCCGACCTTCCGGTTTGACTACCGGATCTCGGCGAAACACACTCTGTTTGCGCGCTACTCGCTCGACAATAACTTCACGTTCGGTCCCTACGGCGGTACCGGGTTACCGTCGAACTGGTCCACCAATAACAACTGGTCCGATCAGAGCATCATCGGACTCACCAGCACCTTGAACGCCACCATGGTGAACGATTTGCGGGCCAGCTACCATTTCTGGCAGAACACGGTGGAGGTAACTTCGCAGTCGGAGTGCGCGGCGACCACCTGCGTGGGACTGGGCTTGCCGTCGCTGGTGCAGAATGGGGCCGGCACGGGCATGGTCGGTTCCAACACCTTCTACGGCGGAATCAGCGACAATTCGCCGCAACCCCGCCAGGCGCGCGACTACGAACTCAGCGATACGTTCAGTTGGCAGAAGGGCTCGCACCGGATTCGCTTTGGAGTGGACCTGGAGCGGCTGGTGACGAAAAACCAATGGCAATTCTGCCAGCTCGGATGCCTGGGCGTATATTCGCCGGAGTCGATCGCATCGGGCTCGAATCCCGGGCTGCTTGCGCAGTCTGGGTTGGTCGTGCCTACTTCCATCAACAGCACCGCCAGCCTGCTACAGCTCCCCGTGTTCAACACGTCTGCCCAGATCTACAGCGGCATTGACGTCGGCCAGGGATGGTTCCCGGGCCCGTACCAACGGAACCAGAGCAAGAACAACACCAAGCCTCAATTTTTTGTAGGCGACACGTGGAAGGTGAATTCCAGTTTGACGATTAACGCCGGTCTCCGGTGGGAGATGGAAACCGGTCTCTGGTACACCGACCTGCCCTATCCGAAGTTCCTGTCGCCGATCGAAGGCTTGATTAACGTTAACACTACGGCTCCGGCGACCAACCCGCTGAATCACTTCGCGCCCCAGATCGGCTTTGCGTACGCCATTGGAAAAGATAAAAAGACCGTCATTCGGGGCGGTGCGGGGATGTTCTGGGACACCGAGCCGATGTGGCATCACTTCCGGGAAGCCGCTGCGCTCGGACCAGTGGGAGATGGCCGAAGCACTCTCACCGCGAGCTCCTTAACGAACATCTTCCCGAACATCATGAACCTGAGCACCGGCGCACCGTTGGCGATCGGGGCGCCGCTGCCGCTCAACACCCTGACCAACATGACGCTCGCGCAGTTCATCCAGATCTATAATCAGGAACTGCCAGGATTAAATGCGGCGCTCGCGCCAACGCCTCCGGCGAGCGGACCCTATTCGGTCAGCGGAATTGACATCGCCAAAGCCGGGGTTGAAATTCACGAACCCAATTTCCCGATCATGCGCAGCTATCAGACCTCGATCGGCGTCCAGCGCGACCTCGGGCACGGGATGGTGCTCCAGGCGGATTGGGCACGGCGTCTGTTCATCAACGTCGACATGGGCGAATATGATCTGAACCGCTTTACCCGGACGATCAACGGCGTTGCCTCACCGGTAATTCCAGTTTGCACGGCGGCGCAAGTGGAAGTGCCCGGTCAGGAATGCTCTACGGGTAGTATCACGTTCTGGCTGCCGGAAGGCCGCAACGTTTACAACGGCTTACTGATGAAGTTCACGAAGCGCATGTCGAATCACTTCCAGACCGTAGTGTCCTACGCGTGGCAGAAGAACATGTCGATCACTGGAGGCGCGACTACGAACGGCATCGATCTCGATAATCTCGCCGCCGGATGGGGACCGACGCTGGCTCCCCAAAATCTGAACGTCTCCGGGGTGGTCACCCTGCCGTGGGGATTCCAGATTAGCGTCAACAATTCGATCATCGCCCGGACACCGGTCGAGCCGGTCATTCCAGGAATTGATCTGAACGGTGCGGGAAACACCACTTTCCCGCTCAACCTGGCGGCTCCGAACCTGGGTTACAACTGCTTCCCGGACAGTTGCGGCAAGGCCCAGTTGACCGCCGCTGTCGCGTATTTCAACGCGACCTACGCTGGACACAAGGACGCCCGTGGCACGACGATTCCCGCGCTGATCGTACCGCCCGACTACCAATTTGGCGATCCGACTTTCGATACGGATTTTCGTTTAACCAAGTCGTTCAACATACCCAAAATGCGTGAAGGAACAAAGTTGTTGATATTTGGCGAGGTTTTCAACGCTTTCAACATCGCCAACTTGACCAGCTATGGGTTCAATCTCGACAAGGTGAATGCGAATCCGGCGGCGCAGACTTACAGTTTCGGCCAGCCCCAGGCTCGCTTTAACCAGGTGTTTGGGTCTGGTGGACCCCGCGCGATCCAGATCGGCGGACGAATTAACTTCTAAGAGTGGAAGAGGGCGGGCCTCCTACTGACAGCCCGCCCTCTTCAACTATGGAATGCCCGTACTGCACTCTCACGAACCTCGCACATTGGGCCACAATAGTGTTTAACGCCGCAATGACTCTGAAGCTTGAAAGTCAACATGATAATAAATTCGGCGGCAGCTTTTAACGACCACAAGCCGGGCAGTAAAACACGCTCGATGACTTGAACATCCAAAAAAGAGGGGATAAACAGTAATGAAAATCCGGCGAGTTCACCACGTAGTATGGATGGCTGGGTTAGCGGCTATAGGACTCACGTGGGTAGCATTCAGCGCATCGGCCCAGTCGCGCTCGGCGTCCAGCCAGCAACGTGGCGGCTGGCACCAGAAGGACACAGGGCTACCGATCGTGAAACCGCCGTATGGAGTGATCTCGGCGATCAATCTGGATAAGGGCGAACTTCAGTGGCAAGTGCCCTACGGCGAGACGCCCGACAACGTGCGTGACCATCCGGCGCTTAAGGGCATGAACATCGGAAACACCGGCCAAGCCGGCAGCGTGGGCTTGGTGGTGACCAAGAGCCTCGTCGTGCTAGGTGACAGCCAGCTCACTTCAGTGACGCATCCGAGGGGCGCGATGCTGCGCGCCTACGACAAGACGACTGGTAAAGAAGTCGGCGCGGTATGGATGCCGGCTCCGCAGAGCGGCTCGCCGATGACTTACGAATGGCAAGGAAAGCAGTATATCGTCGTAGCCGTCAGCGGCGGGGCGTATACCGGCGAATACATCGCCTACACTTTGCCCGACGCGAATTGAATCGCCTTAAGAAACTAGTGAGTCCCTTTCGCTTGGCGTCCCTGATTTGCAGGGAGTGAGCAAAGGAGGTGAGCGAATGCGAAAACTTGTTCTTCTGATTGCCTCGATCTTGATTGCGGGCGCGTCTTTTGCCGCTGACGCCGCGAGGATCGTTTCGAAGAAAGACCTCATTTATGGCGTCGTGGAAGGCTCCGGCCTGCTTGCGGATCTGGCTTGGCCAGAAGGCAAGACAAAGCTGCCGGTGGTACTTATCGTGCACGGCGGGCGCTGGCGCGCGGGTTCGAAAAACGACGCCAACTACACGAAACAGGCGGTCTTCGCCGCTGCCGGTTTCTTCGCGATGAATATCGACTATCGGTTAATCAACGCCACACCCGCCCCCGCATGTTACCAGGATCTGTTCACCGCGATTCGGTGGCTGCATGCGCATGCGGCCGAATACCAACTTGATGCGGACCGTATCTACCTCATTGGCAACTCATCCGGAGGCCACGAAGTCGCTTTGGCCGCGACCTTGGGCCCAGGGCCCTATCCGCGCGCAGGCGGATGGGATAACGCGGACACCGGAATCGCCGGGGCTATCGCATTCTCGGGTGCGTATGATCTCAACGGTATCTCCTGGGGCAATCTCTGGGCACCGCTTGCCGGCGACGCGAACGCAGGATTTGCAACGCTATCCGGCGCCGCCGCCGAAGAGGCGCGGCGGATAGCGTCCCCCCTGCGCAACGTGTCTTCGCAGACGAAGCCAATTCTGTTTCTACATTCTGAGGATGACCGTATTGTGCCTTTTCAGCAGGCGGTTGACCTGGACCAGGCCTTGACGGCCGCGCACGTGTATCATAAGTTCATTCGGTACAAAGACCGGGGCCATATGGGCTTTACCGATGACAATATCAAAGAGGCGTTGGCGTTTATCGCCGAACTGGAGGCTAGGAAATAGGTTGAAGATGCCGGCGATCCAGGTCGGCGGACGAATTAACTTCTAAAGCATCGAATAGGCAATGAGGCGTCGTCGTCGCGCCGCCTCATTGCATTCCACAGCTACTTCACTGCGGCGATCTTCTTAGCTCCTTGGGATCGATCGGCGACCTCGTAGGTTTGGCCGGTCTCCAGTCCAACGGTGTGCAGGAAATACTGGTCTCCGTGGCGAACGAAGCCCACCGAGGCCTTTGACCCGGCTTCGCTGGTATGGGCCGCGTAGGCGATGGTAGCGGCCGATTTCAGACTACCGTTGCTGCTGACGAACATCGCGCCACCTTCGGACGTGGTCGCGATCTGATACGTGCCTGCCGGAAGTACGACGTTCCCGACCATGAAGGGGAAGGGCGCAGTGAAATCGAGCTTGGTGCTGCTCTGGCCAAATGAAGGACGTGCGGTTGCCGTCAATAGACATACAAACGCAAAAACGGTGCTGAAGCAAAGCTTTTTCATATAAGGTTTCTCCGTGTTAAGAATATTGTTGCTACTGGAACCTCAACGACTTCGCGTGCTCGCGCAAGACCTTCCGATGAAGACTGCGGAACACCTGGGGAATCGCCAGAGACCAGATTGAAACGAAGCGGGGAACGAGGGCTTCTTCGACGGCAAAACATCAGCCGGCGAAATGTTTACGGTTTTAGAATACGCGGTTTCGCGGCCGGCGTCCAATCAAAAGTTTGAATCCGGCCTATTGTCCCAGCCATTTCAATAGTTTAGGCGGCACAACGGAGCCTGTTGCGGCCGGACTTCTGAGGAACCATTTCCGCAAGCGCTGATTTTCAAGCATTTGCGGCTCCAGGGGAAGCGCCGATTGGCACCAACTGGTAGCCGAGGCGGCGGGCCTGGCTGGTAAGTTTACGTTGCAGA
>JBEKBK010000454.1:0-7053 GCA_050015435.1 Bryobacteraceae bacterium
ACCGGAACACTTCCAACGCATCATCGAGGCAACCAAGGAGTACCAAGCCTCTCATCCAAAGCAGCCCAAGCAACGCAAGAGCCAGGCTAATACTATAAAGGATTAACTGAACGATGTACTAGTCCCGTTGTTTTGTTGCATCTTTGGAATCGTATTATTTTCGATTCTACCGACCGGCCTAGGCAGCATGAATTCCGAGGCGCTAACTGCATTCGAGGGCGGCCAGTATTCGGTAGTGGAGGGCGTTGTCACAGACTTCCATCCGATGCCCTACGAGGGCCACCACGACGAGTGCTTCTCGGTCGCTACCCAGCGCTTTTGCTACTCCGATTACGCTGTAACGCCGGGATTTCGCAATTCAGCATCGCACGGCGGCCCAATCCGCGCTGGCCTCCGCGTGTGTGTTGCGTATAGCTTCGGTACTATCCTGCGGCTGGAAATCCCGCGAGACCAGGTGCCCAGCTTGGCCCAATCAAGTGCGGCTGCTGATTCCGCGAAAAGGGAGTGGCAAACCAGGACGGAAAACGACCCCATCCAACAGTCCATGACGGTTGCCTTCCTTTTCACCGCCGCGTGTTGGACTCTATGGTGGAACCTTCAGTGGAGACGGGCCATGCGCTTTTGGCTGCGGCCCCCAAATCGGCCGATCATTCAGTACATATTTCGTGTCTTCTTTGCCCTGAATTTCATCGGCTCGGTCAGCAAACTTGTATGGCAGCTGCGCCTCCATCCATTGACGCCGCAGAACGCCGGACGGACCTTGGCGACGACCGCGATCATGTCATGTGTCGTAGGCTCGATGACCGCGCTTGCACTGTTGTGGATCGAGCGACGTGATCGCCAAGGAGTATGACATGGTTTCTAGACGATCAAAGGATACCGTCTAGGAAATTGGCAACGGAAGGCTACCGCCTTGCATTCGTCAAAGATGATTAGCCAGGCAAGCGTCCGCGCTTAATCAGATCGGCTTTGACGGTTTCGAAGGGAACTGCCTTCTCCTTGCGCCGCTGTTCCAGATGAGGCCGTCGTAGAAATCCTCCCACAGCGCTCCGTGTTTGCGAAGATCAATCTGCACGGCCACTTTGCGGCCCTTCTCGTCGGTTAGAAATTGAATACCGGTCATCACGTTCTCTAAGCTAGCCTGGACGGCGAGTCCGGTCAAGGACGGTACCCGCGTGAACCGCCGTTATTTACTGCTCTCAGCTTTCCTTGAGGATCTCGATCATGGCGGCGGGAGTAACAATTCGCGTCGATCCGTGATGTTTCAGGGAGAGGAGTTCCTTGTCGCCCGTGACGAGGAACTCGGCCTGGCTGGCTTCAGCTCGCGCGAGCAGATAACTGTCCTTGGGGTCCGGCGCGACGGGCCGGAGGGCAAATCCCGGCAAAAGAACGAGAAGTCCCGAAGGCTTGCGGCGAGCAGCTCGGCCGCGCTGACGCGAATTCTCGCCCGGAAGAACGGTTGACCTGCGACATCGCGGAGTTCCTCGATGAGCGCGTCACAGGCGACGAGCGTGAACGTCTTGCGCTCCCAAGCGTAGAGAAGCTCGGCAGGCGCGCCCAGGGGAGACAAGAGCGCGGAGAGCAGGATGTTGGTGTCGAAGATGAGACGCGTCAGGACCGTTTGGCGCGCTCCCGGTAGTGTTTCGTGCGGACGTCTTCGACGGCCTCGTCAATCATCTTCTGGAGTTCGGCCGGAGAAACGTCGGCGAAAGCTTCGCGGGATTCACGGACGGTTTGATGAAAGATGCGCCAGCGGACGGCTTCCTCGATGAACTTCGAGAGGTCACCCTTCTTCATGCCCCGGGAACCCAGAAAGGTGCGCAAGGCATGATCGGCCTCTTTGGACCAAGTAATGGTCAGGCGGGTGGTTTGTTTCTCGGCCGCACCCTTCGTCATATAAGCATGTATCCACCTGATAGGATAAACAGCTAAGTCGTTAGGCGTTGCGCTCTCTCTTGATTCGGATAGGGATCGCCTGGAATCGCGTGGTAGCGCCGGTCCCCATGTTGTGGGGTAAGGGTGACCTTCGATGGCCCGCGCTCTTGGCCCGAAGCCGCGCTATAACTTCATCGCCGGGAGTTCGAAAGGGGGGATTCATCCCTCGTCCTACACCCAGCGCGGTGAGGCCTGCCGGATTTAACATCGGGTCCTTGGAGAACCCGAAGAATAATCGCAGCGCACCTACACGCAGACTACGAGGTAGCCTTAAGAGCCCGAGCCCAATCTCGCTTTTCACCGGGCTTTCGGACCGACGGCATCGACTGCATCCATCCGGGATATTCAGGCGCCAGGTGGCTTACATCATCGATTTGCTTCAGGTCGTTGGCGTCGAGTTGTACGTCCACGGATCCCAGATTGTCTTTCAATTGAGCGGCCGACCGGGCGCCGATAATCACGCTCGTGACGAAGGGCTGGTGCAACAACCACGCTAGCGCGGTTTGTGCGACTGTCGCCTCTTTGCGTTTAGCGACCGCCTGAAGCGTCTCGATGATCGCGTAACTCTTCTCCAGGTTGATCGGCGGGAAGTTGAACTTACTGCGCCGCGCATCGCCGTCCGCCCCTTG
Organism: Bryobacteraceae bacterium; assembly: GCA_050015435.1. Classification (GTDB taxonomy): domain Bacteria; phylum Acidobacteriota; class Terriglobia; order Bryobacterales; family Bryobacteraceae; genus Palsa-187. The sequence continues at coordinate 2,565 of JBEKBK010000454.1, forward strand.
ATTGGCCCGCGTGAATTTTCCCGAAAGAAAGCCGCCGGCCAAAGGACTCCACGGCAGCAAGCCCATCTTCTGGTCGTTCAACATCGGCACGATTTCCCGCTCGATGTCGCGTCCCGCAAGCGAATAGTAGGCTTGCAACGTTACAAATTTCTCGAGATTCTGGCGCTCTGAAATCCCGAGCGACTTCATCACTTGCCACGCCGTCAGATTGGAGCAGCCGATGTAACGGACCTTGCCCTGACGCACTAGGTCATCCAGGGCCCGCAGCGTTTCGTCAAGCGGAGTAAGCGGATCGAACCCGTGAATCTGATAGAGATCGATGTAGTCGGTGTTGAGGCGTTGCAGGCTCGCCTCGGCTTCGCGCATGATGTGAGAGCGCGAGAGCCCGACTTCATTGGGTCCCTCGCCCACGCGTCCGAATACCTTGGTCGCAATCACCATGTTGTTGCGCCGTGTGCCCAGTGCCTTCCCGAGAACAACTTCCGACGCGCCTTCGGAGTACACGTTGGCGGTGTCAAAGAAGTTTATTCCGGCTTCGATGGACGCGTCGACCAGCGTGCTGGTATCGTGCTGGGAGAGCCCTCCAATCACCTTCCAGATCGCGCCGGAATCTCCGAACGTCATGGCGCCTAAGCAAAGACGCGACACAAAGATTCCAGTGTTGCCGAGTTGTTGATATTGCATCGCAACTATTCTCTCAAACTGAGATCGCTGCAATACTCTCCTCGACTACGCGGCCGTCAAACAGCCGGATATTTCGGTCGGTGAGCGCGGCATAGCGGGGATCGTGAGTGACCATGCAGATGGTCGCGCCGCCTCGGTGCAAGCCCGTGAGCAATTCCATGACGGCTTCGCCGTTGGCTGAGTCGAGGTTGCCGGTCGGCTCATCCGCCAGCAGAATCGCGGGATCGCCGGCCAGCGCGCGCGCCACCGCCACTCTTTGCTGCTGGCCGCCCGAAAGCTGCGAAGGGTAGTGCTTCACGCGATGGCTCATGCCGACCCGCTCGAGGGCGTCGTGAACTTTCTTCTTCCGTTCCGCGCCCGGCATGCCGCGATAGGTCAGAGGAAGCTCGACGTTCTCGTATACCGTCAGATCGCCGATGAGGTTGAAGGCTTGGAAAATAAATCCGATCTCACGATTCCGGATGCGTGCCCGCTCGCTCAGTTTGAGTCCTTGGACGGGCTGGCCGCTTAGCACGTACTCCCCGGAACTCGGCGAATCGAGCAATCCCAGGATCGCGAGCAGCGTCGATTTTCCGCAGCCGGACGGCCCCGAAATCGAAACATATTCGCCCTGCCGGATGTCCAGGTGAACATCCACCAGCGCGTGCGTCTCCATATCTTCGGTGAGAAAAACCTTGGCTACATTCTGGAGATGGATCAATTCACGGGATTCTGACATCATTCACCTCGTCGCGTTGCCATAATGTTCATTACCAGGGTTCTACGAAAAGGTTTCAAGATTTGTTCCCGGCGGATTTACTTAACGCCGGACATCAGTCGCACCGTGGGCCTTATCAAGAGGCCGGAGACGACCGCGGCGCCGAACGCGAAAAGGGCCACCGAGCCGAACAGCGTCGGCAGCGGCATCGACTCATATACGGATGCCGCCTTTCCAGCCAGATAGTCGCCGATGCTGATTGAGACGAAGAACAGGCCCATCATGAGCCCCGCGATGCGAACCGGGGCGAGTTTGGTCATCGCGCTCAAGCCGACCGGGCTCAGGCACAATTCGCCCACCGTGTGAAGGAAATAAGTGCCGGTCAGCCACCACGGCGAAACCAGAGCCCCGGCGGCGGTCATTTTCGCGGCAGGAACCAGCAGGGCGAATCCCAGACCCACGAACAGCAGTCCGAACGTGAACTTGGTAGGACTGGACGGCTCGTGTTTGCGCATGGCGATCCACAACCAGGCAAACATCGGAGCCAGGATGATCAGGATCATGGGCTGGACGAATTGGAACCAACTGGCGGGGAACTCGAAGCCGAATACGTTGCGATTCGTGCTGCGGTCGGCGAAGAGGTTCAACGATGACCCCGCCTGTTCGTAGGCCGACCAGAAAACCGCCGAGGCCAGGAACAGCACGAGAATCGCGCCGAAACGTTTCCGCTCCACTGATGACCATCCCGGGCCGAGGAGCAACCAGGCGAACACCCCTGCCGAAATGGCGATCAGCGAGATGCCTAATGCGTTGGAAATCAATTCCGGCGTGAATTCGATTGTTCCGTTTGCTCCCATCGCGACAAGCACTGCCAGGATGGCGACCGCCGCCGCTGCCACGATCCCAGCGTTGCGCTTTTGGCGCCGGTCTGCTTCCGGGTTTTCGGGAACCGCTGGATGCAGTCCCGCGGATCCGAGATTCTTTCCGCCCAGCAGGTATTGAATCACTCCGACCAGCATCCCGAGGCCCGCGATGCCGAATCCCCATCGCCATGAATACCGCTCGCCCACCCACCCGCAGATGAGCGGTGAGATGAGCGCGCCGATATTGATCCCCATGTAGAAGATGGAGAACCCGGAGTCGCGCCGGATGTCATCTGGCGCATAGATTTGTCCGACGATCGTACTCACGTTGGCCTTCAGCAAACCGGTGCCAAACATTAGCAGCACCAGCCCAACGTAAAAGAGCTGTATCGAGGGACTAACCAGGCAAAACTCCCCGGCCGCGATCAGGATGCCGCCATACAAAACAGCGCGCCTCTGGCCGACGATGCGGTCCGCGACCCACCCGCCCGGCAGAGTGAGCAAGTACACCATGGCCGTGTAGAATCCGTACACCGCGCCGGCCTTCGCTACCGGGAAACCGAGTCCGCCGGTGCTGGTGCTGGCGGTCAGGTACAGGATCAGGATGGCGCGCATCCCGTAGTAGCTGAACCGCTCCCACATTTCCGTGAAGAACAGGGTCGATAGACCGCGCGGGTGCCCGAAGAAACTCTTGTCTTCGCGGGTGAGCTTTAGAGACGGGTCGACATCAGGGCGCGTGGCCATACTGGGAGTGGCGTCCGAAGTGTAATGCTAACACGGGTTCGCTTGGGCTAGCTTCATCCACGCGACGCTGGAGATCCCGCGTGTTCTTACGTTTCGAATGCACGATCTGACGTCCAGGTCTCGCTTTTCGTAAGATATTTACAAGGTTTATGATCAGATGGATTGGAGTTCTGCCTTTCGCTGCCCTCTTGTCCACTGTCGTAGCAGCCCAAGCGCCGTTGTCAGTTCCCAACGGCCTGCCCGCCTGGGCTTACAACATCCCAGACAAAGTCCAGCCCCCCAGTGTGCCGTCGTCTGGCCCGGTGCACGTGCCGGGAAGCAACAAGGAGTATGACGCTGCGAAGATCTCCGGTAACGCGACTCCGCCCGACTGGTTTCCCGACGAGCACGGCCCAGCGCCCCGGATCGTGACCGGAGAAGGCGGGGTGACCACGATGGCCTGCGGTTCCTGCCATCTGATGTCCGGACAGGGGCATCCTGAATCCGCCGATTTGGCGGGTCTCCCCGTCGAATACCTCGTGCGCCAAATGAACTATTTCAAAACCGGAGCCCGAAAAGACGACGGACGTATGGGCCCGATTGCGAAGGCTACTTCAGATGAAGACATACGGAAGTCCGCGGAATATTTCGCGGCCTTGAAGCCAATCCCGTGGGTGAGAGTCATCGAAACCAGCACGCCGCCCAAAACATATGTCGCCATCGCCGGGCGCCATCGGGTTTTGTCTCCCGAGGGGGGCACGGAGCCCATTGGCCATCGCATCATCGAAACGCCGGTCGATCCACAGCGAACGGCCGATCGCGATCCGCACTCCGCGTTTCTGGCGTATGTTCCGCCAGGCAGCATCGCTAGAGGTGAGACGCTGGTGAAGACCGGCGGGAACGGCAAGACCATTCAATGCGCAATCTGTCACGGGGACCAATTGAAGGGCTTGGGTGAAGTGCCCAGAATCGCGGGTCTGCAACCCGTATACATCGCCCGGCAACTCATCTGCATGCAGAACGGATCGAGCGCGGGCACGAACGCGGCGCTGATGAAGAAAGCCGTTGCGAATCTTTCCGAGGACGACATCATCTCGATTTCGGCGTATCTCGGTTCGCTTCCGCCGCAATGAACGTCAGATACGATCTCATGGCGGCGGCCTTTGTGCACGCGTCCGAAGTCAAATGAAAGTGAACCATTCCGCAACGTCCTGCTGGTGGCACGTCCTCTACCGACCTCGTAAGGCGGCAGTATTTGTTCAGGATCTCAAAGTCGCCTAGACCGGTCTTGTGAAGGACGTAATCCAAGATCGGCTGATCACCGAAAACCCGAAGCAGTTCCGTACTCTGCCTGCTGGCGATCATCCTGACAAGGCTGTTTACGGCCCGAAAGCGGCTTGTGTTACCGGCCCTATGCACAGGATCTTGATGGGTTGACTACAAGGTGAAAGCGGTCAACCGTTTGGGGACTCTGAGAATCCTGCGGTAAAACAGGTTGGAGTAGCGAAGATAGCGCTTCGCA
>JBEKBK010000455.1:0-7022 GCA_050015435.1 Bryobacteraceae bacterium
GGCCACGCCAGAATCGCCGTCCATTCCTTGTGCGTCAACTGCCGAGTGTACCCAAAAACGCCATCTCACTGAATCATCGATATTTGAATGTTTTCACGAATTCCTGCGGAGAGCCGGAAAAATAGAACGGCGACGAGAGCCACGCTTTGCTGTGGATGCCAAAGCATCCATGCAGGTTCTAAACCCCTTATCGCCTACTCGTGTGGACGTGCGAATTCTCGATCTGTCCCGGCGTGGCTTACGGTTGTCCGTGCCAGAATTCCTGCAAAAAGGAACAATTGTTCAAGTCCATACGAAGGGCTCTTTCATGCTCGGGGAAGTGTGTTATTGCAGTCAAGTCGGCACCGAATTCCTCGTCGGCATTCTGATTACAGAAGAATTCCCCAACCCATGAGGGCCCACATAGCACCTTTGCCGACTCGACAGCGCAGCAATCGCTCCCGGTCAAGCGGCAGGGCCGTTATTCTTCTGGCCCCTGTTGCCGCCTCAGTATTGCCCGCATCGCCGCAATGTAGGCTTCGGTCTTTTCTAACCGATCCCGGCACTCCTCGCAAATCAGCAGGTGTTCTTCGAGCGGAGCCAACTCCTGTTCGTTGAGACGGCCCATCAAGTAGAGTTCAAGCTGGTCATCCGAAATGTGCGGCATGGCCCAGGTCGGCGATGGTCAACCCGATTCGCCCGCCGTTCAGACTAACAGAAACACACGTAGTCGCTGCGAAAGGCCGCCAGAAATGCCCGCCTGTTCGTGTCGTGGACCCTCACAACGCAGCACTCAAGCGGTCTTCGTTCTTCCGTGGTTCTCCGTCCCTAGCCAATGACCCCAACTGATCCAACCTTTGCCTCTGTAAGTTGTAGATGGATTTGCTGGCAAGTTAGCGGGTCTATCAGTCCACTCTCTCCACTCTTTGCCATTTTTGACACCCGATTTCAGAGCTAATATCAGTGCCTCATCAAACGGGAGCACCCGTCCTGGCGAGCGACGTCCGGTCCCTAACCAATGACCCCAGCTTATCCAGCCCTTGCCTTTGTAAACTCTCCCTGGTTGAATGGGTATGTTGAGGGGTCTATTAAGCCACTCTCCCCACGCTTTGGCACTTTTGATACCCGACTTCCGGGCCAACGGCAATGCCTCATCAAACGGAAGCATCTGACGCATCGCCCGCCCCGTTCCCAACCAATGGCCCCAATTCATCCAACCTTTGCCTTTGTAAGTTGCGGACGGATCTGCTGGCAAGTTAGCAGGTCTGCCTTTCCAGGTTATCCATTCGTTGGCGTTTTTGAAACCAGAAGCCCGAGCTATCAACAGTGCATCATCAAACGACAGGAACAGTCCATCACGATAGTTGTCCAGCCCTAGCCAATGACCCCAATTAACCCAACCTTTACCCTTGTAAGCTCTCCATGGGTGAGAAGGTATGTTGAAGGGTCTCTCAGTCCACTCTTCCCACGCTTTGGCACTTTTGATACCCGACTTCCGGGCCAACTGCAATGCCTCATCAAACGGAAGCATCTGACGCATTGCCCGCCCCGTTCCCAACCAATGGCCCCAATTCATCCAACCTTCACCCTTATACACTCTTTGTGGAGATGTAGGTACGTTGACGGGTCTGTCTTTCCACTCTCTATATTGCTTAGTCTTTGTAAATCTCTGACTCAGTACCACTTCATGAGCCTCATCAAACGGAAGCATCTGACGCATCGCCCGCCCCGTTCCCAACCAATGGCCCCAATTAACCCAACCTCGGTTCATGTAGACTCTGTCTGGACCTGAAGGTATGTTGGCGGGTCTGTCGCTCCAGTTCAACCATTCCTGAGTGTTTGCGAACCCTTGACGCTGAACCAATACAACTGCCTCATCAAAGGGCAGGAATAATCCATATGCATTCGCCGCCGCCCTCAATTCTTGGAAAGTTACCGTACCAAGCAGCGCCGAACCCCATTGCAACAGACAGCCGAATGGGTTGTTTTCCCTTATTATGTCGATGGCCACGTGGCCCACATTCAGACCGGTCAATTGTATGGTCTTCCGGGCGTGCATATGCAACACCTGAGCCGAAATCTCATCATGATACTCTTGAACGCCGTGTCCTGACAGAATCGTCGATACGATTTCGTTGTAGTGTTCACGGAAGTTTTCGAAATCCTTGTAGGAGTCATTGTATGCCATCGCATCGGCTACATACTCTTGAATTTCACCGATGACCGCCGCCCGAACGGTTCCGTCAGGGATCGCTTCGCTCAAGTAATTTGTCTTGGACCAACCACCCTTACCATCCACAGGTTCAACGTCCGGTGGTGACACTGGACTGTACACATCCTGAAGTATCATCGACAATAGAATGGCCTTCATGTAATCATTCAGGTCTTCACGTACAGCGGATTTGTCGGTCTGATCGAATGCGAACGGTAACAAGTGGTAAGTCTCTACGTGGCTCTTACCCTTCACGTCACGAAACAACCGACCCTCCGTTTGAATAACTTCAGTCAGCGAATTGCGTTGGCCGATGATAATCTCCCGGTCGGCGTGACACCAGTTGGCGCCCTCTTGAAACATTCGGAGCGCAATGATCACATCCAAGGCGCTAGCGTCATCCATGTTCATATGCGCTTCCCAAATGGCGTCTTGCTTTTCTTCACGAAGGCGTTCGTCAACCAGATTCACAACCCGAATCCATTGATCGCCACGGCGCACACGCATGACAGGCAGCGTTTCATTTTCGATCAAGGGGTTGTCACATCCGGCGATGGCCTTGAGGACCGCTGCAACGTCCGCTTCCTTGCTACCAAGCGAATACCGGCTGTTCACGTAAGGGATGTAGACAAGGGTTTTTCCTATGCGCTCGTCGAAGAGTTGAGTCAAACCGGTTGAATACTTTGGTGAAATGAGGAAGTCATAAGAGAAGCTTCGAAGGTGCTGGCATGTGGACAAGAACTCATCGTAAGGCAAATCGAATCGAGTGAACTGTGAGAGATCGGGAATGATGCTGACCTTATCCCCCCGCATCCATGTTGCGGTCGTCAGTCCAAGACGAATACCGTCTGGACTGGTGAGCGTATGTTTGACAAGAGCGCCCAACTTGTTTCCTACGTCGGCACCTTCGTGTCTTATGTGGTGCGCTTCGTCGATGACAATCAAAACGTTTTTGAATGCGCTTGGCGGGATGCGAACAAGCGTTGCATGGGTGCAGAGCAAGACCCGACCCATGATGCCATTGGGAAACGTGCCGCCCAAGAATTGTAGAAGGTGCGCCGTGCTGCTCTTCGGAGATTCTTTGCACAGGTCGTTATGGTCCTCAACCGCCCAATCGAACCGATCCCCGCTTGGAAGCTCGATTTTGTTTTTACGAAACCCCTCTGCAATGATCCTCTGTGGAACGGCGATGACTACTTTTAGATTCGGGTCTCGTGTTAGCCAGTTTGCGGCCATCGCACATATTTCGAAGGTCTTGCCGGAAGCCATCGGCGCATTGACAATCCAGTGATGGCTGTTTTCAAGGGTGGCAAAACACCTTTGCTGCCATTCCCTCATCCCGAAGTATCCGTCGGTCGATATTGTCATGGTCGTCGGGACCATAGGGATTTCCACACTGAAGCCGGGAACCTGTATCGGGTCGTCTTGCTTTTGACTGGTGTTGGCGTTCATTTATTGGTCCGTAGATGGAAGTGCAGGTATCATCTGTACTTCGCCGGGTTTGGGCTCGACCTGTACCGGAACGAAGACCTTAGGTGGATCTAAGGTGGTCGGGACGGGAGTCTCGAATTGTCGCCGCCCGCCGCTAGAGGACCTGCCATGCGCCGGAACACTGTCGAGGGGAACGATGTTCCGACGAACCCCGTGGGTGATTAGAGATTCGGGCCGGATCATAAGAGCCTAAGCATTCGCCGGTTGGGACAATCGCCAGGAATGCCCACCGTTCGCAATAGGGATTTTGGGGCGATTCCTGCGTGAGGATGGCGTGCCTACAACACATCAATCGGGCGCTCCAAATGCCCCTGCACAACGGTCCACCGTGTTACGATTCTCTCGATGCCCATAGAACCCATCGTCGCCCTGTTGATTGCGGAGCGAGACAAATTAAGCAGAGCCATCGAAGCCCTCCAAGGACCGACAAAGCGCCGGGGAAGGCCACCCAAGAATCCGTTGGCTATTGCGACCGTTTTGACCGTCGCTCCTGAACCGACAAGTGCGAGTCCCGTTCCAGCGAAAAGGAAACGCCGCAAGTTCACCGCCGCCCAAAGGAGAGCCTTCGGTGATCGGATGAGGGCTTACTGGGCTGCGAAACGGAAGGCCGCATCCAAGCCCAAAGCGGTGGCGAAGAAGAAGGCCAGGCAGCGGCGGCGTAGCGGACCCGAACCCTCCTCCACATTCAAGGCTAAGTGAGAAGTCCAGGCGGGACGCACACCGTCACGATGAGGAGGATCGAGGAGTGCCTGAACCCTGATGCCGAACAATTGCATTGAGGCAACGTTGACGCCCCCTCCGATAATTACGAAGGTCCTCGGTGACCCAAATCTGTATCGGCTTCAGCGCCGGGTGCGCTCCGAGAATTGTACCGAACATCGCTTCGTTCAGATCGTTGAAGAAGCGTTCGCCCTCCATCCTCTCCGAATCGCCATGCTTGAAGGACATATAGAGAACTCCACTTGGTTTGAGCGCCCGTGAGAGTCGAGTCAAGATCGAATGTAAATCTTGGCGGGCGATATGCACCAGTGAACCACAAGCCCAAATGCCGTCGAACTCATGGTCGAAATCGAGCGCATCGAATTTTAACAGCAGGGCTTCCTTCCCGGTGAGCTTGGTCGTGGCAGCAACCATTTCGGCAGATGCGTCAATCGAGACTACCTGATAGCCCAGTCGCAAGAACGCAAGAGAATCACGCCCGGAGCCGCATCCGGCGTCAAGGATACGTCCACCAGCGGGTATCTCATGAAGGAACGGGGCGTACAACTCGCTCACGTCCACAGTAACCGTGTTCTCGCAAAACTCGGCTGCGTGGGCGTCGTAGTATGCCGTCGTCGCCGCCACGTAATCAGAAGGTGGCTTCATGTTCAATGTCGGCTTCCTAATGGATTAGGCGTTCCCAGGCTGCGCACCCACACTCTTGTGTTGCGGGGGGCAGTTTTCAGGCTAGCACCGGATCAAACCAACGGGAATCGCCCAAAGAAAATGGCGGCAACGAAGGAAGCTGGGTTATGGACCGAGGAAACCCTGCACAATATTCCTATGCCCTCTCCCAAGGCACCGCCGTCGATCTACCGGCTGAAGGTCACACTTACCGAACTCGAACCACCGATCTGGCGGCGCATCGAGGTTCCCAGCACGATCCTGCTTTGCTGTTTGCACGACGCTCTTCAGCCGTGATGGGTTGGACCGACTCGCACCTTCACCAGTTCGAGAAGGATGCAAAGTACTGGGGCGTTCCTGAGTGGGATGAGTTTGACGAACTCAATCTGATCCAGGAAAGCAAAACCCAACTCGCCAAGGTCCTCAAGGCCGAAGGTGACTCGATGGTTTACGAATACGATTTCGGTGACAACTGGCGGCACGAGATTCTGTTAGAGAAAATCCTTCCAGCGGAAGCCACACTGAGCCGCCCCGTTTGCCTTTCCGGTGAGCGGCGCTGTCCACGAGAAGATGTGGGTGGGGTCTCAGGTTACGACGAATTCCTGGAAGTTATATTCGATCCGACCCACGAAGAGTACGAGCATCTTGTCGGCTGGGCTGGCGGTCACTTCATCGACGAGTTCGACTTGAAGGCCGTGAACCAAATCCTTGCACGGATGCGTTGGCCGGTGAGACATAGGCGATGAGGCAACCCTTCCGCTATCCGGGGTGGACATGAGACGCCAGATCTGCGAAGCGCAACGGCTGGATATTTCCGCTGTGTTACACTTGCGTCGTCCGAGAATCGGTCTGGTTTCTTAGGGAAAACTGTTCTCGCCCTGAAAGACGAGAAGATCGTCTTGGCGATATTTTTGCTGGCTATCGCCAAGCGTGACTGGGAGGAGTGGCCATGAAAGCGAATAAGGCTCTCAAGCGACTAGCCAAGATTGAGGCGTTGATATCGGATGTAGCGGAGCGATACTCATCAAGTGCGCTCCATATACGAGAGGCGCTTCGAGATGCGAAGGCTGCTTTCGCTCGGGTGAAGGAGGCTGTAAGTTCGCAAGCATCCTCCGAGACGGCAAAAAAGAAGGCTATTAAAAAGGCGGCAGCAAAGACCCCAACGGCTACGACGGCGAAGAAAAGTGAGCCGGTCAAGAAAGCTGCGAAGAAGAGAGCGGCTAAGAAGACGACCCCCGCTCCTGTGCAGAAGATCCCGGCTCCTGTACAGGCGGCGACAGGTCCCGCACAGGCGGCGACGAAACCTGCCGCTCAGGTACCAGTGCCAGCGCAGCCAAAGGTCTTAGGTTCACGCTAACGCACAGGATCGCTCAACACGCATCCGCACCGCCCAACGGAATCAATGCATCGCCCCAGGTTGGGAACGTGACCTTCAAGGGTCCCAAAACAAGAAAGTTCCCTGATTGATCGCTTTGGCTTCAAACAATTCGACTCACAATCACCGCCGCCCAATACACAACCGCCACCAGCACACCTGCCACCAGCCCAATCGACTGCAAAGGCTTTTTGTCGATGTCGAATGTCCGGTTGAACCACTGAAAGCCGATGTCAAAGCGGTGGGCGCACCTTAACAGGAAACCTGAAATGCCGTATAGCGCAAGCCACGAACTTACAAAGAACATGGGGAAACTAGCGATAGTGTTAGCGAATAAAATATTGAGTGGCACCGAGCCGGTTGCGTCTAGTGTGGGCATCAGCGATTGCCATCCTGCGGCGTCATACCTGTCACGTTCAGCCGTGAATATGAACGTGGCGTTCAGCGAAATAGTAACAAGAAAGGGCTCTCCGCAGGAATTCGTGAAAACATTCAAATATCGATGATTCAGTGAGATGGCGTTTTTGGGTACACTCGGCAGTTGACGCACAAGGAATGGACGGCGATTCTGGCGTGGCCGGG
>JBEKBK010000456.1:0-7001 GCA_050015435.1 Bryobacteraceae bacterium
GGAACCTTCACGCCGACGGGAAGCATGAGTGCAGCCCGGGGTGGGCACACCGCTACCCTCCTACCCGATGGCAGAGTCCTCGTTGCCGGCGGGTACGGCCCGGCGCCTTACCTTGACTCGTTAAGCGCCGAGCTTTACGATCCAATTGCGGGAACCTTCACGCCCACAGGCAGCATGCATCGCGCGTGGTACCTGGCGGGCGGCGCGACACTGCTTGCAGACGGGACGGTCCTGGTCGGGGAAGAAGTCTATGACCCATCAACCGGCCTGTTTACGGATACCGGCCACTCCGGCCACTATTACGACTTCACCACCACCTTGCTCACGAATGGGACAGCCTTCATCGCCGGCGGCGGCGACGCCGATTGGGGCTTCTCTATATCCCAAACGGACCTGTACGATCCTCCGAACGCTACTTTCGCCCCTGCTCCCAGTATGACGCTCGGCCGGTTTTATCACACTGCAACGCTCCTTCCGTCCGGGATCGTCATGATAGCCGGCGGAGCCTCCTACGACGTGGGGCCGTACCAAGCCTATTTGGCGAGCGTTGAGATTTACGACTTTTCGAGTGGCACGTTTGGTTGGATTGGGAACATGAACGCCGGCCGGCAAATCCACACCGCTACGCTACTCGGAGACGGCCGAGTCCTGCTGGCCGGCGGCGTAGGCGCGCCGGAGTATTCTGCGCTTGCCACTGCGGAAGTCTACACTCCGCCAGTATTGGTGCCCGCGCCTGTACTGTTCTCTCTCTCGGGCGGTGGGCAAGGGCAGGGCGCGATCTGGAACGGCGTCACTGGGCTGATCGTTTCGCCTGCCAACCCGGCTACCGCTGGGGACGTGCTATCGATGTACACCACCAGCCTGATTGAAGGCGGAGTAATTCCCCCGCAAGTAGCGATCGGTGGCCAGCTTGCCGAGGTGCTGTATTTCGGCGACGCTCCCGGATATCCCGGATATTTTCAGGTGAACTTTCGAGTGCCCAGCGGCGCTGCGTCCGGACCTGCGGTTCCCGTTCGATTGACGTACATCGGCCGACCGAGTAACGCAGTGACCATCGGCGTGCAGTAAAGGTCACAAAGAGCAGGATGTCGAAAGCGATGCTCCTGCCTTACGTCAGCACTCCTGACTCAGGGCCGACACTTGTCGTTGCCATAAAGAAGCAGCGTGTTGAGGCGTTCAGCAGAAATTGGCCGACAAAAAGATAGTTAGCGCCTGTGTTACGCCCAATCCGTACACTACTTTCTTGCACGACCACCAGTCCGTTGCCTTTCTGGCCTATTTCTTCATCCCGGCGTACCAATTCGTCACCACTGTTAGAGACGGCGAGGGCGCCATTCCCGAGCCGCCCATTGTATTAATCAGGAAACGCTTCCCGTCCGCCGTGACGTCGTATCCGAACGCGTTGCCGCCCGGACTGGGTGCCATGTGTGCTTCGAACAAGGCCACCGGAGCACTCCTTTCGAAAGAAGGGCTTGCTCCCAGTACTGCCTTTACCGCAACCACCATGATCTTTCCGTCCGCGGCCTCAAGAAATAGCTCTGTGCCGTCGCCGCGCCAGCGCGGCTGCTCGCCGCCTCCAATCGAGAGACTCCATTCACCCTCACCACCTGGAAATGGCCGTACGTACACCTCCCGCCGGCCCGACCGGTCCGAGGTGAAGGCTATCCAGTGGCCGTCCGGTGATAGTTGCCCAAAGTTTTCGTTGAACTCGGTCCTCAGGAATGGGATGGGCTTTCGGTCTCCCGTGGCGCCCTCCATCGGGAGGACCCAAAGACCAAATTTGTTCTTCGGATCAAGCTCCGAATAGACGATGAACCGGCCATCCCGCGACCATTGAGTCGGAAGATCGGTGAGGCTGTTGGGCAGCAGTAACTCATCCTGACCACTTCCACTGACGGACTTTTGATAAAGATTATAGCTGCCAATCTTGCGATTCGACGCGAAGACGATACGGTCGCCTTTCGGCGACCAAAAGGGCGCTTGGTTGAAGGACGGATCGCTGGTGAACCTTATCTCCGTTCCACGGCTCAGATCGCGTAGCCACAGATCATACCCGGTGCCCGTCCAGCGCCGGAATACGGCCGATTTCTCATCTGGTGAGATCGCCGGGTCGAAGACTGCGCCGGGCGTACCCACCGAGCCTAGGGATTTACCGTTTCGATCATACCAGCCAATTTGGTTTATCCCCCCACTGGCACCGCCAGCTAGGTAAAGCAGCACGCCGTTCTCCGACACGGTGGCCGGCACATAATTAGTGTTAGCTAATGCGACACCCTCAGCCACCGGGAACACGTCTCCCGATGCCTGCGCGCTTACGGCATCGAAGGGCAGGGCCATCAAGGTGTTCTCGCGTATGAACAGAATGTGCCCGGTGCGGCCGCTTCTTGCGGGCGGAGCGTACACCGTGCCAGATGAGTCGTCCAATACTCGCCGGTTCTCGTTGCCGTCGGACGAGCTGACATAGATGCCGTTCTGTTCACCCGTCATTCCGCGTGCCAGGTACAGGAAATGCCGGCCATCGGGAAGAAATACCGGATATCTTTGATCGCCCTGGGGCTTCACGTCAATGGGAGCGCCACCGCCCGCCGCGACTCGCTGGATCGTCCCGCCGGGCCTCGGAGAAAAAACGATGACGTCGTCACGGCTCCACGATCCTCCGCGGCCGTTGGACGCGTCGCATAGCGACTGAGCCGGGCCGCCGCTCGCGGGGACTTTCTTCAGCTTGCCCTGCGCGAAGAATCCAATGTAACGGCTATCGGGGGACCAGAATGGATATATGGCGTCTTCGGTAAATGGCATGGGCTGAGCCCGAAGCGCATCCATAGCCCGAAGCCAGAGCTGGCGTTTTCCACTCACGGTGGCAGCAATGACGAGAATGCGGCCATTGGGAGAAATGGCGAAGCCCTGAACGACGCTGCTTTCCGGCAAGGCGATCGTGGACCGCAGCGTCTGCTCCGCGGGAGGCGTTTCGCGAAAGTGGAGGATGTTCGCGGGCATTAGCGCGAGTAGAAGGAATGCGGCGATGCACCAGGGCAGCCATAATCTACGCTGGGGCGCAGGTGGAGGTTGCGCGGGTGGTTCCCCTCCCAGCAGCCGCTTTGCATCTCCGATGTCCCGCAACCGCTGCTTGGGGTCTTTTTGTAAACACTCTTCGAGGAGACGGCGCGCTTGTCGTTGCACCTTCGCGAGGTCCGGCTGCTTGTGGATGACGGCGGCCAGCGTCTCGCCCGCGTCTTCACCAGTGAACAGCCTTTCGCCAGTGAGCAGTTCGTACAGCACCACGCCGAAGCTCCAGATATCGGCGCGCTTGTCTACCACTTTCCCGCGAGCCTGCTCAGGAGCCATGTAAGCCGCAGTGCCGAGAATGACGCCAACTTCTGTTGCGCCCAGTGTCAGTGTGGGCGAGTTCTCCGGACTTGCCGATGGCTCCTTCTGATTGGAGAACGCTTTCGCCAGACCGAAATCGAGCAGCTTGACGGTGCCCTCTGGCGTGACCAGGATGTTTGCCGGCTTCAAGTCGCGATGCATGATGCCGCGTTCATGCGCATATTCCAATGCTGCAGCGATCTGCGACGCGATTTTCCAGGCCTCATCGAACGGCATCGGCCCCTTGGGCGACTCACCTTCGACCAGTTCCATCGCTAGGGCGCGCTCTTCCACGCCGTAGATCTGCGCGATGTTGGTGTGGTTCAACGAGGCAAGCACTTCAGCTTCGCGTTGAAAGCGAGCCATGCGCTCTGGATCGCGCGCAAAAGCCTCGGGCAAGACCTTGAGCGCGACGTCGCGCTTCAGCTTGGTATCGCGTGCGCGGTAGACCTCCCCCATGCCCCCGACTCCGAGCAACGAGATGACTTGATAGTGCCCGAGTTTGTCGCCGGGAGAGAGCGGCATACGAGTGAACCAATTTAGTTTACTCGATCAGAAGGGATTTAGATTCCGAATTACTAACCGTCAGCTAACTTGTTCAATTTCGGCGTTTGGCGCGCAGTTCAGGCGCCGCCAAAAAAGTAGCAGAGGGATGGACGACCGCCCGGACGGAATCGTAATCTTACTGTCACCGGGTGCAGTCAGGCAACATGGTGGTGCGTCAGGTCGATCTGTCTGTAGAGCAAATTCTCCGGCCCGAAAAGTGCCGGACTTGCTCTCTGAATGAGTGGGCTCGCGCGTCGTTCCGGCTTCATCAAACGGGTCCGGATTTTGGGCCAGCGCCGCGGGCAAAACACCTTGATCGCCACATCTAATCCGAGGGTTGCTGGCCTCGATTCGGCACCGTAATTGGATCTTCGAGATCGGCCCCGGTCTTAACCGGGCGCACCATCATCGCTCCATGAGCGTCGATCAACTGAGCAACCGGAACGTAATCCGGTGCATGATAGACTGAGCGGAATTGTTCGCAAAGGAATTAACCGATGAAGCGGTTCTTTATTTTCCTTACGCTGGCGGCGATTCTCAGTGCCGCGGATTCCGGTCCGGTGGTCACGGTCAAGGGCGGAAGAATTCGAGGCGCAACGCTCGAAAAGGGCGGGGCTGTATTCAAGGGCATCCCCTATGCGCAGCCGCCGGTGGGAGAACTGCGCTGGCGCGAGCCTGTGCCAGTGAAACCCTGGACGGGCGTGCGCGAAACTACTGCATTTGGGCCGGTTTGCGCGCAGTTGCCAGGTATCGTTCCGAACGCCGCCGAAATCTCGCGGGAAGATTGTCTGTACTTAAATGTCTGGACGCTGGAGTGGCCCGGCCGGGCGAGCAAACCAGTAATGGTGTGGATTCCGGGAGGTGGAAACTACGCAGGTGGCAGCAGTCAACCTCAGTTTGATGGCGAGCCATTGGCCAGGCGCGAGGTGATTCTGGTGACCGTCAACTATCGGCTCGGTTCATTCGGGTTCTTTGCGCATCCTGCGCTCACACGAGAGTCGCCGCACCACGCCTCAGGCAATCAGGGAATTCTGGATCAGATAGCTGCCCTGACGTGGGTGCGCGACAATATCGCAGCCTTCGGTGGCGATCCGAAGAATGTTACCCTCTTCGGCGAATCGGCCGGCTCGCTCGACGTAAGCGTCTTGATGACGTCGCCACTCGCGAAGGGACTGTTCATGCGAGTTATCGGGGAGAGCGGAGCGGTGATTCTGCAGGGAGATCCTCTACCACTTCGCCAGGCGGAACAGCGCGGTGTTGAGTTCGCGGCACGCTGGAAGGTTCCCTCCGGTGCTTCTCTTCAGGATTTGCGCGCCGTTACCGCAGACACCATACTGGCAGCGGAACCAAACACCACGGCCATGCGGCTGCCCAATCTGGGGATTACGGTTGATGGCTACGTCTTCACCGAATCGCCCGAACAGGCGTTCGCATCCGGGCGAGAGCAACGGGTCGCGCTCGTGCTGGGGAACAATTCGCGCGAACAGATTCCGGGGGTCGCACCTCCACAAGATCTCACGAGCGCGATCGGACAAGCATACGGCCCTCTGGCGCCGGCGGCTCAAGTGTTGTATGTGGGGACGCCCGATCCGCTCTATGGGACACCAACGCAACAGTGGGCTACAGACACGTCCTTTCGATGTTCCGCGGTGGCCCAGTTGATGTGGCACGCGACTGCGGGCAATCCGAGTTTCGAATACGAGTTTGCTCACTTCCCGCCAGAACGTGGAGAGTTAGGAGCAACGCATGCATCCGAGCTCGCTCACGTCTTCGGCACGGTGAAACTGAATTTCTTCGGTGTGGGCCCGCCAGCCAAATCCACCGACATCGACACGCAAATCTCCGACACGATGCAACGCTACTGGACGAATTTTGCCAAAGCAGGCGACCCCAACGGTGCGAACCTGGCGCGTTGGCCCAAGTTTGACGTTTCGACGCGAGCCTACGTGCAGTTCACGGATATGGGTCCGTCGCCCAAAGAGGGTCTGCGACGCCCCTTCTGTGATCTATTTATCGAGAACGCAATACGCTTGATGCCGAAGTGATCGGGACCGCAACTCCGTATATCTCGATTGCCATTTTGTCGTAACGGCGTAACGCAATTTCAGCGCATTGGCTGGCGCGAAGCAGTAAGCGAGAAGGATAGCAGCGAGGACCTCTTGAAGCGGCGGGAACAGCGATGCTCTCGCCGTTTTTCTTTTCTGCCGAGCACGTTGGGCGATCTTGGCTAGACCTTGCCCATTCCGCCCGCTCCGGCGGGCGCGAGGAGCTCGTAGGGTCCGAATTTATCGCCTGGCTGAAGCGCCATTTGGGGTATCGGAATTCAGTTTATCCGATCAGGAAAGAAGTAGGTCCTGATTGACGGCCAAACCGTCCATTTAGTTTTTCTTCGGGGTAGCGCCGAACGATCAAAAACGTTTATGGAAGGCCCGCCGACCATCCGGCCAAGGTCGTAAGCGCTGCGGCGTTAGGGAGCGGAGATTGCTTTCAGCGGAGTAGTCGAGGCCCTAGCGCGCCCGCCGGGGAAGGAGAAGGACCAGAACGGCGGACAAGACAAGCGCGATGCCGGCGACAGCAAGGCCTCCGTAGATTCCCGTGCTTCCCTTAGCGATGGCTCCGATGACTGATGGACCGGCAAAACCACCGAGACTCCCGATCGAGTTGATCAAAGCGATGCCGGCCGCGGCTGAGAATCCCGCGAGGAACTTGCTTGGTATCGAGAAAAACGGGCCGAAGAAGCTGTAGATCCCCATGGCAACAAATGACCAAAGCACGATGGACAGCGTTTGGGAATTCGTCTCTCCCAGCAAGACCAGGGCAATTCCGGCCACGGCGATCGGGATAGCGCTGTGGTATCTCCGTTCCAATCTTCTGTCGGAACTGCGGGATACGAGAACCATCGCCGCCAACCCGGCCAGGTGGGGAACCATAACGAGAACGCCCACGACCGTGTTAGAGAAGCCGCTCGAAAGCGCTTGGACAACTTGCGGCATGTAAAAACTCATGGCATACAGCCCGATATCGAACCCAAAAAGCACCGCTGCCAGATGCCACACACGGGGATGAGCCAGCGCGCGCAACGCTGAGAT
>JBEKBK010000457.1:0-6998 GCA_050015435.1 Bryobacteraceae bacterium
ATGCACGAGAGACGGGTCGCGGGCATCCTCTCCCGCGAAGAGATGAGCGAGGCTCGAATTGCACGCCTCATGACCGGAGAGGGTTGCGCGCAATGAGAAGAGAATTCGGCATATTCATCGCCCTCGTGATCTTGGCCGGCGTGCTGGCCGTCTCAAATGCCGATTTCTACAGCGCGGTCAACTTATTGAACCTTACCCGCCAAATTGCCATGTTGGGCATCTTTGCCATCGGCACCGGTTTCGTAATCATCGGAGGAGGCATCGATCTTTCCGTCGGCTCCGTCATCGGCATAACCGGTGTCATTATTGCCGCGCTCTCCGCGCCATCCGGCGCCGGTTTGGGGCAGCCGCTCTGGGTGTCAATCCCCATCGCGCTTGGTGTCGCGGTGCTTGTTGGCCTGATCCAGGGTTTCCTCATCGCCGGATTGGGGATTCAGCCCTTCATCACCACGCTTGGCGGCATGCTCGTCTTGCGCGGCATTTCGCAAACAATTTGCCAGGGGGGAACTATCAGCTTTGGCGCCTCCTCTTTCCGCGACCTCAGCGATCACGGTCTCTTTCGCATCGGCAATTCCTGCCTCCTCCCTTATCCCATGCTCATCTTTCTGCTGGTCGCCGGCTTGGCGGTTTATTTTCTCCACTTCTCCGTGTTTGGACGCCAGGTTTATGCCATCGGAGGCAACCGGCAGGCCGCGGCGTATTCGGGAATTAACGTTCGACGCGTCGAAATCCTGACCTACGTCGTCTCATCCGGCCTGGCCGGCTTGGCGGGGGTCATTTACGCCGCGTACATCGGCCAGATGTCGCACACCGTTGGGAGTTCCTACGAACTGATCGCTATCGCCGCCGCCGTGCTCGGGGGTTGCTCGTTGAGCGGAGGGGAGGGCACGATTCCAGGCATTGTCACCGGCTCTGCCGTGATGAAAGTGATCGAGAATGGGATCAATCTTTTCAAGTTGACGCTGCCGGGAGGCAAGGAATGGCGTCTAAATACAAACTGGCAATACACCATTGTTGGCGTGGTGATTCTAAGCGCGGTCATTCTCGATCGGGCCGTGCACTGGATGCGCAACCGCCGGGAGAGAAGCGGCGCGGGTTGATCTCTTCAAGCAGCTCGGAAGAAACGGGGACGCCGGCGCCCTTGTCCGCTCGGCGGCGGGGTTCGAAAGTCCCCGCAAGCTTTCAGAGCGTGTTTTGAAAATGGCTGCATACCCCTGCCGGGCGATCGAGCTTACGAAGCAGTCATCAATCGCGAATCACCTTTCGTAAATACTCTATGCTCTGGTCAACCCATTTCTTTTCTTTATTAATTGTGTCCTCGAGGTTGTCATCCGGAGGGGTCCAGAGTTCCAGGACGACATTCGGATCACGGCCAAAATGCCGTAGTGTTTCCAGAATCCAGAAAATGTCTAATTGCCCCTGCCCGGCCGGGCTGCCCTCGAGAATATACCCCAGCCGGTGACTCATCCGATGTATGGAATAATCTTTCAGATGCAAATCGAGGGTTAATGGTCCCAAAGCTGCTACGACAGCTTCGATCCCTTCCCCGATCCCGTAATTGTTTGCCGTGTCCAAACAGATTCCGACTTGCTTGCTGCCGATGAGCCCAGCCAGCTCCGCAAATTTCTTAGCCTTGAAACGCTCGGTGTTTTCAATTGCCAGACTGACCCCGTGTTCCTCCAGCAAGGGAACCAGCCCCTGGATCGTCTGCACGATTTTCTCCTCACTGGGACGGTAATTGCCCTTGTCCACAACCACTCGCAAAACCTTGCTGTGCATCCTCCCGGCCAGTCGAATGCCTTGCTCCAAGTGCTGCCCTTCGATACCGCGCATTCCAAATTCAAGCTCTATACCCAACTGACCTGCCCGCTGGATAAACCGCTCCTGTTCTTCTCCTGATTGCAGCTCGAAGGGGATATTGTCAACCACCTGAACGACATGCACGCCAAGTCGCACCGCCTGATCCAGCAGGTCGAAGACAGTCATCGGTCGCTCAGGGCGATAACCAGGCAAGCCGACAGCCCAATTGTAGGCGTACGAGCTGAGAGCCAGCTTCATGAGAATGTCCCTTATTGGAACGCTCCGCTATTCACCGGAAGAGATCGCAACCACCTCTGCCATGACATTCTCTTTCTCAAAGATGTTCCTCCACTCCGGCCTGAAAACAACTCTCTTACCACGCTCGATCGTCAGCTTGCAGCCGTCGGAGAATTGATCGTCAATGAGACCGAATGCGATGCCGATGGCGATATTCATATGGCCCATAATGAAGTCGAAGGCAGCTTCTTTAGGCACGCCTCTCCGAATAACCTCTTGCATCCCTTCCTGAATATTAACCATACAGGTAGCCGAAAGGGTCTCGGACAATGCCGGCTCAAGCAGGGCCATCTGCTCAATGGTGAGGCGGTGAGTTTTCATGACGGGAGCGTACATATAACGTGATATTCCTACACCTCTCGCATAATCCTCTTCCTTTCCCTGCAGCAGCCCGCAAATAATATGCTGCTTAGCCTTGCGGCCGCCAAACAAATCCTTGCGGGCTTCCGGATCGGTTTCCTCGTTGAGGAAAGGTGGGTGGCACGGATGAACAATGAAGTAGCAGATATCCTTGCGCTTGGGAAGTTTACCAGCACAAGCGGCGCACGCATCCAGACAAATCACCATCGCGCCGCTTTTCATCTGGGGCACGATCTCTGCTGCAATTCTGTTAATCAGGCGGTCGGGTACAGCAAGGATAACGACATCCGCTTCATGTAGAGCTTCCCTTTGCGGTGTGGTCTTCAACCCAAGCTTGGCAAGGGCCTCTATCCCTTGTTTGCTAACCTCGAGGTACAGCATGTGGTAGTCGGATTTCATCAGGTTCTCAGTAAGGCGATAACCAGCCTTCCCTCCGGCACCGAACAAAGCGACAGTTGTCATACGAGTCCCTTTTTCTTGGTTAAACGATGCGCTTTCCATTTGATGTTATTGTTTCGATGTGAGCAAAAGAATAATGCTCGAGTTTTAGACGTATCCATCCGGCATCTGGCTGACTGAGTTCGCCGGCTTCGTTATGGGACGCTTCCGAATCTGCGCAGACCAACTCAGCATTGTCCACGGATACATAACGACGCGAAACGAAGCCCACCAATCATTCGTCTTTGCATACCGTAAGAACGCCGTGCTTTAACTTGGCCCGGCGACGACAATCAGCACTAGCCCGAACAAATAGCAGGCGAACATCCCGCCCAGCAGTCGATGCGCAACGGGAGGGGCGGCCGCGAACTCTTTCCAGACGAAGACGCCCCAAAGCGCCGCCACCACCGGTGACGCGCTGCTCAGTCCGTACGAAATCGCGAAGCTCGCCTTGCCGCTGGCCAGCAGGCTCACCATCATGCCGCCAATCCAGATCCCGCCGCCCACCAGCCCGATCAGGTGGATCACGGGGGGGACCGACCGGTAGTCGGCGAAACCGACCGGGGCACCCTGCACGGGCTTGCGCATGAACATCGGATTGGCGAAGAACGTGCTGAGCCAGGCGCCTAGCGCGAAAAAGACGAGGGCGGTATACGGCGTCAGCTTGCCGGGCTCCGGATCGGCGAAGTTCCCGGCCATCGAGGCCCCCGCGAACCGGTAGAAGAAAGCAATGAGGATGCCGGCCGCGAAGGAGAGCACGATGCCTTTGAGCGGCGGCTTCGCCGTCTCCTTCGCCAGCAACCGGTAGGACCGCATGCTCAAGAAGATCGCGACGGCGACGACCGCCATGCCCGAGAAGAGGTAGGCCGAATTGCCGACCGGCTTGGCGATGTAGTTGACGAGGATGCCGAGCAGCCAGCCGATGCCGCCGCCGATCGGGAACGCCACGGACATGCCTGCGATGGCGATCGCCGCGACTAGCAGCAGCGTGCCTAGGTTCCAGATCACACCGCTGATCATGGCTAAGGCGATGCTCGAGGCGCTGGCCTGGCAGAGGTCCCTCGGGAAGCTGCGCCCAACACTCCCCATGCTACCGAAGGTCAGAGCGCAGAGGAGCGCGACAAGCAGGAGGCCCGAGATGAAGTCCCAGTAGTACAGCTCGAAACGCCATGGGCGCCCCAGCACCCGCTCAGCTAGGTTCCGGGTGTTCTGCCACGAGCCCCAGCATACCATGGCAACGACACACGCCACGACGGCCAGCGCGTAGCTCTCGATCGTGAACATAGGACTACTCTTCTTCCTCGTCCTGATTGAGCACGACAGACGGCGGCAGCTCGACCTTGTCACTGGCCGAGTTGGCCCGCGACCGCCCCGCGCCGTCCGACGCCACCGCCCAGCAGACAAGAAAATCTTGAATTCTGCCTATATGCATAGTGCCTATATTGGGATATTAGCCACCGCTCTAGCGTGCAGATAGAACGTTCCGCCATAAATTTTGGACGATTTGAACAATATTGCCAGGCCTCTCTGCTTCCCCGCCCGGCCATCACAGCGCCGGCTACGCGGAGGGCTTGCCGGCATGAGCGCGGCGATATGCGAGCGGAGTCTGGCCGAAATGCTTCCGGAACTTCCGGACCAAGTAGCTCTGATCCGCAAACCCTGTCTCCGCGGCAACCTCCGCCACCTGCCGGGTGCTTTCCCTCAGCAACCGGGCCGCATGTGACATACGCAGGTGCGTCAGGTAAGTCAAGAACGTCATCCCCGCCACGCGCTTGAAGGACTTGGAGAAGCGGCTGGAGCTCATCCCTACCATGCGGGCCGCCTCCCCCAGGGCCAGTGGTTCGGCGAAGTGGGCCTCGAGGTGCATGAGCACCTTCTTCAACTGTTCCGCCCGCTCCTGCTGCTGCAGACACTCCGCCCGGAGCACTTCCAAAGACTGGAACCGCCGTGCCAAATGATACAGCACCCGCAGAAGCATCGCCTTGCACCCGGCCTCAAACAGGGGCGGACGGTCGAAGTAACACTGCAGCAACTCTGCCAATTCCTGATACACCGGGCCGGCTTGCGGGTCGCTGGCACGCAGCACATGAGGTTGTCGCTCCCCCTTGGAGTAAAATGGCAGCAGAAACGCGTAATCGTGGGCCGGCGAGCCCAGGCTATAGACGAACTCCTGCAGAAAGCAGATAACCACCACCCGGGCGTTGAAGCCAGGGAAATCCACCGCTCCATGCAGCCTGACGTTGTCCACCACCAGCAGGTCACCTCGTTCGAGCCGGACCTCGTCGTCGCCCATGCGAAAACACAGCCGCCCTTGCAGTAGCAGAACCAGCTCTAGCCGGTCGTGCCACGTAAGACTGCGCGTGAAATGTTTCGAGCTCAAATGAAACAGGCTGATGACCAGCGGGAACTCGCGGTCTAGGTCCACCTCGTGGCGCCCGGTGCGGTCCACCGCTTGGCTGATGTCATGCGGCTGGAACGCCAGCCGCAGCGAACACGCCTGCAGTCGCGTCAGCCCCTGGATCGCGGCACCGGCAACCAGTTTGTTCTTCATTTCGGCCACGTGTCTGGAATATTAGCCAGCAATGACTTCGGATGTAAACAGAAATGCAAGGCCGGCGGCGAACCTGCGGTATTCTCTGCTCCTGTCAGAAGTTGTTGCGGCATAATCATTGGCATTTTTCCGGGAGAACAATGCCTGGAATCAAGGGACTTGCGCAGAAAGGACTATGCTAACTCATAGACTGTGGCTAGGGCGCGGCATCCAAGGGCGCGGTGGAGTGGGCCTGCATCCATTTAATGTCCTGGCTGCCGGGCGCGGAGTCCCACTCGCCACTATGCCAAATTTGGATCACAGGCTGGATCGTTCTGCTGTCACGCCATTTGTGGACTTCAGCATGGCCATCGGCAAAGCTGAAGCTGGCCGCTCCGTTGTGATAGCTGGCCGGAAGGTTGAACCACATGTTCGGAGTCGTTGGATCGGTGATCAACCAGGCGTCGTCGATCCCGTCGGGATGCTCCTCCGCCGTTACGAATAGGTTGACGGGGCCTGGGGGCGAACCGGCGATGTCGCCCATTGTGTTGTAGCAGAGATAGTTCGGATACCAATTGGACGAGCGTGTTCTGGAGAAGCCGTAGCCTTCGAGGAAGCCATTCATGGAAAAGCTGCGCACGCGGGGCATTTTCCCGCCGCTCTCAACGCACAGGTATCTGTCGGTCGGGCATTTGTAGATGCCGCTCGAGCGGCCGACCCACGCCCCCAGCTTGGCCTTGGTGATGAGCAGCACGTTGATGTTGTCCGTGTTATACCACGTCCAATTCTCCCAACCATCACACCAACTTCCTCCTGGGCCGAGCGGATCCGGGTTGAGCGGGACATTCATGACCAGCGTGTCCTGATTGTCGCTGGCATACACGGTCCAAGCCAAGATGAATTGTTTGTTGTTCGCCAGGCATTGAATGGCCTCGGCCCTGGCCTTCGCCTTGCTCAGCGCGGGTAGCAGCAGGGCCGCAAGGATGGCGATGATGGCAATGACCACCAGCAGTTCGATGAGAGTGAATGCGCTCGCGCGCCTAATCCGGCTGGTTAGCAATTTCTTTCTCATAATGCTCACGGCTTTTGCCGATTTCATTACCTTTCCGCTGAATGAACGGGCCTGGTTCATCCCACGCGGGCAGCAACACTCACACGCCATTCAAGATCGGCATCCAATTTCCGCATCTTCCGGATCAAAATACTCGGGTCGTCAGCAAGGGCAAGATTCAGCTTTACTCCTTCGCCAGAAACCTGGATTATCAGGTTAACAACATGACAACCACACCTTCGCGCGCGTCGCCGGAAGCCAAACATCACCAGGTCTTCCGTGCGCTGGCTGCCGAAATCGGCGCCGGCAAGTATCGCGACACGGGGCGGCTGCCGAGTGAGTCCCAACTGGTCATCCGATTTGGGGCCTCGCGACCGACGGTGGTGCGCGCCTTGCGGGACCTCCAGGCTGAAGGCCTGGTGGCGCGCCGAGCGGGTGCGGGGACCTTTTTGCGCCAGACCGGTCAGAACACGACACCCGGCGCAGCGCGGGAATTGGGACTGCTGATTCCCGGTATCGGCC
>JBEKBK010000458.1:0-6995 GCA_050015435.1 Bryobacteraceae bacterium
GAAGGAGAAGCTTCCGCCGAATCCGGAGGCCGTCGATGCCGTGATCAAGGCCTGCGGGAAGGTACGCCGAACCGACCAGCTGCATCAACTGGCGCCGGATGGTCGAACCATCGTAGGTTCCATCCCTCCCGCGAAAGTGGAGGCGGTCAAGGCGATTGTCGCCGATTACCGCGCGCGGATAAAAGAGGTTGTGGCGCTAGCCGACCTGCCGCACAATTTGCCCCCGGCGGCGGAAATCCGGCTTCAGAATGCCGGGGTCATCGCCGGTCCGCGCAAACCCGCGCTGGAAGCCGCATTCAAGCCGATGGGCTATGCATGCCGCGGGGGATCGGGCGAGTTTATTTGACCCGGCGGACTTCAGGAAATCTGACGGTCGAGCTATACCTGGACGTCGGCACGTGGAGTCACTCGGTTTCCGCGATCTTCCTCGCCCAGGGCGCCGGATTTAAGGTATCGCTCGGAATTCCGGTGGCTCCCGAGGATCCCGCATTCGGGCAATACCCCATTGGCGACGCCGCCCAGTGGCAGAGAATCGTAGAGAATCTGGCCGCGATGGTTCGCGAACTCGATCGTAGTTTTGTTCCGGAAATCGAGCGAGCAGCTGGGCCCACACAAGCGTGGTATCAGCCAAACTCGTAGGTAACGTTCCTTCTTCCCCCACGCACCGGGCTGCGCGGTCCGCGAAATTGGGACGCTCGGAACCCGCTCGGCCTGAAAGATGACGGCTCCCCCAGGGGGTGCACTCAAGGATCTGCCGAGCGGCAAACTCTACATGTAACCTCCACGGTCGGTACCCACAAGTCAGATTCCGTCTGGTGATGCCACTCTAGTTCAATTGGCACTCGCCGGGAACAGCAACCTACGGATGAGTCACCGGGCTATCCAGCGGGGAGCGTGATGTGTTGGCCGGTCCAAAACGGCCGGCGGACGTGCACATCTTTCAACTTCACGGAGTATTAGTTGACAGGGAGGCGAATGAGCCTCCGAACACCAGATAGCGGGCAGGCCGCCAAGCGGGACTCGTTGTGGGTGCTGGACACGGGGTCGAGCAACCATGGCGGCCATACCTTCCTCGTCCGCGCCCACATCATCCCCGCCAGGCTGCACACCCTTGGAGGCGAACACATGGAATGCGGCGAGGAACCCAAGGTTGACGATGCCATCAAGGAAATCGCGGCGTTGTTGGCGGCGGCGTACCAGCGGCGGGCCAAGATCCGGCTTGTTCTCACGGCGCCTAAGCCGCTCCCGTCAACAGAGGGACTTGCTAATGCGGCCGCACCGAGCGTTCATGGAGTGACGTTGACGAGTCAGAGAAAGGGTCGTGACAACGATGAGGGAACAGGTCAGCCTGCCGGAGATTGATGATTTGCCGAAAATGAATGCACACCGGTTGCAGGCCGTGCACCGGGAACTGTTCGGAGTTCAACACCGGATCGCCAACTGCCAGCATCTCCGGCGCAAGATCGCATGGCACCTCCAGGCGTCGAAGGATGGCGGCCTTCCGGAGTCCGTTCGGCAATATGCCATCGCCATAGCCCGCGGAACCGAGTTGCGATTGCGGATTTCGGAGAACGTCGGCCGGAGGCAGGCTGGGATCCCCCTGGAACAGACCGTAACGACGACCGTGATCCAGACTCGGGACGCGCGCTTGCCGATGCCGGGGAGCTTGCTCGTCAAGGATTACAAGTCCCAGACCGTCGTGGTGAAAGTTCTCGATGATGCATTCGAATACGACGGCCGGAGATTTAGCTCACTCAGTGCGATTGCCGGCGAGATAACCGGCACCCGTTGGAATGGTTATGCGTTTTTTGGGTTGGAGAAGGAGGCACGGCGTGCGCGGTGAACGGAGTCTGAGGGAAAACGGGACCGGCCTCGCGCAACGGGCGGGTATTCGATGCGGAATATACACGCGGAAATCGACGGAAGAGGGTCTGGAACAGGCGTTCAATACGCTCGACGCCCAACGCGAGGCAGCCGAATCGTTCATCAATAGTCAACGGCAAGAAGGATGGACGGCGTCACCGCAAAGGTACGATGACGGCGGCTATACCGGTGCCAATATGGACCGGCCGGCGTTGAAGCGGCTGCTTGCCGATGTTCAAGCTGGCACCATAAACACCGTCGTGGTCTATAAGGTGGACCGGCTTTCGCGATCGCTGCTTGATTTCGCGCGGATCATGGAGATCCTGGATAAGCATGGCGCGACGTTCGTGTCCGTAACGCAACAGTTCAACACGACCAGTTCTATGGGACGCTTGACCCTAAACGTTTTGCTCTCATTCGCCCAGTTTGAGCGGGAGATGATCTCCGAGCGCACCCGCGACAAGATGAGCGCCGCGCGGCGCAAGGGCAAGTGGGTTGGTGGCAATCCGGTGATGGGTTATGACGTTGTTCCGCAGGGCGGTTCCTTGGTGGTGAACAGGGAGGAGGCCCAGCGCGTTCGGGAAATCTTCGCGCTCTACCTCGAGTTGGGATCACTGATTCCCTTGGTGGAGGAACTCGACCGGCGTGGTTGGCGGATGAAATCCTGGACGACGCGCGAAGGCCGGAAGGCCGGCGGGAAAGCAATCGCAAAAAACAGCCTCTACAACTTGCTTACGAATATGATCTACGTCGGCAAGGTCGACTACGGGGGCCATGTCTACGAAGGCGAACACGATCGCATTGTAGACGACGACACGTGGAACAAGGTCCAGGGCGCCCTCAATCGCAATGGCCGGCGTGGCGGCCGTAACATCGGCAATAAGTACGCCGCGCTGCTCAAAGGACTGGTTCGATGTGGAACCTGTGACGTCGGCATGCTGCACACGTACGTGAACAAGAAGAATAAGCTTTATCGTTACTACGTTTGCGTCAAGGCTCGCCAGCGGGGCTGGGCGCAATGCGAGACGCGGTCCGTCTCGGCCCCGGCGATTGAAAGCGCTGTAGTGGAACAGCTCCGCGGCATTGGGCGCAACCCCAGCATGGTGCGCGAAGTCTTGCGGCAGCTCGCCGAACATCGTGGGAATGAATCGGCTGCGATCGGCCGGGAGAAGGCCGGCATCGAAACGGAACTGAGAAACATCGCTCAGGAGATGAAGGAGAACGTGTCGGTGGCGGGCACCGCCGGCCCCGCGGCCGCGCTCGCCACTCGCCGTTTAGCCGAACTCCAGGATCGGGTGGCGGTCTTAAGTAGCCAATTAGCCGAGCGTCGCCAGCAATTGGCTGCGATCGAAGCAGAGTGTGTTGACGCAAAGGACGTGGAAGCGGCAATGCGCGACTTCGACCCGCTCTGGGAACAGTTGTCTACCTGGGAGCAGGAGCGGTTCATTCGCGCTTTGGTTGCGCAGGTCCGTTACGACGGCAAGACCGGAACGGTTACTCTGGGGTTCCGGTCCCGAGGGTTGAAAGACCTGTGCAATGGAACGAGCGCGATCAGAGAGGCATGAAATGCAGCCCAGTGCCGTTGAGATTCAGTTCCCGCTACATCTTCCGGTTCGGTCGGCTGGGAAATTGGAACCGTCTTGTGATAGACCGCCAGGGAAAGGGCGTCTGCCACGGGTCACGCAGGTTATGGCGCTGGCCATCTCTTTCCAGGACATGATCCAGCGCGGCGAAGGCCGAGATTACGCTGACCTAGCCCGGCTGGGCTGCCTAACACGGGAACGGATGAGCCAGATCATGGAACTCGTCTGGCTCGCGCCGGATATTCAGCACGAGGTCCTAGAGCTTCCGCCGACTGCGACGGCGCGATTCCCCATCAGCGAAGTTGCAGTGCGCCGAATTGCCGGCATCCTGGCGTGGGAAGCGCAGCGCCAAGAATGGGAGAAACTCCTGGCTCACCATCACCTCCTTTGAGAAGCCCAAACAGGGCGCTCCAGCGATGTCCGTTAACTGCTAGTCGCAGCTCGCGGTCAACCGGCCGGACCCGCCTGTGGGGGCGACCGCGGCTCGCAGCTGCAGGGCCGGAAGTCGGGATTGTTTTTCATGCGCGGTGTAAGCTACGCATGAAATGAAATAAGATGGATCGCCAACATTGGTTCCGGCGATATGAACAGGTTGAGAACCCTGACTTGAAGATCTGTTTCCGTTTGTCGTTTTTGTCCTTGCGACCCTCAGAGGTGTAACCCTATGAAATTTTCCAGATGGCAGGTTTCGCATGACTGGGGAGCTTTCATTTTGGTTTCACCTTCAATTTGATACCGTCTTCATTCCTTGTGATTTCGAACCGTGTTGAGTCCGCCATAAGCGGGTCCTTCCCACCAGCCTCCCGAAGCCAGCGTCGTAACTTCTCGACCTTAGCCTTCCCGCCCAAATCTTCGGCGGCTACAACCAGCGCTTCCGTCGCATCTATAACAGTCGCCCTAAGACGAATATGTGCATCCGTAGAGCCTAGTGCCTTCACAACTTCCAGGAAGCAACCCGCCGCGAGCAATTGCTCGAACCCTTGGAGAGACGCCAGCAGATGACCGTTGATTGGATGCGAATCTGTTTCCGGGTTTACAAACAGGGTAAAGGGCCAGCCTTTCAATTCTTCTGACATAGCATCCGAAAAGACGTTTGCTAGATCCATGTGTCCGGCCTCTTGAGCCGCCATTGTCAGCGCAAAAAGCGGCTTCCCAGTTGGCTCTCGGCCCGCTTCGTAGTTGGCGATTGATCGAATCGAAATGCCTAGTCCGGAAGCGAAGGCTTGCTGACTCTGCCCGAGACGCTTCCTAAGTTCCTTAGCCGCCTTACTAAGTTTCTTCACCATCTAATTCCCCTTGACACGTATGCATGCACATGTGCATACTCAGAATCAGCCACTGCACGCGTGCATATAAGTGTACACGCACTGGCTATGCAGGTCAACACGGAGGATACGAGATGTCCAAGAAGACCAGCGCAATGCTAAAGCCGGATCAGGCGTGGGCCTTGATCGGCAAAGATCAGATAAGTCGCAGATCGTTCTACAACGCGATTGGAAGGGGCGAGATTCCACATCAGCGATTGGGCCGCAGAATTCTGATCCCCCGATTATCTTTCGAGCTGTGGCTACAGGGTAAAAACTCGCAAATTACTCTCCGTTCGAATCTCGGCAAGGAAGGACTTCACAAATGACAGTGAGCAGACGAAAGATCACGCCGCCAGCGTCTCAGGTAAACGGTCAACCGGCCAATCTGGCAGAGAGAGCTGAACCAATCCCCTCGCCTGAACGATTCACCCAGCTTTCGGTTCCTCGGCAGGTCCTGGTTCGCTTATGTCAATCGGTGAATTTCGGTCAGGTCCTTCGTGTCGTAATCCGGAACGGAGACCCGATCTTTTACCCTGAACCGACTGTATTGCTCGATGTGAAGCTCGACGTCGACGAGGGCAAAAGACAAGAGGCGGATCTTCCCGATTTTGTACTGGGAGAGGAAGTACGCCGACTGATGGCTTGCTTCGATTCCCTCATGAACGGACGGATCGATCGGATCGAAGTTCGAAGCGGTATTCCGCGCCGTGTCGTTGTCGAGCGTCGCCTTACCGAGGCGCAATCATGATTACCGTGGACCCCTACGTCCTCCAACAGGCATCCTGCCAGGCCAGCCGTTTGGTGGCTACTGGCGGCTCTCCATCGGACGAATGGGAGGATGTACGGCAAGCGCTGATCCTCGACTGTCTCCGACGGTCGCCGAAATTCGATTCCTCACGCGGCGATTGGCAGGGGTTCGTCCGCGGTGTCATGCGAAACCACGCCGCGGTATTAGTCACTCAACGGTTTAGGCGGGTGCGGCGAGAAGTTCTCATCGACAAGATATCTCGTGATGACCGGGAAGCGGCAGACCATCTCGGGACTAGGGACGACCTGGAGACGATAGACGGCGGCCACTACGAGATTGAGGCCGGCCTTCAACTAACCATCGACGTCCGGCGCGCGCTCGACGGGTTGTCCCCCAAGTTGCAAAATATTGCCCTTTTGTTGAGTGAGTTGTCCGTGGTGGAGGCTTGCGTAAAGTTAGGCAAATCCAGGTCCGGGGTTTATCAACTCATTCGTCAACTGCGGGATGCCTTTCTACGCGCCGGGTTTCAACACGTTGGCCGAGGCAATCGGTAGTGAAGCGCCCATCCAATTCTCGATCCGAAGACAGGAGTCGCGACAATGAATGCGTCTGATGTGGCAGATGCCGCTCGGGACGATGCGCGTATGGCCGCTCGCTTCTTGAGAAGCGTCTTCAGCGGCCAGGAGAAAGGCTTTGTCGCGGTCTTTCAAAAACCGAGCAATCACTCAAACTTCATAGACTTAAATCGCGAGCACTGGTACAGGGAAGCCGCGAAGGCCGCCATGCTTTCGCGGGCCAAGGAAAACGTCTACTTCGCGATTGGCGTGCAGGGTCAGCAACCCCGTAAAGGTCGCGGCAAGCAAGCCGGGGTCGTTGCCCTGCCTGGGTTATGGGCTGATATCGACGTGCTCGGTCCAAACCACGTTGCCACCAACCTACCTCCGACCGTGGAGGACGCCTGGAACATTGTGCGGGCGATACCATTCAGGCCCACGGTAGTCGTTCACTCCGGTGGAGGCATTCAAGTTCACTGGCTTTTCCGAGATCCCATGGAGACGGTTACGGAAAAGGACAGGTCCGTGGCGATCCGGCTCTCGAAGGGCTTCCAACGATTCCTCTCTGGTGTGGCTGCGCAGAATGGCTGGAGTCTGGATAATACGGCCGATCTGTGTCGTCTCTTGCGGCTTCCAGGCAGCTACAATCGCAAGCAAAGCACGCCAGTTTTGGTCGAGTACGAAGTTATTAATGGCGGCCAACGGTACAACCCGTCAGATTTCCAAGATCTCGTGGAACTTGAGGCAGACCCCGAACTTAAAGCCCATGTCCAGGGTATCGCGCCGGAAAATCCAACCGCGGAATTTCTTCGGGTGCTTGCGGGTTGCTCATGGATTCGGCATTGCAAAGACGACGCCGCGCGGCTGCCCGAGCCCGAGTGGTATCGGATGCTGTCCATCGTGGGGCGCTGTAAAGACGGTGATCAGATCGCTCACGAGA
>JBEKBK010000459.1:0-6988 GCA_050015435.1 Bryobacteraceae bacterium
GGGTGCAGGCGGTGGAAGCGCTACCGTCCAGCCCTTCGGTAGTGCATCATGCGGTGGTCTACATTCGCGAGCCAGGTTCCATCTGGACGCACGGGCCGACCAAATCCGATATCCTCACGGTTTACGCCCCTGGTGGCGCACCCGAAGTATGGCCCCCGGGAATGGCCAAACTGATCAAGGCTGGCTCCGACCTGGTGTTCGAGATCCACTACACCCCGAACGGCAAGCGCGTCGCGGACCTTACGCGGGTGGCGCTGGTTTTCGCCAAGGAGCCTCCGGAAAAGCGGATTCTCACCCTCCAGATGGGTAACGACCATTTCTTGATACCGCCGGGCGATCCGGATTATCGCGTCACCGTCTGGGGAACGCTTCCTAACGATGCGCTGTTGCTCGGACTCTTCCCGCACATGCATCTGCGCGGCAAGGCCTTCGAATTTCTTCGCATCCGCGACGATGGACAACCGGAGACCCTGCTCAAGGTCAGCCATTACGATTTCTATTGGCAGCTCTCCTACCGCCTGGCGACGCCGCTGCCGCTCAAGAAAGGCACCCGGCTAGAGTGGATCGCGGAGTATGACAATTCGACTCGCAATCCACGCAATCCGGATCCCAAAAGCGAGGTGCGCTACGGCGAACAGAGCTGGGAAGAAATGATGATTGGCTTCTTCGACGTCGCGGTCGAGGCCAACGTCGATAAGAATCTTTTCTTCGTCAGGTAGTCGCCTTGACCATTCTCAAGCCACGCCAGGCGTAATCGAGCCCGCTTCCGGCCGTAGCCGCAACTGTCAGCCATTTCAACGCCGTGACGATCGGCTCACTCCCGATTCCGGCCAGATGCGATACCAGCGCCAGGATGAAAAGGATTTGGGCGACCGTGCTGCCCTTGCCCCAAGTCGACGGCGGGAATTCGCGGAGAGATTTCGAAAAGAGAAACGCTCCGCCGGCGAACAAGAGGATCGCGGTATCGCGCCCGAGCACCAGGATCGCGAGCCAGGGTTCGATGGCGCCGTCGAGCGCCAGTGTAAGAAAGATTCCACTCAGTAGGACCTTATCCGCAATCGGGTCCAGATAGGCTCCCAAACGGGATGCCGCGCCGAATCGCCGGGCGAACAGCCCGTCCAGCGCGTCGGTGATTCCCGCGATGCCCAGCAGCGCCAGCGCGATGCTATATTCGCGCCGCCATAGGAGCAGAAATACAAATGGAGCCAGGACCAGGCGCGAGGCGCTCAGCAGATTAGGGATTTGCGTCACCGCTCCTAATATGCACGATCGCGCCGAGCTATCGCACTAATTTGAGGACGGCGGCGCAGCAGCTGGGAGCGCGCCGTCGGGCGTTGTGACTACCGGAATACTCATCGTGGAATTCCACGCATTCATCACTTGGGGCGGGAATGTGGGCAGCGCCTTTTGAATCGCCGCCTGAATCTGCGCGACCACATCGGGATGGTCCGCCGCCACATCGTAGCTTTCGTCGGGGTCTTTTTCGAGGTTGTACAGCTCCGGATTCGCCAACGGGAGATTAAGCCGCCCACCAATGGGATCCGGGCTCCACGCAAAATCGTTGTAACGAGACACGTGGAGCTTCCACGGTCCCAGCCGGGAGCATTGTAAGTTCCAACTGTCGAAATACAGGAACGCGCTGCGCTGGAGGTCCGATATCTGGCCAGTCAGCAGTGGCCAAATGTTCGCGCCATCCATAGGATTGCTGGGGAGGGGCGCGTTACACAACGCCGCGATCGTAGGCATAAAATCCAACGTGCTGGCCACCGTGTCGGTCATCGTTGGCGCTTGTTTTTCAAGGGACCGAGGCGCGTTACCAATTTTCCCCGGGAAACGCGCGATGAAGGGCTCGCGTACGCCGCCTTCGTAGCTCCATCCCTTGCGTCCCCTGAGACGGCCGGGGCTGCCCAGGTACCAGGGTCCGTTGTCGCTGGTGAAGATCACCAGGGTATTGTTGTCGATCCCCTGGCTTTTGAGGGTCTCAAGCACCTGTCCAACGCTCCAGTCGATTTCCTCAACCACATCCGCATAGAGGCCCAGCCCTGATACACCCACAAAGCCTGCCGAGGCTGCCAAAGGAATATGCGGAAAAGAGTGTGCGAGATAAAGAAAAAACGGGGTGCTCTTGGAGCCGGTGATGAAACTGATCGATTGTTGGGTGTACCGCTGCGTTATCGAATTCAGCACTACTGGCGATTCTATTACCTGGGTGCCTTGCATCAGGACCGACGGTGTCTGGTCGTTGCTATACGGTATTCCGTAATACTGATCGAAGCCGCGGCTGGTCGGCAGGTACTGCGGCAGCGTACCCAGATGCCACTTACCGACGCACATCGTGTTGTAACCAACCGGTTTCAGAATTTCGGCAATGGTTTGTTCCGACAGCGAAAGTCCGGTGGTGGCGTCCGAGGCGAGCACGTCGGGCACGCCGACCCGAGGCGCATATCTCCCGGTCAACAGAGATGCGCGCGCCGGCGAACACACATTGCTCGTCGAGTAGAATTGCCGAAAAGAGACCCCCTCCCGCGCCATCGTGTCGAGGTTCGGGGTCGCAATGTTCGATCCGTAGGAATGCAGGTCGCCATATCCGAGGTCATCGCATACAATCAGGATGACATTGGGTGGCTTGGGCGTCTGACTACGTGCCGCGGATGCGGCCAGGAGCGCTCCGGCACCCGTTTGGAGGAACGCACGCCTTGAAATCTGAGACGGTGGTGCAAACATCAAACTGCTTGGTGTGGCCTACGGGACCAATCCAGAATCTTATGATCATATCACGTATAAAACTGCTACGGAGCCGTATATAAATCCTGCATGCGGAAGGTTCGATACTCGGGCGCCTCAAACCCAATTTCGAAGACCTGCGTGCCCGACGGATTCAGTTCCACTGACTGTGCGTTGAGATTTCCCTGAGCATCGAGGATGAAACCGGAGTCGAAATGATAATTGCCGTTCGGCAACTTTTGTGCGGACCCCACTGCCTCGGAGTAAGAGCCGAGGTCGGCGTTCAGGACCAGATATACCGTTCTGTTCGTTTCGTCGACGCTCAGGGCTTGGCCCCGGCTCTGGGCAGCCGGATTGACGGCCGCGCGCTCATTCCCGTCATCGAACACCAAAAGCGTGGTGCCGTCCGCTTGAAAATTGGGATCGTGCTGATGCGAAAACCAAGGACTGGGATCCGACGATTGAATCTGGAAATCTCCGTCAATGCCCATGCGCCACAGCACGACCCCGCTTCCGGCTCCATTCGCGTAATCGATCTTGATGACCCAGTCTTGGTCGCGCATGGAGTAGAGAATATTTCCGTCCGCCGTGAGTTGCAGTGCGTTGCCATGCAACCAGTCGTTTGCAGTGGAGCTCAAGTAGATTGGCGGGCAGGCGAGTCCCGTGGGAGGCAGGGCGCACGTCTCGTTCAAGGGCGCAACTCGACTAGTATCCAGGTAATTAAAAGAATCCCAGGTCCAAACGACCTGCAGGTTCTGATCCAAGACGAGGATCGTGTCACCAATCACGTCCACTGCGCCCGGCCCTTGGACGTTGGTCAGGATTCGCTCCGAGTTCGCCAGGACGAGGTATTGCCCGTTCGGAAGCTTCCGGGCTTCATGATGGAAGGCGTTGATCGCGTGGACACCCATGGTTGCAAGCTGTTCATTCACTCGCGCCGCGTTGGTTTCGGCCAGGGTGATTCCGGCCAAATCGAATTCCCGGAAGAATTGTTGCGACGGATCCAGTGTAGGAAACTCACCGATGCCGAGAAAAGTTCCGCCGGTCTGAGGCCGGGTGAGATAACTGATATCGGGCGGGGAATACCAGATCACGTTCCCGTTCAAGTCTGTCGCGATGGATGTCCGGCTGAAAAGACTCTGAAGAAGGATGCCGTCCACCGTGGGAATGCTCCCTTGAGGCGGTACGTTGATCGGCGGAGCGGTCACCGAAATCGATCCAGTGGTGAAGTTCAACATGGGTCCGAGGGCAATCGTCGACGCCGGAGTCGGAGTTTCTCCGGAAGGCATCAACAACGGACCGCTCTCGATCACGTGCTGTACCTGATAGGGCTGGTTCTGCTCCAGCCCGGCGAGGTAGAAATTCATCGTCGGTTGCGTGCCGCAGGTTTGGAGGGGTGTGCTTTGCAAAATGCCTCCGGAGGATTGCCACGTCACACTCATGCGCGCAATAGATACGTCATCGTCGCGTGTGCGGCTTCCCGTGTGCCGGATCACACCGCATCCAGGCGCGCTGTAGATATACACCAGTGGGTTTGAGCTCGGTGTGATTGTGGGGGACTGACCGGTGACTAAGGGAGTAAATATGAATCCAGCCGTGTCCTGCGCAATGGCCCCGGTGGTGCTGTTTTTGACCGAAGCCTCGATTTGGTATGCTCCTTCTTCGATGGTGCTCCAGGCCAGCGTGGAATTCGGCCCGTAGTCCACTACGGTGCGGAAATCAGCACGGTCGTGTTGAATCCGGAATCGGTATTCAAGGGTTCCGGGGCTGGCCCCAGCGACGGTTATGGTCCATGTCACCAGTGTGCCGAGGGCCGCGGGCGATTGCGGGGAAGCGCTCACGGAAACCGACATCTGCGCGAGCACCGCTGAGTGCAACGCAACACCCAGCAGCACGAATGACTTCACTGGATTTCGCGCCATACACCTTTTACGTGATCGACATACTTTGGTTTACTAGCCCGCAAGAGCCATGTCCTGGCCAATTCAAGAAAGTAACCGCTACATTTCCGGCCAAACGCTGGCATTTGTGATCCTAAAAATAGAAACACGGCAAGTGGCTATTCGTTTCGACGATAAATTCCCAAGTCCTTGAGATGCGACGAATACGGCGCTTTGATCCGGGCGAAGTAACCACGTCTTCTGAAAGAGAGGAGGTTGGATCATGGCGATTCTCGATTGATCAAAATGTGCTGCCGTGGAGAGCGTAGCGGACAGACGCAGCGGCGCCTGGGTGTTTCGGGATACGCGGATGCCCGTAACCACGGTTTTCGAAAATCTTGAAGCGGGATCGACCATCGAGGAAATCATCGAGCAGCTTCATGTGACACGGGAGCAAATTCAGGCAGTCCTCTAATTTGCCCCCCGCAGCCTCGATGCGCCACCTATTCCATTTGACGCACCTATTTCGAAGGATGCGCATTCTCTTTGACCTCCGCACGCCGGGCGGCATTGCCGGGGCGCTTTTGGGTCATGAAGTCACGGAGGCGATAGAGCGCGGGTAGGACAGGATATCCAATGGCGAACTATTCAGAGCTGCTGAGGCGGCAGAGTTCGATCACGCACGGCCGAATCGACCACGAGTTGATCGACGTCCGGAAAGCCGCATGGCCGATCAGCTGAGCGTTTAGCGCGTATAAAAAGCTAACGCGTATAAAAAGCTAATATGAAGTCGGGTAAGAATATGGCGAAACTCGATACGGCCTCGGACATAGATTGGATGGCTTGCGAACTGATCGAACAGGTTCCAGGCAAGGTGTCAGGCCGGCCAGTCGTACGCGGAACGCGCATAATGCCCGACCCCATCGTGAACAGCTATGATCTCGGCGACAGCATCGACGAAATTCATCAGGGCTTCCCCACGCTTTCGATTGAACAGATCAAGCGGCTGATCGATTTTGCCCACGCCCAACGATAGCGGCACAACCCGTGAGGGTGTTGCTCGACGAAACCTTAACCACCGGCTGCGTAACCGCCTCGGATCACACGAGGTTTTCACTGCCAGCTAGTAAGGGTTGGGATGGCTTCAAAAATGGTGAACTCTTACGGCAGCCGAAGACGATGGCTTTGACATACTCGTTACCGGAGATCAGACCCTATACCATGAGCAGGGCGTGGCCGGGCGGCGGTTGGCGATTGTGGCGCTGTCTTCCGTGGAATGGCGAATCCTCAGGAACTACCTGCCGCGGATCATCGCCGCCATCGATAGCGCTGCTCCCGGATCTTTTGAGGCTGTAGATTGCGGCACATTCAGCCGGAAGAAGACCTTCGACGTGTAAGCGCCGTGTTCCACAAAGGGTGCTTTGTGCAACTGGGCAAGAGCGCGTGATTGCGTTTCAGCCGAGAAACTCTTCGTTTGCTGGGAGCATCACTTGTTGAACCCACTCGTCGGCATTTGAGTAGACCCGGCAACGTGGCAACGGAGGTTGTTCGGTACGGTGGCTAAAGGTCAGATGCACTTGAAAGACGCGACCGTTTTCCGCCTCGAAAAGCGCGTCATCGGCAGCCAAGGAATGGCCGAGCGGAACGAGTTTCAGGCCTTCTAAGAGGTGGCCGGGTGAAAGCTCGCGCCTAAGCTCTTCCAAAAAGAAGTCACCCTGGCCCGGGATGAAATCGTACCAAGGTCCCAGAAATTCAATTCGCGAATGAGCCACTTGGCGGATTGTAGTGCCTTGCTCTTGGTCCCGCAAAGGGTTCTTTTAGCGATCCACAAAGGGACGACATGTTAGTGGAAACTATTTTCGCGTTCCGCAGCGCTAATTCTTATGACACCAACGCGTGAGCAACACGCGTGGCCAATTGATCAAAGCTCAGGATTTCGTACAACGTTGGGTCCGACATGATCCGGTTCACTAGCGCGAAATGCATGGCGTGCCCCGCTCGTTCGGCAATGACGTGCCCGAGCAGAGGCTTTCCAATCAGCGCGAGGTCCCCAATCAAATCCAGAGCCTTATGACGGCAGCACTCGTTCTCAAAGCGCATCCCACCGTCGTTCAGGATCGAGCGGCGTCCGAAACACACAGCGTTTTCGAGCGACGCGCCTCGGATCAAGCCCATGTTGCGCATCTGATCGAGTTCGTACTCGAATCCGAACGTTCGCGCCGGAGCCAGTTCCGCCGCATAGCGTTCCGGAGTCACTTCCATGTCGAGCACTTGCCTTCCCACCAGCGGATGATCGTAGAAAACGTCGCAAGTCAGCAGGAAACGATCCGCGGGCAGAATCGTGATTCGCTTTCCGCCGCCCTCTACCGATACCGGCCTCCGGA
>JBEKBK010000460.1:0-6978 GCA_050015435.1 Bryobacteraceae bacterium
TGACGTCTGGGGCAACGGGTTGACCGCCTTACCTGGCTTCCTAGGCCAGCTACCCAGGTTGGAAGAACTGACCGTTTTCGACAACCCACTCACCTTCCCTCCGCCCGAGATCATTGATCAAGGTACGTATGCGATCCTCGGATACCTACGTGCCACCGGAGCAGCGGGTCTGATTCGACGGCGCGTCGCCAAAATGATCCTCGTCGGCGAGCCAAAAGCCGGCAAGACCACTATCTTTCGGGTACTCAACGGCAAGCCCGCGCGTCCCGATGAAAACCAGACCCACGGAATCAAGGTCGAGGTCTTTAAACTGCCGCACCCCGAGGGAGGGGAGCCCATGCGGCTCAACACATGGGATTTTGGTGGTCAGCACATCTATCACGCGACGCACCAGTTCTTCCTTACCGACGGCGCTCTCTTTGTTCTGGTGTGGAATTCGCGCGAAGGCGTCGAAAAGGGAAGGCTTACTTATTGGTTGGATATGATCGCTGCCCGCGCACCGTCGTCTCCGATTCTACTGGTCTCGACGGGGCTCGACGAGGGCCCGCCGGATATCGATCTCAATCCCCTTCTCGCCCGATACAAGATAGCTGGAAATCTTGCGGTTAGTTGCACGGAGCTGACGGGGATCTCGGAACTGCGGACAAAAATCGCGGAACTGGCTTCCGGGCTACGCATGATGCAAGAACAGTGGCCTCCTGACTGGGTCAAGGCGGCGGAAAATATTCGTTCATTGGGGAGGCCGCACGTTCCGCCGGAGCAACTGTTCCGGTGCATGGAACAAAGCGGCGTCCCAGCGGAGGCGCATCAGACGCTTGCCGGATGGCTTCGCGAGTTGGGGGACATCGTTTATCACGGCGACTACAGCCCGCTCGGCGGCTTAGTGGTCTTGCAGCCCGAGTGGGTGGTCGGCGAGATCAGCCGCGTGCTCGATTGCAGCGCGGTGCGCGAGCGGCGCGGAATCCTACACGAAAAGGACCTCGGTAGTCTCTGGCCCGGCATTCCGCGTACCATCCGGAACCACCTTCTGCGGCTGATGGATCAGTACGATCTTACCTACAATACCGAGGATTCTGACGAAATCGGCATCGTGGTCGAGTGCTTGCAACATGCACCAACGGATTATCAGCCTCTCTGGGACGCCGCGGAGGGACAGCCCGAGGTCAAGATGCGCTTCCAGTTCCGCTGCGAACTTCCGCCCGGAATACCGACCTGGTTTATCGCTCGCGAGCACCGTTTCACAACGCACAATCAGTGGCGCGATGGGGCGCTGTTCCAGAAAGGCGAAACTCTATGTCTGATCCAGACCGCGCGCGAGCCGCGGGAAGTGCTGCTCTCAGTTCGTGGTCCCCAGGCAGCGTTTTTCTTCGGCGTGATGCTGGATGGCTTTGACCAGACGCTGGACCACTACAAAGGCCTCGCGAGTAAGCTCGAACGCTTCGTGCCGTGTCCGACTCTGGGTTGTGTCGGCGAGTTCGACTACGCGGACCTCCTGAACGCCATGGATGCTCGCGGAGCAAATCACCCCATGCAGTGCCGCAAGTGTTATGAAAATATTGCCCTTTCGCGGCTGCTTTTTGCGATTTCGACTCCAGACGTCGTCGCCAAGTTGAATTCGATCGAGCGCAAGATCGACCGGGGCTTCGACGAGATGAGTCGTCAGTTTACCTTGCAGCTAAAGCGCGAATGGAAGGAACGCGAGAACGATTGTCCCGGCGTCTTCACGCTGCACCCACGGCGCAGTATAGACATTCTCCCCACCACCATTGAAGCCTGGCTCAGCTCGCTTCGTGGCGAGAGCGTCGAGATGGAGCTGTGCTTATTCTGCGAATACCACGGCGAGTGGCATCAGACAGCCGATAGTATCTACCACTTCAAGAAAGATGCAGAATGGCTGGCGGATGTAGCGCCTTTCTGGAAAAAGGTCTCCGGCGTCGTGAAGCTTGCACCCCATGCCAAAGACGCGATAGACGCCGCTGACTTCATCCTGAAGTTGGAACCGCGACGGCATTCCGAGCTGAGTGAGATGATGGAGCCGCGATACGCACCTGACCAGAGCTGGGACGCGGCGCGGATTCGCTTGCGCGAGCTACTGCGCGAGCTTGACAAGGACCGCAAAGATCCCGCGACCCACTTGGGGCGGACTGAATCAGGTCGCGACGCCTGAGGGCGACGTGCTCTGGGTATGCCCGGTACACAAGGCACAACTCTTCCCCAACCCTCGTCAGCCGCTTCAATAACCCCTATTGCAGCGGCAGGTCTTCCTGACCGTTTTCCCCATTCACGACGGCGGCCTCAGGAATCAGACTTGCGGCCGCCACCTGGTCGCCCGCCTCGACGTTCACCAGCCGGACCCCCTGAGTTGAACGCCCGGCTTGCCGGATCTCGCCCGAATCAATTCGAATGATCTGCCCTTGTTTCGTGATGATCATCAGGTCGGAATCCTCCTTGACCGAAAGGATCCCTACCACCTTGCCGACCCGGGGCGTCGTCTTCATATTAATGACACCCTTCCGGCCGCGGGCGGTCAGACGGTAATCCTCAAGAGGCGTGCGTTTGCCGAAGCCGTTCTCGGAGATCGAGAGGATTAACCCCTCCTTTTCCACTACTTCACAGCCAACAAGGTAATCCCCTTCTTCAAGTTCCATCCCTCGAACGCCGCGCGCCGGCCGACCCATCGCCCGGACATCATCTTCAAAGAAGCGACAGGCCATGCCCTCATGCGATCCCAGGAAGATGTACTCCTGGCCGGTGGTCAGGCGAGCCGCCAGCAACTCGTCCCCTTCATCAATGGCAATCGCAATGATGCCCCGCGACATCGGATTGTCGAACTCGGTCAGCTCGCATTTCTTGATGGTTCCTTGTTTGGTCACCATCACGATAAACTTCCCAGCCACGAACTCCTTCACCGGCAGGAACGCCGTTGGAGTCTCGTCGGGCTGTAGATTCAGGAGCCCAGACGCGTGCTTACCCTTGCTCGCCGTGCCGGCATCCGGGATCTCATAGATCTTCAACCAATACACGCGACCTTTGCTCGTAAATATAAGCAAATAGGCATGAGTAGATGCGATGATCAGATGCTCGACCACGTCCTCCGCGCGAGTGGACATCCCGATGCGTCCCTTGCCGCCGCGTGTCTGGCGCCGGTACGTATCGACGGCGGTTCGCTTCAAGTATCCGCCGCGCGTCACCGTGACGGCGACGTCTTCTACCTGAACCAGATCTTCCAGCTTGATCTCACCGGTGTCTTCAATGATCTGGGTCCGGCGCTCGTCGCCAAAGTCCTTTTGGATTTCCTTGAGCTCTTTGACAATGACGCCGCGAAGAATCTTCTCCGAGCCGAGGATCTCAAGGTATTCTTTAATTTTCTCCTGGATCTCGGCCAATTCATCGAGGATCTTCTGCTGCTCCATGCCCGTCAGGCGTTGGAGTTGCAGTTCGATAATGGCTTGGGCCTGCCTTTCGCTGAACTCGAAAGTCGTCATCAGGCCGTCACGCGCTTCACGCGGATTCTTCGCCGCACGGATCAGTTGAATCACCGCATCCAGGTTGTTCAGCGCCTTCTGGAACCCGAGCAGCAGGTGCTCCCGCTCGCGAGCCTTGCGCAGCAAGTAGTCGGTCCGGCGGCGGACCACATCCATCCGGTGGTCGATGAACCGCTTCAGGGCGTCCAGCAGACCCAGCTCGCGCGGCTGCCCGTTGACGATGGCCAGCAGAATCACGCCGAAGCTGATCTGCATCTGCGTGTGCTTATAGAGGTTGTTGAGCACCACCTCGGCCTGCTCGCCGCGCTTCAGCTCGAACACGATCCGCATTCCATCGCGGTCGCTCTCATCGCGGATTTCGGAAATGCCTTCGAGCTTCTTTTCGTTCACCAGGCCGGCCGCGTGTTCGATCATGCGCGCCTTGTTGACCTGGTAGGGAAGCTCGGTGACGATGATCGCCTCGCGATCCTTGCCGAACTTTTCGGTAGCGGCTTTGGCCCGGATCTTCATGGAGCCGCGCCCATTGGCAAAATAGTCGTAAATGCCCTGCCGTCCGAGGATTAGCCCTCCCGTTGGGAAGTCCGGGCCCTGGACCATCTCGATGATCTTCGAAAGATGAATCGCCGGGTTCTGGACCAGCGCGATGCACGCCTCGATAATTTCAGTTAGATTGTGCGGAGGAATCTTGCTGGCCATCCCGACCGCGATTCCTTCGCTGCCGTTGATCAGCAGGTTCGGAATGCGCGCCGGCAGAACCTCGGGTTCGGATTCGCTGTCGTCATAGTTCGCTTTGAAATCGACCGTTTCCTTGTCGATATCCTCGATCAGCGTGGCCGCGATGCGCGACAAGCGCGCCTCGGTATATCGCATCGCCGCCGGTGGATCGCCGTCGACGGATCCGAAATTGCCCTGCCCATCGACCAGCGGATAGCGCAGCGAGAACGTCTGGGCCATCCGGACCAAAGCGTCGTAGACCGGTACATCGCCGTGCGGGTGATATTTTCCCAGCACCTCGCCGACGATCTTGGCGCACTTTCGGGTGGGGCGGTTGAAATGGAGGCCCAGTTCCGACATTCCGTAGAGGATGCGCCGGTGGACGGGCTTCAACCCGTCGCGCACATCAGGCAGGGCGCGGCCGATGATTACGCTCATCGCGTAATCGAGATACGACCGCCGCATCTCGTCTTCGATATTGATAGGAATCAGGTTCTTCGCGCCGCCGTTCCCGCCCAGCGGGATCTGCCCGCCGGGCGGTGGATTGGTGGGGTCCTGGGGCTCTGCCAAAAGTGTTGCTCCTTAGGGTGCCGCGGCGAATGCCGCCTAACTACCTATTTTAGCAGTTCACTCGCCGATAATCTTCACGAGAACGCGCTTCCTGCGCCGCCCGTCGAATTCCCCGTAGAAGATCTGCTCCCACGGCCCGAAGTCCAGTCTTCCGTTGGAGATAGCTACGACAACCTCGCGTCCCATCACCTGCCGTTTTAGATGCGCGTCAGCGTTATCCTCTCCCGTCCGGTTGTGCCGGTACTGAGAGACTGGCTCGTGCGGGGCCAATCCTTCAAGCCATTTCTCGTAGTCCTGATGCAGGCCGCTTTCGTCGTCGTTAATGAATACGCTGGCGGTGATGTGCATGGCGTTCACCAGCGCCAATCCGTCGCGGACGCCGCTTTCCCTCAGACATTCCTCTACCTGCGAGG
Source organism: Bryobacteraceae bacterium (assembly GCA_050015435.1). GTDB lineage: Bacteria > Acidobacteriota > Terriglobia > Bryobacterales > Bryobacteraceae > Palsa-187. The sequence continues at coordinate 5,183 of JBEKBK010000460.1, forward strand.
TAATGTTGACGAACGCGCGCCGAGTGGGGACTTCAAACCACAGTTCCTTGCGGAAGCTCTTCATATCGGGAACCTTTATTCAGCTTGAAGCCGATAGTGCGTTTCGGCCTTGCCGCCGAGTCTATCAGCTTTTTATAGCATTCCAAATTGCACTGATGTGGGCGCTATGTTCCTTTTGAGTGCGCTCGATCTCCTCCCGGATCAACGTCACGCAAATAAACCCACTACCTGAAAATGCAAGGGGTTGAGAGCACTCGCTGATCTTTTTGGGCGGCGTTGGCGTCTGATTCGCATTCCGCCGCCGGAGTTTGAAACCAGCGTAAAATGAGGAATCAATGACTACTTAGGACTGCTGCCCTTGCAAGAGCATGGGTCGCATCCCTAGCGAAGTGGCCACGCACCAGGACGCAAGCCCCGCGGGGCGCAGCACTTTCAAAGACAGACGGAGACCCGCATGAACGTAACCGCAAAGACGGTGCGCCGTTGTTCCTGGGCAGAGAGCGATCCGCTTCTGCTTGCGTATCACGACGCCGAATGGGGCGTGCCGGAATATGACAGCCGGGCACTCTGGGAAAAACTGATGCTGGACGGCTTTCAGGCGGGACTTTCCTGGTCGATTATCTTGCGGAAGCGCGGGGCATTCCGCAAGGTTTTCAAGAATTTCGATCCGGAAAGGGTCGCGCGATTCGGCGAGACCGACATCGCTAGGCTGCTAGATGACGCTGGCATCGTACGTTCGCGAGCGAAGATCGAGGCGACCATCGGCGGCGCTCGCGCCTATCTCGCGATGCGGGAAGCGGGTGAGGATTTTTCCGCTTTTGTGTGGGGCATGGCAGGTGGAAAGCCGCTTCAGAACCGCGGCGACGTCCTCGCCCAAAGCCCGCTCTCCGAGGAAATCTCGAAAGCGCTCAAAAAGCGCGGCTTTAAGTTCGTTGGGCCCGTCATCGTGTACGCCTGGATGCAGGCAGTCGGAATCGTCAACGATCACGCGAGCAACTGCTTTCGGAGCAAGGCCGTCCGGACCTTTGAAAGGAAGGCCGTGATGCGGGGGAGGAGCTAAGGAGCGGGTGGCGGGACTAAGCCAATTCTCATCGCGATGCGCACGGGTCGGCTCGGCCGCACCACATCGACGGTCACCAACGCTAGGCATCCTCTATAGCCGATTTCTGGGTAGTGGGTCAGTTTCGAAATTTTAACCTAAAGTTTGGCACGTCGATTGCCCAAGCGGGAGGCGCTGAGTGACCCCATTCGCTGCGCGTCCACATTACACCACCGCTGGCGGTGGTTCGCTTCCACGTTCCTTCAATCATCAGCAGTATCCTTGGAGAACATCCTTCAAGGAGCGTGACCGCGTGACCATAGCGCTGGGAATTTTGGCCAATGATGGCCTCGTAATCGCCGCAGATAGGCAGGTAGGAATCACGGAATATCTCAAGACGGATCAAGGGAAAATCTTATCTACGATATTCGGCGACCCGCATCCTGGACCGTATCGATTGTCAACCTTGACCGTGACCGGCTCCGGCAACGCGACATATCTAAAAGCGGCACAGCGAGTTTTGACGGATCAACCAGGACCACACGCTACTCCCGATGAATTCGAAGAGCGAATGAGATCTCAGTTGGCAAAGTTTTACCTCGGTGGCCACCTGAAAACCGGCCATACGTGGCCACTTAGTGAACTCGCTGCCATTCGCAGCATCATGGCTACCGGGCTCTTGATTTTACGTGACTCCTGTTTCACGATTTTGCCTCCGCTGATGTCGCGGCTCGGAGTCAGCCCCAGCCACGAGGTG
>JBEKBK010000461.1:0-6978 GCA_050015435.1 Bryobacteraceae bacterium
TATGCATAATTTCACCTGACCCGCCCGCGTTCGGTCTTTACTTGCGGTCGCTTCGGTCGTGACCATTGATGCCTCCGGTCGCGCAACGAGTCAAGCGAAATCTGGGAGGAATTGCGAGGAATTTGCGGGCTTATACGGACCAAGAATTGCCTGGGCTTCGGCTCGGGAAACCCCGAATTCTGAGCTTGAACCGGGCCGGCCAGGCAGCTGTCATTCGCTGGGCTTCATGGTCCTGCGATCCGCTCGGGATCATCCAGGGACTCGAACCCCATTCGCTGAGCCTCCGTCTCACGAAGGGCGCGATACACCTCCCACGCCGCCAGCTCCGTTTCCGACATTTCCCGACTCACTCCTCCTCGCATATCGCGGTCCAGGATTAGCAACACATCCAGATCCTTATCGGAGAGCTTCTTCGCCGCGAGATGCTCGATCTTTTCGAGTGGACCTGGCGGGGGCTGGAATTGAGGTAACCGTTCGAGCTTATTCAGGCGAAGCTGGATATTTCTCATTTACTTCCTTCCGTTGTTTCCCGGTGGTCTCGTCCGTTTGTGCGGCCCGCTCCAGAGCGGCGACTCGGACCTCGATGTCCTCCTGATCGATTGACTGCTTGGCGTGGTCCAATACCGAATCGGCAGCGCGCACTCGCGTCGACGCCGGTGAGTCGGGGTCCAACATAACCTTGAACAGCGTCGAAACGGCGGCGCTCGAATACTGTTGCAGGCGTGCATTGGACTGGGCAACCGTTGCCCGCCGCGCTTCCAGATAGGCGGCCTGAAATTCCGGCAGCTTCAACCATCGATACAGCGTTTGCGTTCCGATGCCGGCGGTCTTGGCGGCTTCATCGATAGTGCGCTGCGAGAGCAACGCAGCAACCGCGGCTTCCTTCTTGCTGCTGAACTTTGAGCCGTGGCCGCTCTTCTGCGAATTCCCGAGCTCATCGTCGGGTGTTTTTTTGCTCATGACGCCCTCCTCAGGCGATCCTTTTGAAGGGCCTTAAACTTACGGGCCGCATCGTTCTTGCGCGAGTTGCGAGTGTAAGAAACCAACTGGTCAATAGGCCACGTTTGGATTTCTGGTGATAGTTTTGTAGGCATCAAAATGCCTCCTTTGTTTGGGACTGTCTTCCGAACCGGCGCACCACAGTGCTGCTAGTCCGCGATCTGAGCCACTGGTGGTTCGCCTCGAAGGTTCCGTCGCGTGCTCATATTTCCACTATCAAGGTGAAAATGGGTGACCAAAGGTGAAATTAAAGGCGAAAAATCGCAGCGCTTTTAGAATCAATTGGATCCATATAGAGAGAGCAAGAGGTGACCAGGATTAGGCGCGAGGTTACTCACCTTGGTAGCCGATCATTCCAAGGATTCGAGCCAGGGTCGCCTCTCCGTACCGGCACTTCCCCCGGTCAGACATAATCGACTTGAGAGCGCTCGGGCAGATGCCCAGGCGCCTGGCCGCAACCTCGAGATTACACAGGGCTTCGACCGCCATCCACTTTTGAACCTTCGTGCGATAGCCGCGTCGCCGTTCTGGCTCGGCGATAGACGTTGGGCTTGCCGCCCTCGGTTCCGAGGGAATGTCCCCGTACGGCATCATCGTTTCCTCAAGTGACCGGCGCTTCAGCAGAGTGCCGAAAACGACCGACGCCTCAAACAAATGCTCGATAAAGCCGTCGGTGTCGCTGTACATCCGGACGCGATCGCTCTCGTGCGCACGCAGATACAGGAACAGCTGATGAAGAAAATATTTCCAAGGTAAGGCTCCCCTGGGCGAGCCAAGCGCAAGACCGGCTTCGGTGGCCACCAACTTCCACCGCGCTTCTAGACGCTCCGTCGGACCCACGACCCAAGCGTCAAACTCCCCAGACTCTCGATAGGTGAAATGCGCGTAACAGCAATCCCGCAGTTCTCCTTGTTGGACGATCCCGTCTTCCTCCTCCATCAACGCGCTAAAGTCGTCATGAAATCCGGGGTCGCTCGCGTCAAGGACCAATTTGTCGCCTGACCGAGTTTGGACTCCCATTGATTTTTCGATTGACATCACAATGTCTCCAACCGACGCTCATGCCGGCTCTCTGCGCCGTGGGTTTGAGTTTGCCGTTTTGACCGGCAACCACAGCGACCCTGGAATGGGCGAAGTCGCCATCCCTATACCCTATAAGTCGGCAATTGCAATTTTCGGGGTGAATGGCGGAGACTTCAGAGAATGGCCCCGCCCAAGATCGGAAGGCGAAGTGAGACACTTGACCCGCCAGTCCGGCGACTGGCCCCGGGGCATTTAGGCTAGAATAGGTGTATAGGTGTCTATCTACTTAAGTGTATAGGTGTCAAAAATGGAAGAACATGGCAACGTACGGTGGAACATCAAGGTCTCGAAAGAGACCGACCTCACCCTCCGCACCTTTCTGGGTGCCCAGGGCGCCAAAAAGGGCGACCTGTCGAAATTCATTGAAGAGGCCGTCCGCTGGCGGGTGTTTCATCGCACCGTGCAGGACATCCGGGAACGCAACGCCTCGACCGACCCCGAAGAGTTGCAGCGCATCATCGACGAAACTGTGAGCGAGGTTCGCGCCGAGCGCTATGCCAAAGACAAGGCCCGCCAAGCCTGATGCGCGTCGTGCTCGATACCAACATCCTGGTCTCCGCCCTCATGATTCAAACCGGAAACCCGGCCGCCATCTACCGCGCCTGGCAGGAGGGACAATTCACTGCTCTCGCCTGCGCGGAGTATCTCGACGAGCTGCGCGCCACGCTGCGTAAGCCCGCGATCGCCCAGCGCATCAAACCCTACAAAGCCGGCGGCCTCGTGAACGAAATGAAAAAACTTGCCGAGATCGTACACGCATTGCCGCAGGTCCGCCGCTCGCCCGATCCTGCTGACGATTTTCTGCTGGCCTTGTCCGAGGCGGGTCGGGCCGATTATTTAGTAACCGGCGACAAGAGCGGACTACTTGGGCTCCAAAACCACAAAGGCACGCGGATCGTCTCCGCGCGTCAATTTGCCGCGTTGCTCGCGTGAACCCCCGGTAGGCCTGCTGTCCATGAGCACCGAAATCATTTTCTCCGTCGCCCCCGCTCTACTGACCGCCCCGCCTTTCACGCCAAACCCGGATGCGCCTTGCGGAACCAACCCGACTCCACTCAGGGGGGCGAAATGGAAACAGTCCAACCGTCAGCCGCGGCGATGACCCCCGGAACAGATGCTCCGGAATCACAAGCCCGCTAGATCGCCCCCAGCAGCGAACGAACGCGAATCGCAAAATCGCCCGGCTCGAAACGCAGACGGGACGCAACGGCTTCGGGACCGCTCAAACCCAAAATTCCCCCTGACCCAGAATCCGCGAATCGCCCACAGCAGATCGGAGACCCCGATCGAACCCATATCCACCTGGAATGATCCTAAGTATCTGATAACACACACAATACCTCCAATAGCGGCAGGGCGATCTCACGATCCTGGACTACCATCTGATACCATCTGGGCGGGTCGGGATACCGAAGGCTGTGCTTAAACCACCAGCGAGCCTGACAATCCATGAAACAGCGGACCTGGCTGGGCGAGAGCACCTGGGCAAGCTCCGCTGGTGGAGAGACGCCGTTCACCGGGGGCTCCTCTCGCTCATATTAATGAGCACCGTGATCGCCATCGACTTGATCGCGTCGGCGTCGAAGCGCACCACGTAGCCGATTTCGGAGCCGAACTTCTCAGCATTGTGCGCCGCCGAAATCGCGGTCTTGAGTGCTTGCTCTAGCTTGGTGGCTGGCGCGGACGGCACGAGCGTGCAGGGTGACGGCGGGCTCCCGTTTCCGCTGCCGCCGATGTGACCATTGTTCAAAGGCGCAAACGGCGGGATCTCGTCCCGGTCAATGCACGTTGCCGGAGGAGCGCCAAGGTCGGCTTTTTTGGCGTTGGCCATTTCTGCCGACACCCGCAAGTCTTGTTCTAGCTGAGTCTCTCGCGCGTCCACTCCGTCGGTGGGGTTCTCCCCCGCGTCGGGATCTAGCCGCTCTAGCTCCCATTCAACCGAGCGCTTTTGGCCGGTCTTAACGCTCGCCTTGCGGAGTTTGAAGGTTTCGCCGGCGGGGATGCCTTCGATTTTGTTGGCAATGATCGGGGGAACGTACATCACGCGCCCGTCCGCTAAGTTAAACATGATGCGTGTGCCATAGCGGCCCTCGACGGCTACACCTTCGGAACATTGCAGCGTCACTTCCGTCGGCACATTCATTTCAAAACGTACGATGTTCATACTCCTGCTCGCTTTCGTTCCTGAATATTGATTGCTAATGAATTCGATAAACCCGCTCTCCGTCGCGCTTAAACGATTTGATCCGGAACCCCAAACGCTTGGAGAGCTGACCGCTGATGAACCCCCGCACACTGTGCGCCTGCCAGCCCGTCTCCGCCATCAGTTCGTTGAGCGTCGCGCCGGAGGGCCGTTTGAGCAGAGCAATCATCCGCTCCGTCTTTGTGCCGTCGCGCCCGACGGCACGATCCGTTTTGGCGGGTTTACCTCGGACAGTCGCGCTTTTCTGGCTGGGCGCAGTTGAGGAGGGCTCCAGCTCTTGAAGAGCTCCCCAGATTCGCCGGACGGCGGTCTTGCGATCCGTAAACCTTCGGACCGCGCTAACCTTCGGCAGCCGGTTCCAAATCTCAACCAGGCGGGTTACTGGCCAACCAGCGGCCAACGTCGCAAGCTCGGTCGCGCTCGCGAACTTGTACCCGCCCTTTGGAACACTGACCTGACTGGTCTCGGAAAATGCCGTCACGTGATTTTCAGCGTCGATGAGGAATATATTCATAAAATTCACCTGGACCCGCCCGCGTTCGGTCTTTACTTGCGGTCGCTTTGGTCGTCACCATTCATGCCTCTGGTCGCGCAACGAGTCAAGCGAAATGTGCGGAATTATGCCGTTAAATAAGGGCTGTAGCGACGGCCGCTCCCAGTCGCCGGTGGCTCGATCCGCGTACCTTTTTTAGCCGGCTCAAATGCGAGGCCAGGCGATCTGAAACGGCACGCGAACCGGGACCCAGCCGACAAAGCGACCGGGGCATACGTGCCCGAACGGAGTTGACTGTTCCGCCGAAATCGTGAACGGCTGGGAGGGGTAGACTGCAACGTCCAAGGGAGGGAGTCCGGCGCGAGTGCCCATGAGCCGCCTGGTTCAAAAAATGGATTTGCTCTGCTCGGGCCGGACAGCGGTCATTCGGTGGCCTTCATGGTCCTGCGATCCGCTCGGCTTCAGCGTAGGACCTGAACCCCATTCGCTGAGCCTCCGTCTCACGAAGGGCACCATACGCCGCCAACGCCACCCGCTCCGTTTCGGACCGTGCGTGACGAATTCCTCGCTGCTTGAAGCGTTCCAGGATTATCATCACCTCCAGATCCTCATCGGAAAGTTGCCGCATGGCGCGATCCTCGATCTCTTCGAGCGGACCCGGCGGGGGCTCGAATTGAGGTAACCGTTCGAGCTTAGAGAGGCGCCGCTGGATATTTCTCATTTACTTCCTTCAGTTGTCTCCAGGTGGCCTCGCCCGTTTGTGCGGCCCGCTCCAGAGCAGCGACTCGGACCTCGATGTCCTCCTGATCGATGCTCCGCTTGGCGTGGTCCAATACCGAATCGGCTGCGCGCACTCGCGTCGACGCCGGCGAGTCGGGGTTCAACATAACCTTGAACAGCGTCGAAACGGCGGCGCTCGAATACTGTTGCAGGCGTGCGTTGGATTGGGCAACCGCGGCCCGCCGCGCTTCGAGATAGGCGGCCTGAAATTCCGGGTCCTTCATCCATCGACGCAGTGTCTGTGTTCCGATGCCGGCCACACGGGCGGCTTCCTCGACATTTCGTTCTGAGAGCAACGCAGCAACTGCAGCTTCCATCTTGCGGCTGAATTTTGAGCCGTGGCCTCTAGGCCTAAGACTCCCAAGCTCATCTACTGGCCGCTTTTTACTCATGCCGCCAACCTCACTCGATCCTTGACAATTGCCTCAAATGTCCGGCCGTCGCCTTCGAGTGTCGCTTTTTTGCCGCTCAACCCCTGCCAGCGCTCGACCGCGACGTCGGTATATTTAGGATCGAGTTCCAAGCAGTAACAAACTCTCCCGGTCACCTCCGCCGCGGCAAGCGTGGTGCCGCTCCCAAGGAACGGATCGTAAACTAATTCGTCAGGCTTGGTATGGTTCAGAATCGGCCGCCGCATCAGTTCGACCGGTTTCTGCGTCGGATGATCGAATTTGTCCTCATCCGATCCACCCATGATGAACTTCGGGGATGGCGAGTTCCAGATGGTCGAGTTCTCGCCGGCCTTTCCATACCACGGAGCGTTCTTCTTACGGACGTACCAACACGGCTCATGTTGAAACCAGTAATGGGTTCTGGTGAGTACCACTCTCCCCTTGTCCCAGATGATCTGCTGATGGTGCAGGAAGCCGATCCGTAGAAGGCCATCGAGAACCTCGCGGGTGAACTTCGATGCGTGCCATACGTAACCCACTTCGAGACTCGGAACCAGTGCAAATGCCTCTGACCAGTCGGCACGCGTGTCGCCCGAGATACTGGTTTCCGCATGCCCCTTGGTCCGGCGTTTCATATAACTAGGCTGGGCAGGTCCGTGTTTGTTCAGCCCGGCCTTGTCCCGCCACTCGGAATCCAGTTCGATTCCGTAGGGAGGATCCGTCACCATCAAGAGCGGCTTACCCTCGCCCAGCAGCCGCGACACCGCTTCCGCATCGGTCGCGTCCCCGCACAGTACCCGGTGGGAACCACACAGCCACAGATCGCCCACAGCGCTCACCGGGTTAACGGGTACGGGCGGCACTGCATCTTCTTCAGGGGCGTCATTCAAGATAAGCGCCTCGATCTCCTTCGTATCAAACCCGGTCAGGGCGACATCGTAGTCCGATGTCTGGAGGTCCAGCAACTCCAGCTTAAGGAGTTCCTCGTCCCATTCCGCCCACGTTGCCGATTGGTTTACCATCAACCG
>JBEKBK010000462.1:0-6933 GCA_050015435.1 Bryobacteraceae bacterium
GACGCCTTCGTCTTCATCGACCGGGAAACCGCACGCATCACCACTATCCTCGGCTATCCCACCCGCAGGCTCGCTCAGGTGGCCTGATCGGAAAATTTCAAATATGTTTGGCTAGGGTTTTGTGAAAACGATGTGGAGAATTGCGCCGGGGGCTTTAGCGTTTACGCTGCTGGCGCTGCAAATGGCGGTTCCATGGACCGCCACGCATTTCGTAACACAAGATGGGCCTTCTCATCTGTACGGCGCCACCATCGCACGAGATCTGCTGATCAATCGGGGAAGCTCTGTTTATGCGCCCCTGTATCGGATCCAGCCGTCGATCGTGCCCAATTGGACCAGCACGGTTGCTCTCGCAATGGCAGAGTCCATTGTCGGACCCGAACACGCGAACCAGCTCCTGGTGAGCGCCCTCATGCTGATTGGCTTCCTTGGGTTCGGCTATGCCGTCCGGACGTGGACTCCGGTTGCGAATGTTCTGATTCAGACCTGGTTCCTGGGAGTCGGTTTCTACAATTTCTATCTCGGCATGGCCCTGTTGCTATTCGTCGTGGGTTACTACACGCGCCATGCTGAGCGGCTCAACCGCCGGGACGCGATCGTCCTCGCAGCCGGGCTTTTGGCTGTGTTCTTCACGCACGTCGTCGCCGCGGCCATCGCCGTAATGACGGTATTGGTAGTCGGCATCTGGATAACACTGTTCCCTACCCCGGTCCAAGCTTTCCGTCTGCGCCAACTCCGTATCTTGCTTGCCGCCGTCGCGCCGGTTCTCATTCTTGCGGCGATCTATGTCCACGGAGCTGCGGAACGGCCCACACAAGCGCCTGCGTCGTTTGATCCGCAAATTCTCAAATCGTGGAATCAGTTTCCGATGCAGGTATTCGGGAACAGCAATCTTCCATTGACTGAGCTCGTCTTGTTTTTCATCGTTGCGGGAGCGCTCCTGATGCGGCGGCGCGAGTGGCGCACGATTCAGGGCGGGCTCGCCTTTGCCGCGTTCGCTACTTTCCTCGCCTATCTTTTTCTGCCCGACGTAGTGTTCGGCGGCGAAGCGGTAAAAATTCGGTTGTCTTGGGCCGTATTTCTTCTAGGGGGCGTGATGGCTTGTTCGGTGTCACGTCTTCGCGTCATCCAGGCGCCGATCGCCCTCTTCGTTGCTTGGCTGCTGTTTTCCGGCGTCACGTCCTCGGCAAAGAGTGTGCGTGCGGTCAGCCAGGCCGCTGACGACTACTTGTCGGTGGCGAACCAGATCCCTCCGAAAGCAGCTTTTGTGCGCCTGCGCTATCCAGCGTCTGCCCTTGCCGCGCGATTCGGCTATCAGGACCTTGGATGGGACCCGCTCTTTCATCTGGATGGTGTGGCGGCGTCCAGGCAGCACCTGATCGACTTGACCGACTATGAAGCGCTGTCGAAACTTTTCCCGATTGTCTACCGGGAGACGGTGGAGCAGAGCCAGCAGTATGGACTATGGGGTTTCGAAGGTCCCGGAAAAGATTCCGTTGAAGTCCTGACATGGTTAACCGGCAACTTTCCGGTGCGCATCGATTTCGCATTGATCGTTGGCGACGAGCGTTCGCCCGAAGCGGTGCGGATGAACATGCCCGCGATGCTCGACTATCTTGGGTCGAGCATGCGCCTGGTGGCGACTTCACCCAGCGGCTTCGTCCGGCTGTATGGGCGGCGCGATTTGGTTTCGGGAGCGTACGACGACCTGGATCCCGCGATCGAATACACCGGAACCTGGCTGCACGATCGTCAGTTCGCGGAGCCCTTTGGCGGCTCCATCACCTATTCGCGGCAGGCGGGAGACACGGCGCGCCTGACATTCAGCGGCCGATCCGTCACTTTTTTCTACACGAAGGCCCTGAATCGCGGAATCGCACAAGTGTCCATCGACGGTGCGGACGTTGCACAGATTAATTTCTATTCCGAAAAGACTCAATGGCGAGCCGAGTCAACATTCGGCGACTTGAAGCCGGGGCGGCACATCATCGAAGTACGTGTTCTTGGTCAGAAAGACACGCGATCGTCAGATTCCTGGGTCGATCTCGATCGATTTCTCATAGCCCCTTAGATTAGGACTTTTGCCGAAACGACTTTCGAAGATATACTCTCTAACAAGTGCGAGGTCGAAACTCAATGCGTAAATGTACACTTCTGTTGTTAGCCGCTGTTGCGGGAATCGCCTTCACGGCTAACGCCCCGAAGGCCAAGGCTCAGGTCAGCGTCGACATCGGTGTAGCCCCTGATTGTCCCTACGGTTACTATGATGTCGCTCCATATGCCTGTGCTCCTGCTGGTTACTATGGACCAGAGTGGTTTAGCGACGGTATCTTCATTGGCGCTGGCCCATGGTTTCACGGGCCTGCCGAGTTCCGGGGCCATGTAAATAACCATTTCCATCCGGAGCATGGCTATAAAGGCCCGATGCCAGCACGCGGCGAAAAAGCGGCACCCGAAAAGCGTGTCGACGCGGCGCACTTCAAAGGCAACGAAATGCGCGACGGACGTGGCCACACCGTGAAGAAGTAGTAGCCTGGCGTGCGTGTGAGGCGGACCCCGGGTCCGGCTGTATCGCCAACGAGAAGGAGCCCGACGAGGGCGTCTGCCGCGGGCCTGGGGGTTCGTCCCACTCTACAGTAAAATGAGGGCATGGAACTTCAAGGCCGGAAGATTGCTGTTCTCGTAGACACGATGTATCAGGAGATGGAGGTCTGGTATCCCGTGTACCGTTTTCAGGAGGCGGGCGCCGAAGTCCTCCTGGTCGGCGCAGAAGCCGGCAAGACTTACACGAGCAAACTGGGCTATCCGGCCGTCTGTGAACGCTCCTATGACGGAGTCACGGTGCATGAGTTCGATGGCGTGGTGATCCCGGGGGGCTACGCGCCCGATTATATCCGCCGGCACCCGCGGGCGAATCAGTTCGTGCGCGAAATGGATTCGCACGGGAAACTGGTCGCGTCCATCTGCCACGGCCCTTGGGTGCTGTGTTCCGCAGGAGTCCTGAAAGGCCGTCGCGCGACCTGTTTCTTTGCGATCAAGGACGACGTCATTAACGCTGGCGCTCACTATGAGGACGCGGAGGTGGTCGTGGACGGCAATCTGGTCACCTCCCGCAAGCCGGATGATCTTCCGGCGTTCTGCCGCGCGTCGATCGGCGTGTTGACAGCGGTCCGCGTCCCAGCGTAGGAAAGTCCGGCGTTCGTCCCGATTATTCCGCCACTCGCCGGTTTCATGACCGGTTTGTCCAGACCCCGGCTACAATCAGTCCGAATGCAGCCGGCGATTCAGATTAAAGGACTCCGCAAGTCATATGGAGACTTCGAAGCGGTTCGAGGGATCGACTTCGATGTTGCTGCGGGCGAGGTTTTCGGCCTGCTCGGCCCGAATGGCGCGGGCAAGACGACCACGGTGGAGATCCTGGAAGGGCTGCGCGAACGCACCGCTGGCGAAGTCCGGGTACTCGGGTACGATCCCGCCATAGACGTCCGCTCGATCAAGGATTGCATTGGCGTATGCCTGCAATCGACCAACCTCCCGGACAAAATCACGGTGCGGGAGGCTCTGGCGCTCTTCGCGGCGTTTTACTCGCATCACGTCGATCACGACAAGCTGCTCCAGCGCCTCCAGCTTTGGGACAAGCGTAACGAGTTCTACGTTCGATTGTCCGGTGGCCAGAAGCAGCGTGTGGCGCTCGCGCTGGCTCTGATCAACGACCCGCAAATGATTTTCTTGGACGAGCCCACCACTGGACTCGATCCACAAGTGCGCCTCGAGATCCATAGCCTGATCTCCGAGCTGCGTGACGCTAAGCGCACCATCCTCCTGACCACCCATTACATGAAGAAGCCGAACGCCTATGCGACCGCGTCGCCATTGTCGACCAGGGAAAAATCATCGCCATGGGGACGCCACGCGAGATTCAAGCCCAGACCCTCGGAACATCTCGCATCGAAATTCACACCGCTCAACCGATGCCCTCGGCAGTGCCGGTCTTTCAGGAATCCGAGAAAAGCGTCCTGAATGAGGGCCGCACCGTGCTGACGGTCTACTCGACGCGGCCCGCACGCACCCTTCCCGAGCTGGTCAAGTGGGTCGACCAGAACGGCCTCGACCTCGAGGACATCCACTTGAAACGGCCCACGCTCGAAGACGTGTTCATCGAATTGACCGGCAAACGCCTGAGGGAATAATGAACGCCTATATCGCCCAGATCCGGACCAATCTTCGGCTCACGATCCGCGACCGGAACGCGCTGTTTTTCAACTATATGTTCCCGCTCATCTTTTTTTTCATCTTCGGCCAGATCATGCATGCCGAGCAGGGTGGAGCGGCGCAAATTGTGAACATGGTATTGACGATCGGCGTCCTCGGCACCGGATTCTTTGGCGCAGGCATGCGTGCGGTGATGGAGCGCGAACAAAACATCCTGCGCAGATTCAAGGTTGCGCCCATCACCCCGGCGCCAATCCTGGTTTCCTCAATGGTCGTGGGACTCTTGCACTTTATTCCGCTGGTCCTGGTGGTTCTCGCGCTGGCGCATTGGATTTACGGGATGCCGAGCCCGCCGCATCCCGTGTCTCTGTTCATCTTCGTCGCTTTGGGGGTGCTCGCGTTCCGGGCCATGGGAGGTATCATCGCGTCGGTCGCGAACTCGATGCAAGAAGGCCAAATCATTGTCCAGCTTCTGTATTTCCCGATGCTGTTCATGGGCGGAGCCACATTTCCGATCGGCATCATGCCGGACTGGATGCAAACCGCCGCGCAGTTTGTTCCTTCCACCTACCTTTCCACCGGACTGCAAAGCATCTTGCGCGGACGTGAAACGATCGCCGACAATTTGCCGGCGGCGGGCGTACTGATTCTCACCGCAGTAGTCGGGACGTTTCTCGGCATCAAGCTGTTTCGCTGGGAGAAGGAAGAGAAGATCCGCGGGTCCGCCAAGCTGTGGGTGGTCGCGGTAATGACGCCGTTCTTTCTCATGGGAGCGTGGCAGGCTCACGCCAAGACCAATATCGCCAAAGAAAAATTGCTCGCCCGCGATCAGCGTCGCAGCCGAAGCGTGCTAATCCGCGATGCGCGGCTGTTCGTCGGCGACGGCGCGGTTATAGACCGGGGCGCCGTACTCGTACGGGAAGGCAAGATCGCGGAAATTTACCCCGGTGGCGCGCCGGAGCCGAAAACCCTCAAGGCCGACGTGATCGACGCGGCGGGAAAAACGCTGCTGCCTGGGCTGATCGATGTCCACGTGCACCTGAGCAGTCCTGGAGGCACGTACGAAACGCCCACCGAATACATTCAGATAGACAAGAATATCGATCGCGAATTGGCGGCCTATCTTTACAGCGGCGTCACCGCGGTGAAGAGCGCGGGAGATCCTCTGGACCTCGTGCACAGGCATCGCGTTTCCATGGCGTCCGGCGAGAAACTGGGCGCGGAACTGTTCCTGGTCGGACCATTGTTCACCGCAAACGGCGGCCACGGAACCGAATATGCGCAGTACTTGCCCCCAGCCATGCGCGATTCGTTCCAGCAGCAATTTGTACGCTTGCCGCAATCGGCCGGCGAAGCACGCAGCCAGGTCGCCGGGTTGAAGACTCAGGGGGTCGACGGGATCAAGGCGATTCTGGAATCCGGTTCGCCTACCCATCCCTGGCCTCGGTTGGACGTCACGATCCTGCGTGCCATTGCCGAGGCGTCTCGCGCGGCGGGTCTGCCCATCGTCTGCCACACCAGGGACTCCAACGACGTCGCCGATGCTCTCGACGCCGGAGTGAATGGGATTGAGCATGGCTCGACCCGCGACATGATTCCCGAAGCGCTCCTGGCCAGAATGAATCAGAATGGCGTGACCTATGACCCGACCCTCGCAGTGTACGAAGCGTTTATCGCCGCCGCGCAAGGAAAGCCAGACCTGCTCGATCGAACCCTGGTGCAGCAGGTGGGTCCGCCGTCGCTGCTACAAGGGACCCGGAGAATGCTTTCTTCACCCGAACGTCAAACCGCGCGGATTCCCGCATCCGTTCTCGAGACCGCGCAGCGTAACCTGGCAGCGGCGCTTCGGGCCGGCGTGACGCTCGTGGCTGGCACGGATTCGGGGAACCCTCTCATGATCCATGGACCGGGAATTCATCGCGAACTGCAACTCTGGGTTGCGGCGGGAGTGCCGCCCTCGATCGCACTCCAGGCAGCGACTCACAACGGTGCGCAACTGCTTCGCGCCGGCCAACGGATCGGACTCATCCGCAGCGGCTACGAGGCCAACCTGCTGCTGGTGGACGGGAATCCGTTAGAGGACATCTCGGTCACCGAACGCATCTCGATGGTAATGCTTAAAGGCGAGCGGATCGACCGGTCGGCCTTGTTAGACCAGCATTAGCGGGACCGCTCGGGACGCTCCCAGAAAGATTTCAGCCCGGTTTCCCGGAGCGGGTCTGGTATGATTGCCCACGTGCGTAGGATTCATGTTTCCGCTCTCGCCGTTGCCGCTGTGTTGGCTGGATGCCACTCGTCCGAGCGATCAGGAGCATGTGTTCCTATTGGCGCGGCGACGCGAGTGGTCGTGCATGTCTCCCTTCCCCGGGGAACTGAGATCCTCTCGGATCGCATTGTTACTGATCCGGAACGGATTCGCGAGTTGACCGGGTTTGCGAATGCACGCCGGGAGGCGTCGCGGCCTCAGCTGTATACGATGCCAGCGCCACAGATGACCGCAGCATTCTATGACAAGGCCGATTTCCTCGGCTCAATCGGGACGGGACCAAACTTCTTCTTTGTGAGTTGCCCGAACTGGAATGGCGTTCGAAGAGCAACTGATGCAGAAGTTAGAGACTTCGAGCGTCTGATTGGCGACGCCAACTAGCGTACCGTCCAACGCTTCCGCCAACCGGTCAGCTCCGTTCGCGAACAGCCATAATGTAACTTTGTCCAGCTATC
>JBEKBK010000463.1:0-6924 GCA_050015435.1 Bryobacteraceae bacterium
TTGTGGGAGCTGGCCTTGAATCGGTTTTCGCACCTTACCTGGGTGCTCGCGCTTTACATGTGCTGCTTGCGCTGGCAGGAGGAAGTTTTCTCTATCTCGGCGGACACGCGGTGCATGGGGAGTCTCAGCGTAGCGGACCGGCGCCCGCGTACGTGTCCGCGATCACCGGCGTCGCGGGGTCGAGCGTACTCCGTCTGTTTATGACTAGAGGTTAGGTTGCGGAGTGGACCAGCGGATGGCGCCTATGCCAATCCGTATGGCTCTGGAACGCGCTCCCTAGGTTAAGCAGGTGACCATCGGAGAATGACCTTCCAACCAGCGAGATCGCAATCGGCAAATTATCGGCGAAGCCGCATGGCAGAGAAAGCCCGGGGAGTCCCGCCAGATTGGCCGCCGGGATCAGCCCGTTCAAGCCGCGCGATTTGGGAACCGGCCGGCCGGCCACTGCGGGGCCGTCGAGTGGTTCGTTGATCTTCGTCGCCACCGTGAGGCGGGTGGGGGTCAGCAGCATATCCACATCCAGAAACAGTTGCAGGAAGGCCTGTTGAACCAGCGTGCGGATACGCATGGCTCGCAGATACTCCGCTGCGGAAATCTCGAGGCCAGCCTTCAGCCCGGCGATCTGCCGGCGGTCCGCCAACTGGTTCACGTCGCCACTGCGAATCAGGTCCTCAAAGATCGACCCGGCCTCCGCGCCGATGATGGAGCTGGTCAGCGCCGAGTACGGGAAATCCGGAATTTCGACCTCTCGCAGCTTTACGCCCAGGGATTTGATGACCTCGAGCGCAGCTTGAAAGCCGGGCCGCGCCGCGGGGTCCGCCCATTCGGCGAAATCCACCGGAGCGTAGCCTACCGTAATGTCTTGCGGTTTGCGCGCAAATTGGGGAGTGTGGGTGAAACTTCGACCCGCCGAACCTGGATCTTCGCTGTCGCCGCCGGCGATGGCTTGCAGCACCAGCCCGCAGTCGTCCGCGGTCCGGCACATCGGGCCAATCTTATCCATGGTCCAGGAGAGCGCCATTGCGCCACGCCGGCTCACCAAGCCATACGTCGGACGCAACCCCGTGAGACCGCAATACGCGCTGGGGATCAGAATCGATCCGGACGTTTCGGATCCTAACGCGAAAGTGACCAGACCCGCTGCCACGGCTGCACCAGGACCACTCGATGAGCCGCCCGTCCAGCGCGAGCGGTCCCATGGATTGAGGCCCGGACCGGTTAGCGAAGCTGAAGGCAACCGATACCCTCCGCCTCCGGCCAACTCCACCATTGCCAGCTTGCCGATCAGAATCGCGCGAGCGAAGGTCAATTTTTCGATGACGTAGGCATCGTAGTCAAAGACCTGACCCGCGTAAGGCTTCGCGCCCCAGGTGGTAGGGTGGCCCTTGACCGCCAGCAGATCTTTCACTCCGAACGGAATGCCGTGCAGCGGGCCGCGCGCGCGATCGTGCTTGAAATCGCCTTCGAACTCACGCGCTTTCCGGATCGCCTGTTCGCGAAGAGAAAGTGCGATCGCGTTGTAGCGCGGGCCCAGGCGTTCAAACCGGTCGCAAAAGGCGCGCGTGAGTTCCACCGGGGAGACTTCCCCTGCGCGTAGCTTGGCCCCAAGTTCGCTGATGGACGCAAAGAAAATGTCTTCAGGTAAGGCAGCCATAAAAGTTCAGGCCTTGAACCGGAAGGCGGGCTCGGTGGTCTTCGGAAGAGGGAACTTGGCGAGGAGCGCGGCATCGTTCCGCATGCGGTCGCGCGCCGCCTTCAGCTCGTCATCAGGATCCGGTGAAGGGGTCTGTGCGACTCCTTGCAGCGGGACAGCGGCCGTTGCGACCAGAATTCGCGCGAGCGAACGGCGGGTTAACTGCATGCCAACATTCTATCGGACTACGGGTCTGGACTACGCGCCAGCAGCTTGGGTGGGAGCTAGCGCCTCCAGCGCAGCCTTTTCCATGACAGCGCGCGGAGCGGTCTCGCCCGTCCAGATCTCGAACTGGCGCGACGCTTGCTCGAGAAACATCTCCAGACCGGGAATCACGGTAGCTCCCTGCTCCCTCGCTCGGCGCACCAGCGTCGTCTCGATTGGATTGTAGACCATGTCGAACACGAGTTGGCCGGGGATTCGATCCTCGAAAAAGCACTGGTCGATCTTGGGATACATTCCGAGGGGGGTGGCGTGGATGAGCACGTCAAACATCCTGGTTTGCGCGTGCTCCCTGGAGACGGGTTCCGCATCGCAGGCCTTCGCCAGCGCTCGCACCCGATCGAGATTGCGGCCCGTGATCGCCAGACGCGCGCCGGCCGCCGCCACGGCGAACGCGGCTCCACGCGCTGCACCGCCATTGCCCACGACGAGCACCGAAGCCTTTCCCAGGCGTACCCGGCGCTGAAGCGGAGTGACTACGCCTTCAGCGTCCGTATTCGTCCCGCGCCACTTCCCTGCCTTCCGCCACACCGTGTTCACCGCGCCGATCCGGCGGGCCAGCGGATCCACAATATCCAGATAACGCAGGATCCTTTGCTTGTGAGGAATAGTGACGCTGAAGCCTGCGAGCGGCAGTTTATCAGCGAGCACCAGAAAATCCTTGAGCTGGGCCGGCTTCACCAGGAACGGCAAATATACAGAATCGACCCGGCGGGCCTGAAACGCGCGGTTGTGGACCGCTGGAGAAATCGAGTGGCGGACAGGATCGGCGATGATCCCGTACACGCGTGCATCCTTCGTGAATCGCTCGACGCGGTACAGGTGGCGGAGCTGCCGCGCACAGATCTGTCCCGCTGCGGTCCCGGTGCTGGCGTTCGGCGCGGCGTAGGTGTACAAACCGCCCTGCGCGGTAGAGAGCACACGAGTGGCAAATCCGGTCTCACCCATCGCCAGAACAATTGTGGGTGTTTTCGGGTGACTGCGAGCGAGCGCGAGAACGCGATAATTGTCGGAGGGTTTGCGGGCCGTGGTCACGACCTTGTACCCGTCAGCCGAAATGCGAGTCATCCGGCGCAGGACAGATTCGAGCGCGGGTGTCCCTCCGTAGTTGTGATAAGACAGCAGCAAATAGGCGTGGGTTCGCAGCGACTCGAGGCGCTCGACACAATTTTCGGCGCTCTCGATTTCGATGTCCACCGCCTTGGCGCCGCCCTTAATCGCGGCATCCAGTATCCGGACCTGCTCTTCCACGCTGCCGTTGTAGCGGCCGTGGTTCTGATGACGGCGGCAGGTGGCGAGGATGGTGCAATCGGCGTGGCGAGACAGAAACTTGCGCATAGCCACGATGCCCTGCTCCGGCGAAGGCAGATAGTCCAGGCGAAACTCGAAGAAGCGTTCGCCTGCGTCGTACTCCTTGCGGGCGTGGGCGAGCAGGGTCTCAACCTCCGGGAATCCGAGGGCAATACAGATACGTGGGAGTGTGATCCGCTGAGGCATCGAACGAGTGAACAGCATACCACGATGCGGGGGTGTGACACCGATGATGGACTTCGCGATGGGCCTGATAGAATCACTGCGGAAGCTAATCTTGGCCGGTGCTGGGCCTGGTCTTCAAAACCAGCGTGGGGCACTTTGTGTCGCAGGTGGGTTCGACTCCCACTAGCTTCCGCCAGCATTGCTCCATTAGGTTATAGCCAATTCTCCGGGCCGAGGGATCTCTGCTTCGATCCGCCCGACGAAGTCCTAACCAGCGCCCCAAGCGTATGATCCGGCGTTTTCTCTTGTGGTTGAATGGAACATCGGAGGACAACCCATTAATGTACTCGCATCGCGTTGTTCTAACGTGTCTGCTGTGTCTGTTTAGCGCTCCACTCTTTGCACAACCGCAAATTGGCGGAGGTATCTGTAACTCGGCGACATTGAACGGGACTTACTCGTTGACCATCTCCGGTCGCGATCCCGGTGACGCTATCACCGTGACCAACGTATTAGAAGGGATCGGAACTGTGACATTCGACGGACTGAGTAAGGTCACATTCAACCTGACGGCCAACACCAATCAGCAGGCTGGTCAGGCGCTCACTTGGTCAGGGACGTACAGTATGCCAACCAATTGTGTTGGCACGATCAACATCACCACCGGCGATACCGCGACGTTCGTTCTCCAGGCCTACAACACTGGAACGAACTATTTGATCACGGGCCAGGATGGAAGCTACTCACTCTCGGGCAACGGCGGCAAGCCGCCCGCTTCAGCTTGCTCTGCTGGTACGCTCAACGGCACATACGAGCTCAGCGCAAGCGGAGTCGCGCTCAGTTCCACCACGTTAAATGGGGGCGCCAATCTGGCCGGTCTGATGGTGTTCAACGGTACGGGCGGCCTCACTACCAACAGGGTTCTCTTGATCGGTAGAAGCTCCTCGACTGACACAACGTCAGGAACTTACAGCGTGACGGCTGGTTGCACTGGAATCGCGACCATTACGGATCCGTCGGGCAACAGCTATGGGTTGGCGTTTTCGATATCGTCGACGTCGGCCGCGAATTTCTCCATGAACGCATCAAATTCAAAGCTTATCTTTATTGGAACCGGGAGGATCATCCCGTGAACCCGAAGATTCATGTGAAGTCTTTATCTGTTTGCGTTTCGGTGCTGGCGACAGGGTTTCTTGCCCTGGCGCAGACCACTTCTCCGACCTGTAGCAATGCGACTCTCACAGGAACCTACGGTCTGAACTACAACGCGCGCGCCATTTCCTCACCGGCCTCGCTATCCAAAATTCAACTCGGCATGGGAACGGCGACTTTCGACGGAGCGGGCAACTTCACGTTTGACCTGACGTCGAATACAGCATCCATGCAAGGAATCGGCCAGATAATGGCAGGGACTTACTCGCTGCCCGCGAACTGTCTCGGCACGCTCAACATCACCACGGGAGACACGGCGTCATTTACGCTTATCCCCTATAACTCGGGTAACGACTTCAGCCTGCTTGGGTTGGATCCCACCTACGTCATTACGGTTACGGGCGCCCCCCACCCCGCCGCTTGTGTGACCGCAACGCTCTCCGGAGCGTACGCATTCAACGGGAGCGGATACTCCCTGAGTTCGGGCTCGATCACTGGAGTGAATGCGATAACGGGCTTGCTTCAGTTTGATGGCGCGGGAAACGTCACGGGAAACTGGTCCCTTTCCGCCAACGGAGCCACAACCTCCAGCAACGTGTCCGGAAAATATACGATCGCTGCGCCGGCATGCGTGGGCAGCGGCACGCTTACGGACGCCAACGGTTTGAGCTACGCTCTGTCCTTCACGGAAACGACCAGCAACGCGACGGGCTTTAGCGCCACGATGGCGAGCTCGACCAACACCCTTACCTTGAACGGACACTCTAGCTTCACCTATCCTGGCCTCGCCGTAGAACTGATCTCCGGCAATGACCTTACAGTACCTGCGGGAAGCCTTTTCAGTATCTACGGATTCAACTTGTCGACCGGCGGTCTGAAGACGTTCAACGGAAAGTTTCCGCTGCCACCCACGCTTTCCAACGCGACTGTCACAGTGAACGGAGAGACTGCACCAATCTACAGCGCGGATAGCACGGCCTTGGGGACAGAGGGGTTGATTAATGCGCAAATGCCTCTGGATATTCAGCCCCCGGTGGCCACGTTAGTGGTCACAAATGGAATGGTTTCCAGTAATGCAGTGGCCATTAATATACCGGCCAGCGCTAACCCGGCGGTCCTCGTCTACGGAAACAATCATGCGCTTGCGCAGAACGTACCGGGCTTCGCGACCAACTCTGATGTTGCTCCTGCAAGCGCCGGTCAGGTGGTCGCGGTCTATTTGACCGGGGCAGGGCCCGTGACAGGACAGAATCTGC
Source organism: Bryobacteraceae bacterium (assembly GCA_050015435.1). GTDB lineage: Bacteria > Acidobacteriota > Terriglobia > Bryobacterales > Bryobacteraceae > Palsa-187. The sequence goes on from JBEKBK010000463.1 coordinate 5,800, forward strand.
TCACCACCGGCGCGGCGACGCCAAGTTCACCGCTATTCCATGTTTCGGAGAGCTTTAGCGCGACCATCTCGGGTGTGAATGCTACCGTGCAGAACATTGAGCTGGTGCCTACCTCAGTCGGCGGCTTTTATCAGGCCAACATCGTGATCCCCTCGGGTGTCGCGACCGGAGACAGAGCTCTGGTGATCAATATAGGCGGGAAGAATTCTAACAGTACGTTGCTATCCATCAAGTGAAGTCCGGGAGTATACTGTTCGCTGCGGGAGGCCAGAACGAAAATCCCGGTCAACCTAAGAACAGGAGGAAAAATCATGGCCCGGCGTCGATTCATTTCCAAACCATCAGTCAGAGCCTTTGGCTTGGCCGCGAGCTTGACGTTGTTCCTGGCGCCTGAGCTTGCGACAGCCCAAGATGAATGGTTGACATGGGGCCACGATCCAGAACGTACTGGCTCGAACCCGGACGAGAAGATCCTCAATAAGGACAATGTCTCTCGACTCGAAGTGAAGTGGACCGCTCAGATTTCCACGGTTCCGCAGGGATACGTTCTCTCAACGATGACGGCTCCCGTGGTCGCAACGTTGAATACACCTCAGGGTCCCGCCACGCGCGTTTTCGTGGTCGGCAGCGACAATGCTCTTTTCGCCATTGACGCGGCCACGGGTAAGATAGCCTGGCAAAAAGCGAACCCAAACACCATGAAAGAGCCCAAAAAGGGCGATTACCGGTGTCCCAACACGCAGAATGCTACCCCGGTGATCGATAAAGGGGCGGGGATCATTTATGTATCGACGAGCGATGGAATGCTTCGGGGCTTCAGTCTGCTGGATGGCGAAGATCGCATTCCGCCCACCAAATTCACGGATCCGTTTGCGCGTAACTGGAGTCTGAATCTGATTGACGGAGTCATTTATTCACCCACCGCCCGGGGCTGCTTAGGTATGCAATCCCACTTTACGGCGTTGGATTTGAAGGATCCGGTTCGCCACCCGCTGGAGTATTACACCTGAATTATGCACGGACTGAATGCCGAGCGCCGGACTTGATGCGGTGCGATTGATCGGCTGCTGCGCTTCCCGCCACTGAGTTCCACCTCCTTCTGGCGATCCCTGTTCGACCTTCCTT
>JBEKBK010000464.1:0-6907 GCA_050015435.1 Bryobacteraceae bacterium
ACGTCGGTCGCAGTCGACACCGCTATTCCCATCTGCGCCTGACGCAACGCCGGAGCGTCGTTGGCTCCGTCGCCGCACATGCCAACAATGTGGCCGGCCTTCTGGAACGCCTTGACGAGATCGTACTTTCCCTCCGGAAGAATGCCGGCGAAAATCGCAAACTCCTCCGGGCGAACATCGGCGGGGATGGGTCCGGCTGGACAGACTTTTCCGTCCAATCCTACGGCATGAGCCACGATGGCTGCCGTCGCCGGGGCATCGCCCGTCACCATGACCGCGCGTACTCCCAGCGTGCGCAGTTCCGTAATCAGCGCGGCGGAATCCGTCCGCGGCGGATCGCTGAGCGCAATGATTCCCGCAAGTTTGAGCGCCGTTGGCGGACCAACCGCAACGGCCAGAACGCGGAAGCCCTGCGCCTCAAGTTCGTTCGCCGTCTTGGAAGCATCGGGTGCTGGTTGCGTAAGTCCGGCAACTGCGGCAAAGGCCCCCTTAACTGCGCGCACCGTGGCGCCAGCCGGATCGGTTGCAGTCGCCTCCGACATCTTCGTCCCGGGATCGAATGGAATGAACTTGATCAGTTTCGGCAGATCGGAGGCCACTTTTTTTGCGGCTTCAGCTCGGATGGCGACGTCCACTGGATCTTGCCCGCCGTCCGAACTCGCTAGGGCCGCCAGTCCCAAAACGTGCGATTCGTCGAAGCCGGAAATGGCATGGACGGCGGTGACGGTCAGCGTGTTTTGCGTTAGCGTGCCCGTCTTATCGGCGCACAGTACGTCGATGCTTGCCGCTTCATCTACCGCGGAGAGCCTGGTTGGAAGAACGTCCAGCTTTGCCAGAGCCCGCGCGCCAAGCGCCGCCGCAAGGGTAAAGGTAGCAGGCAGCGCTACTGGGATCGACGCCAGAATCCCCGTGAGCACCAGGGGAATGATCTCGCCTCCCGGCATCTTGAGAGCGTAGGCATATCCCACCAGGATCGCGATGATGACGCCGTTGACAATGGCGAGATTGCGCACGACGCGCAGAACCGCCTTCTGCTGCGAGCTTTCGATGTGAGCGGTGCGAACCAGTTCCGCGGTGCGCCCAAACTTCGTACGCGCTCCCGTGGCCGTGACCTCCGCGACCGCTTCGCCACGCCGCACCAGCGCTCCCGCATAAGTTTCGAACCCGGCGCCGGCTTCGATCGGAACGGATTCGCCGGTGAGCATGGACTGGTCAAGCAGCACCGATCCCCCGGTCAGGCGTACATCGGCGGCGACTACGGCCCCGAGTGATAACTTCACAATATCGCCGGGTACAAGTCCGGCAGCGGGCACGGTGGACCAAGTACCGTCGCGACGGACCGAGGCATTCAGCGCGAGTCGCGACTTCAGCGCGGCAAGAGTCGCCTGAGCGCGCCCTTCCTGGAAGAACCCGAGAGCCGCGTTGAAGGCCAGGAGAAGCGCGATAATCGCAGCTTCGAAGTACTTGCCGAGGGTAACCTCGAGCACGATCGCGGCCTCCAGCATCCATGGAACCGGCGCCCAGAACTTCGTCAGCGCCCTGCGCAATGGGTGCAGTGCAGTATCGGCTACAGTGTTGGGACCGAACTTTTCCAGCCGGCTTCGGGCTTCATCGCTGGTGAGGCCGGCCGGAAGTGGGACATCCTTGGGGAAAGAAGTTGCCATGCTCTACCTTGTTAGCAGCTTGCCGATCGATTCCAATTCCTGGCGGCGTTTCGCGGTGGTCTTGGGATATGCCATCTTAAGTTCGTTGAACGTATCCAGGACAATTTGAGAAACGATCAACCGGGCGTTCTCCTTGTCATCGGCGGGAACGGCGTACCAAGGCGCGTGATGGGTGCTGGTCGCCTCCAGGCAGTCTTCATAAGCCAGCATGTAGTGCTTCCAGTACTTCCGCTCGTGAATGTCCGCAAGGCTGAACTTCCAGTTCTTCTCCGGCTCATCGATGCGTTCGAGGAAGCGCTTACGCTGTTCGTCCTTTGACAGGTGGAGGAAGATCTTGATAGTCCGCGTTCCGTTGCGATATAGATGGCTCTCCAGGTTCACGATGGAACGATACCGCTCCTTCCAAATGGTCTTCTCATCGCGCAGCTCTTCGGAAAGCCCCTGGTTGCGGAGAATCTCCGGGTGCACCCGAACGACCAGCACCTCCTCATAATAGGAACGATTGAAGATGCCGATCCGCCCTCGTTCCGGCAGACAGCGCGTCGTGCGCCAGAGAAAATCATGTTCCAGCTCGTCGGCGCTCGGCTGTTTGAAGCTGAAGACCTGACAGCCTTGCGGATTGACCCCGGACATGACGTGACGGATCGCGCCGTCCTTGCCGCCGGCGTCCATCCCTTGAAAAATCAGCAGCAGCGCATAGCGGTTGGACGCATAGTGAAGCTGTTGCAGCTTGCTCAAATCCTCAACATGTTTTTGCAGGACTTCTTGATACTCTTGCTTCGACTTGCAAAAGGGCTTCACAATTGTCGGCCACTTGCTCAGCTTGACTGTTTCTCCGGGCCGTACCCGGAAATCCTTTGAATTGATTTTCATCTTCATCCCTTCGGTCGCTTCGTGTTATTGGTCCTCTCCGCTCAACGCTTCGAAGCCTGAGACGACGTCGAACAGTTCCTCATCGATGCCGCTCTGGCGCAAGCGATGGAATGTCCGGTTGAGGTCCTCCAGCAATTCGTCGATGTTTTTTTCGGCGCGTTGCATGGCCGCCATGCGGCTCGCGTTCTCGCTCGCGAGGGATTCGGCGCACGCGCGGAAGAGCGAGATGAAAAGATATTCGCGAATGAGAGCGCGGAGAGTCGTGGTGCCGCCGCCCATGACTTCGGGCAGGCTCCCGGCCGGCCAGCGGACTTGAGCCAAACCTTGCTGCCATTGCGCGTCGAGCGGCAACAATCGCTGGCTGACCGGCTCGTAGAGCGCCCCAGACTGCGGGCGGTTATGGAAGACGTAAACACGCGCATACTCGCGTTTGGCCCGGCGCGTTTCGCTTTCGATTTGAATCTGCCCGACGAGTGGGGTGATGGCCTTGACGGAATTCGGCACGGCGAAGAGCCCCACCGGCGACAGCCCCCCGTCCGTCAGGCGCGCATGAACACGCTCACCGACGGCCCACACTTCGGGTTTGCCGGGCAGAGCCGCGAGAGTCTTAATCGCATAATCGGCGACCACCTCATTAAACTGGCCGACGAGCCCTTGGTCAGAGCCGAACACCGCAGCGCCGATCGGACCGGAATCGGTTTGGCCTTTTCGTTCTGCCGTCCAGGCCGCTGGTCCGCTTTCCCGGAAGCACAAGCCCAGCCCGAGTTCCACGGCGCGATAATAGTCGGCCAACGCGAGCACCGATCTCTCGTATTGTCCAATGCTAGAGGCGGCCACGGCCTTCATCGTGCTGACGACGGATTGGAGATCCCCGGCTCCACCGATCTTTCGTCGCAGACTGGCCGTCGTATCGCTCATGACTTCGGCTTGGATTCGGGCTTGGATTCGACTTTAGCTTCGGCCTTAGGTTGAAAAGGCGCGAGCGATTTGCGGGCAATTTCGATAATCGCGTTGCGGTCCTCGTCACTCAATTTTTCAGCCGTAAACAATCGTTGGCGAACCTCCGCAGGGATATCCGCCGCTGCCGCGCGTAGGGCGTGCTCGGCGTCCGTCATCTGTTCCAACGGCACGTGGTCGAACAGTTCCGCGGTCAACGCCAGCAGCACGGCGATTTGCGCGGGTACGGATACCGGGGCGAATTCGGGCTGTTTGAGGCAGGCGCGAATGCGCCGTCCATGTTCGATGGTCTTCCGGGTGTCTTCATCCAGGCGGGCTCCGAACCGCGAAAACGTTTCGAGTTCCTCAAACTGCGCATAGGCGAGCTTGAGGCCGCCCGCCAGTTCGCGGTAGGCCGCTCGTTGCGCTTCACCTCCGACGCGCGAAACGGATTTTCCGACATCGACTGCGGGTAGCACGCCCAATTCGAATAGCGACGGCGAGAGGTAGATCTGCCCGTCCGTGATGGAAATCAAGTTGGTCGGAATATAAGCGGAAATGTCCTGAGCCTCGGTTTCGATGATGGGCAGCGCGGTGAGCGAGCCGCCGCCGAGTTCCTTGCGCAAGTGCGTCGCACGTTCGAGCAGCCGCGAGTGGATATAAAAGATGTCGCCGGGAAACGCTTCGCGGCCGGGCGGGCGGCGCAACAAGAGAGAGAGTTCGCGGTAGGCGCGAGCATGCTGGGTGAGGTCATCGTAAACGATCAGCACATCCCGGCCCGATTCCATGAAAGACTCCGCGATGCTGGTGGCGGCGTAAGGCGCGATGTAAGCGAGACCCGGCGGGTCGTTGCCTTCGGCCACCACGACGACCGTGTAATCCATCGCGCCCTTTTCCCGCAACGATGCCACGGTCTTCGCCACGGCGGAGGCGCGCTGACCAATGGCACAATACACGCACACCACATGCTCGCCGCGCTGGTTAAGGATGGTGTCGATTGCAATGGCGGTCTTGCCGGTCTGGCGGTCACCGAGAATCAACTCGCGCTGGCCGCGCCCAACCGGAATGAGAGCATCGATGACCATGAGACCGGTCTGGAGAGGCACCGTGACGGGCGCGCGGTCCATGATGGCCGGAGCGCGGCGTTCCACGGGAAGGCGCTTGCTGGAGGCCACCGGTCCGTTGCGATCGAGTGGCCGGCCGAGCGGGTCAATGACGCGACCCAGCAATCCGTCGCCCACGCCCACGTCCATGACCCGGCCCGTGCGCCGGACTTCATCTCCCACATGCAGATGCCAGCATTCGCCGAGCAGCACCACGCCGATTTCGTGTTCGTCCACGTTGAATGCAATGCCGAGCACATCGCCGGGAAACGTCACCAACTCATCGAAGCCCACACCGGGAAGACCGGACACCTTGGCGATGGCGGTGGCGACACTGGTGATCGTGCCCACCTCCCTTGGCGTCAGTTCCGGCGTGAATGCTTCTCGCACTTGGCTGATTCCAGCAAACGCCCGGTCGAAATCGTTCTGGAGGCTCTCCGGCTCCATATTCATTGGCTTTTTCCGGCCTCAGGTTCTGCAGGTTCGGGCTTAGGCTTGGCCTCGGGTTCAGGCGTGGGCTTGGCGTCCGCAGGGACGTCCGGCTTAGCTTCGGGTTCCGGCGTGGACTTGGCCTCGGCTGGGACTTTCGGCTTAGCTTCGGGTTCAGGCGTGGGCTTGGCCTCCACTGGGACTTCCGGTTTAGCTTCGGGTTCAGGCGTGGGCTTGGCGTCTGCTGGGACTTCCGGTTTAGCTTCGGGTTCCGGCTTGGACTTGGCGTCCGCTGGGGCTTCCGGCTTAGCTTCGGGTTCAGGCGTGGGCTTGGCCTTTGCTGGGGCTTCCGGTTTAGCTTCGGGTTCAGGCGTGGGCTTGGCCTCCACTGGGACTTCCGGTTTAGCTTCGGGTTCAGGCGTGGGCTTGGCGTCTGCTGGGACTTCCGGCTTAGCTCCGGGTTCCGGCTTGGACTTGGCGTCCGCTGGGACTTCCGGCTTGGGCTCCGGTTTAGGCTCGGCTTTGGCTTCAGCTTGGGCCTTCTCTTTCAGAAGGTCGCTGACGCCTTTTTCCATCGACGCCAGGTAATCCGCGATGCTCCAAGCCACCTTTTGTCCATTCGTGGTGAGTTCAATGCCGCTGATCAGGTCCGGCGCAGTCTCGAACCGAACGTGGATCTCAGCCGAGAAAGTTTCGTTGAGCGCATTCTGTATGGCCGCGCGTTGCTCCGGAGGCAGATCAAACGTACTGCGCACGACCGCGGGTTCAGACGTGGTCTTGAGGGCCTGGGCGAGGCCTTCCTTCGCCTTGCCATCCATCTCTCGCAAGCGGCGAGTGAACACCTCCCCCAGGCGCTCTTCCAGACTCACCGTGGCAAGATCCCCCAGCGCCTTTCGTGCGATTGCAAATACTTCCTGCTGCGTCCGGCGGCGGATGGCTTGATGTAAGTTCTGTTCTTCGCTTCTTAACGCTTCCTGCCGTTTGGAATTCAAAGCCACCGCAGCCTTCCGCGCTTCGTCGAGGAGCCGCTGACGTTCCGTCTGCGCCTCGTCTGTGGCTTTGGTTAACAGCGCGGCACGCTGCCGGTCGAACTCCTCGTTCTTGTGCTGAAACTCATCGTGTTCCTTTTGGGCTTCGGCCTTTTTCGCGTCGGCGTTCGCGAGTTCGCTGGCGATCCGCTTCTCCCGCTCATCAATGGCGTGGCGGATGGGCTGATAAAGAAAGCGCTTCATCAACCACACCAGGATGAGAAAGTTGAGTGCCTGCGCACCGACGGTGAACCAATCGATAAGCATGGGCTACTTTCCCGCGGTTTGGGCGATGGCGTGATTCCAGAACGGGTTGGCGAAGATGAGAATCATCGAGACCACAAAACAGTAGATGGCGATGGATTCGATCATCGCCAGGCCCACGAACAAGGTCCGGGTAATGGTAGCGGAGGCATCCGGCTGCTGGGCGAGCGAAGTCAGCGCCGTTGCGACCGCCCTCCCTTCCGCCAGCGCGGGCCCGATGGCCCCCAAACTAATCGTGATGCCGGCGATGACGATTGATGCCACCGCGATAAGAGTCAGGCTGTCCACAGTGTCTCCTTGTAGTTCATGCTTGAATGGGTTCCGGCTTGGGCTTACGAATTCGCGTGGCCGCCGCGATGTACACCGCTGCCAGGATGCTGAAAATGTAGGCCTGCACCATGCCGGTGAGCAGACCGAGCATCGTCATGACGATCGGGAAGATGAAGGGCGTAATCGTGAGCAGGATGCCGATAATCATCGCCCCGCTCATCATATTTCCGAACAAACGGACGGCCAGGGCCAGCGTGCGCGAAAGTTCGCTGATGATGTTAAATGGCAGCATGATGAACGTCGGCTTCGCATAGGACTTGAGGTAGTTGCCCACCCCTTG
>JBEKBK010000465.1:0-12419 GCA_050015435.1 Bryobacteraceae bacterium
GCGCACAAAGCCACCGACCTGTTCGAGCCGGGAATGTTCGACGGGGACGAAAACGCCATCGTCGACTTCAAGTATTCCACCGATCCGAGGGTCACGTGGTGGTTCGACCATCACCAGAGCGCCTTCCTAACCGCAGAGGATGCGGAGCACTTTCGCCACGACACGAGTGGGCGAAAGATGTACGACCCCAGCTTCCGCTCCTGCACGATGTACATCGCTACCGTCGCCAAGGAACGGTTCGGCTTTGATGCGCCGGACCTTGAAGAGCTGGTGCACTGGGCCGACATTGTCGACGGCGCTCAATACGCGAATGCGCAGGAAGCCGTGGAACTAGTCTCGCCCGCAACCCGGCTCACGCTGGTGATCGAGGGAGCGAAGGGCTCCGAGGTGGTCCAGAAGATCATCGTCAAAATGCGGAGCCAGAAATTGGCCGAGATTGCGGCCGACGCCGAGATCGACGCGGTTTTCCGCCCGCTGTATGACCGCCACTTGCGATCGATGGAGGTCATCCAGCGGCAGGCCCAATGCAGCGATGGCGTAGTCTACTTCGATCTGGTGGATTTCGATCTGGAGGGATACAACAAGTTCATCCCGTACTACTTGTTTCCTCAATCCACGTACACGGTGTCGGTGAGCACGTCTAGCTTCCGCACGAAAGTCTCCGTGGGATCGAACCCGTGGGCGCTCAAACCGGTGAAATTCAACCTGGCGACCATCTGCGAGCGGTACGGCGGAGGCGGGCATCCGAAGGTGGGCGCGATCAGCTTCCCGATTGGCGCGATTGAAGAGGCGCGTAAGGCGGCGCTGGAGATCTCTCGAGAGCTGCGGGACGAGCCTGACGCCTGATTCTATAGCTGATCAGCCAGGCCAGGCATGGCGGGTTCGAATCATACCTGGGGAGGCACTACGGTTTTAGAGCTTCACGGTTTTGCTCTTCTGTTTCTCGATTTGCCGGTTCGACGGAAGTCTGGAGCAAGACCGCTTGGCAGGCTCACGGGATTGGCCACGACCATTTCGTTCGGGTGTGTGTTTTCGTGGGAACATGATTCTGAGGCCACCGAAGATGCCCGCAAAACCCGGCAAAGACGACGAGGTTTTCGTCAAGCTATTTCTGTCCGCGTATGAGGATGACTCGTGGGCTGACGCGGAGATTATTCCGCTGGACCAGTTGATCGACGGCACGGTCGAAGCGCTTGCCACCGGAAAGTCAGACGGGAAGACTTTGGCGATCAAGCACACCCTCATCGAGCCGTTCATGGGCGACAAGCGGGATTTCGCGGCCTTCAAAGAGGTGTTTTTGGGAATCGAGAACGATGCCACGCTTCTTGTTCCCGATCATGGAATAGTAGTGTACGTGCCGGTTGGGACGCTTGACGGTCAGAGACCGGCTGCGCGCAGGGTAATTGTTGAAGCCGTCCATGCGTGGATTGTGGCCAACCGGCTCCGCCTTCGACAGGGGCAGCATGAGTATGCCTGCCCTGTGCCTGGTAGCGCTGGCAAGACGGATTCCGTCATCACTCTAACGGTCGAGTTCACGCCGCCATTTCGCCAGAAGTCTCCGGGCATGCTTTCGATCCGGAGACAGCAGGTCATAAATGATCTGGACAAGGTAATCGCGAAGGCGCTGACGAACAAACTTCCGAAGCTTATCGCCGCCCCGGCAACGAAGCGGCTGCTCTTTCTTGAGCGTGACCAGTTCACCTTCTTTCCTGAGCAAATTCTCGACGAACTGGAGCGGCAAAAGGCCGCGTTTCCTTTGCTAAACGACGTGGATGAATTCTGGATTCTCGAGACGGTTGGTTACAGGCCAGGGGGGCATCTGAACTTTGATCTCTATAAGGGACAACGTATCGTAGCAAGCCTCACTTTCCACAACGGACTCCTGACCGGCCGGTCGAAAGATGGAATGCCCGTTCCGATGAACTGTTGACCGAGTCCGCACTACACCGGTTCCGGCCGCACACACCCGCTGCTTCAACGTTGATGTTCTAGAGAGGCGGCGACTCTGCCCGGACGCGATCCCGAGTACGAAGCCAAGCGGACCGCGTTTTAGGCTGCAAAAGTTCGAAACGTGTCCAGACTGGGAAGCCACTCAAAATCGATGTTTCGGATCTCGCGATTACTGACGACCCCAGTTGCGCACTCGAACTTGCCGTTCGCTTGAGCGTGATCAGGCGCGTGAACCGGAGGCTACCATACGCTCTTGGAGATGTTTTCGAGGGCAGTGAAGGCGCCCACAAAAAACAGGCAGCCGTTCGCAAACACCGAATCTTTCTGCATCCTTCGCGTTTCCGAGTTCCCTAAGATCAGCATTGCGGTAGGATGGGCGAACTTTGATAGAAGTTTGTTCATCAGGGTGAAATGGTGCCCGATGCCGATTGCGCCAGCAGCATCGGCAACTCCTGTAAACTGCCCATCGATCGATGCAACGCCCCTTACAAGGGCCGCGTTCGCTAACCCGTCCCGTACGTCCATCCCCCATTGAAACGAGTCCGGAGATTGCTTGGTAGCCTGGCCCCGCGTCTGAAAAGCTTTCAAAAGGTTGTTCGCATCCCTCCCCAGATCCTCGAAGAACTGGCGCGCTTTGTTTCGATCGGTCGCACAAAATGTCACCCACACCGACAATTCGAGAAGGTTTCTTGCCCGCCATGACAGAGGTGCTAAGTCCTCTTTCGGCGGAAGGGCTACATACGCTTCTTTGAGTGCGGAGTATTCGTGGAACACGCGAAAACAGAGGTCTGCGAAGAGCTCGCCATACCACATCTCGTCTTTTCTTTTCGGGCGTGCGGCCCAGTGCTTTACGGTCTCGTTGACCGCATCCCATCTACCGGACGCGGCAATGCTGGCGGCGTGTTCAACAAATCCGGCTGGCTCCGAGTCCATGTTTACACTTTAATCCGAATACCTGCCTCTGGGGCAGAGCAGGGAAAGTTACAGTCTGCGCGCTGTTGCGGTGCGTCTTCCCGAAACGGGCCCTTTGTGAGACCCAAAGTGCCCGCTCCGACGAGTTCGAGACGTGTCTACGCTGGGTACCCAGTCTGGATGTGCGTGCCAGTTTGGCGTGGATGCCATTGGTCCAAAAGCAATTGGAGTAGTTCGAGCAGACCGCGTTCTAGGCCGCAAAAGTTCGAAACGTGTCCAGACTGGGGAGCCAAATCTTAAGACTCCAGCCTGGATTCGAACTCAATCCACCCACGTTAGAACCGTGAAGTCGCGTATCCTCTTATGCCAGTTATGCCAGACAAAAATTAGATCCCGATCCGTAGCTAATGCAAGCCCAGCGTCGAGGGCGGTCCTGGAAGCGCCATTGCTGAGTCTGGGACAGGCGGAGCCGCGAGCGCCTTGAGGATCTGACGCGAAATGTAGACGCCGCCGGCAAAGACCACGGCCATTCCGATGCTGCCGTCCACAATGCGCATGACAAACCCACCCAGCACCAGCAGCCCGACGATCCACCCCCGCATCGTAGGGGCCTGAGTGCGCCAGTTCACGAACGTGGCGATCTCGGACGGCCATTTAAATACCCAATAAAAGTTGTAGAAAGGAATAAAGTTCCACGCGACTGCCTGTCCTGGCGAGATCGGATGACGGTAGCCGGGGATCGACGTAATTATGTCGTGGTAACGGTGAACGCACCAGAGCCAATAAATCCAAGCGGCCAGCACCAATATTGGGTAACAATATACTTAGCTCACCTAATGGAAACGGCCCGCGAGAGTCGATCCGACGATTCGCGATTCGTGACCGTAGCTGGACAGGTGCCTGCGAAGGCTGCCTCGATGTACAATCGAGCCGGTGAACCACACGCATCCGATGCTTCGAGCCGTGCTGAAAAGCCAGTATCACGCGTCGCTGGCGATGCTCCGCGAAGCCATCGAGCGCTGCCCGCCCGAGGAGTGGTTGAGCACCAACCACAAGAATGCGTTCTGGCAGGTGTCGTATCACGCTCTGTTCTTTGCACACCTGTATCTTCAGCACGACGAAGCTGCGTTTAGGCTGTGGGAACAGCATCGCGGCGAGGGCGACGGCATCGCGGGTGAGCCGTACACGCAAGCGCAGGTGCTCGAGTACTGGGAGTTCTGCGATCGGATGATCGATGACGCCGTGGACGCGTTGGATCTCGACGGCACCGAAAGTGGCTTCAGTTGGTATCGCATGTCCAAGCTGGAGCACCAGTTCGTCAATATCCGCCATATCCAACATCATGCCGCGCAACTGATCGACCGCGTCCGCTCGGCCGCCGACGTCGGGATTCGCTGGGTGGCCGCGCGCTAGCGCCTTGGTGAGGCAAGTAATTCATTGCTCGATATTGAGAAGACCAGGTTGGACTGAATTCCTGCTTGCGGGACGCCGCTGTTAGGGTTGATAAACTCCGACACCAAGATCAGAGCTGACAACACAAAGCCAATCCGCATAGGAGGCAGGGGCGTCCTTTGAAGGGTGTGGTCGATCTCAGCCTGTGACAGGGGCGCGGAGGATTCGATGGATCGCGTCTGAAAATTGTAACCGCAGTCGCAACGGGTCGCTGTGTCCGGGTTGGTCAGACGACATTGGGGGCACTCCATTGATTGTGTCCGAGTTTATCAGATTTCTTGTCCCACCGATCCCGAATTCCCTAATCGAGCCTCTAATTTCCCTTTGTATTTCTTGGTCTGAAATGTCGAGACTGCTGCAGAGTTCGAAACGTGTCCCAGGTGGGGAGCACACCGGTTTAAGAACTTGCTGACTTCACTCTTCTTTTGTGAGTTCGAGCACTCAGCGACACCCTAGCCGGGATTCGAACGAGTCCGTTCTCAGGCGACTAGGTGCGGGCCGCCCGGAAATTCTTCGCCGCTGAATCGCGATTTCCTGTCCCGGTCGCAGGATGCGCGATCGCAGGCCGATTTAAAACAGCACAAGTTGCTCCGCGCCCGCTTGACGATAGTTCAGCCGCAGCAGATTCGCTTCGTCCACGCGATCCCAATGCTCGCAGATCCAGGTGAGTTCGCGGGCGCAACTTTCCGGATCGTCTGCCGCGTCCAGCAGATGGTACAGCAACTCGTACGCCTCGGCGAATCGCCGCGCCGCGACCAGCTGGCGGGCGTAAGCCTCAGTCGCCGGTGTCTTCAAGATCTTCACAATGTCGTGGGTGATCGCTGTCGATGTGCGGCCACCCGCGGTCAGCTCCTGAGAAATCTCAGTCCCCGGCGCATCCAGCACGACCAGACACCGGCGGGTGGTCAGCAACTCGCGGATGCGGCCGCAATTCTCCTCCACCGTAAGATCGAGCGTAAGTCCCAGCTGATGGCTCAGTTCTCCCGAGGCTTGGGCCAGCGTGCGGCCGTGACACGGCACCCACAGCACCGCCTCGAACTCCTCCTCGGCTTCTGCGGCGAACCGCGATGCGGCGGCCCCATTGACCTGCAGCGTACCGGCGCGATCCGCCAGAGTCACATACAAATCCTCCAGATCGCCTGAGAACTCGCGGCTCGGCGCCGCGCCGGATTCGCGCTGCCGCAGCCCGAACCAGCGCTTCAGAAGCCGCCAGGCAGTCAGCCGGTTTGTGGTTGCATCAATGAAATTCCGGCGCCGCAACAAGGGCGGGAATGAACATTCCCGCAACAGCATCGTAACCACTTCTACTTTTTCCTGTTTTGCCTGATCGAAAAGCACCGCCTCCCAGCGTTCCCGGATCCACCGTGGAGGAGAGGAGGATGGAGACAGAAGCAGCAACAGCACATCGGCGCAGAGGCCTTCCTCCGCTTTCGCGATCAAATCCTGGTTCTCACCGATCTGCCCGTCGTCGATGTAGCAAGTCAGATTGCAACCGAGCTCCAGGAACCCGGCGAGGCGCCTTGCGAAGTCATGGTCGGGTGGAGAATGAGCTAAAAATACGGTCGCCAAGCGTCGAGTATAACCTACGGGTCCGAGGCCAAAATGACGGTTCCTGGACCTGATCTGCACCATAGTGAAAAGTGTGCTGAAACTGATTTAGCCGTGCATGAACGGCAATAAACGTAAATAAGAAAGAATTGGTTTATTGCTGTTCATCAGCATTCACTTGCTCTTTCGCCCACTGGTGGGTTACAAAGAAGCTTGTCCGGGTGGCCGACGTGGGAGGAGCAAGGATTATGATTTACGAGGACGCAAGTGACCAGACACGCGCGGCGCTCCAGTTGCTTCAATCGCAAAAGGACCAACTGAACAGCCCGAACCTGAAGATCCTCGCCCTTCCGGAATTTGTAGCGCGGGCTCAGTCCACGCGCCTGACCCGGCGGGAGAAGGAGACTCTGGTCGAGCAGGCGACGCTGCTCATCGATCAATTTTACGCGCATCTTCCCTTTAAGCGCGCCCGTTACGCGACCGACCCGGTCCAGCATTTCCGTCTCATCCACGCGCAGTTGGACCAGTATCCGAGGGATCTTTCATTCCATGACCAGATGATCCAGGCGTTCCTGCGGCTGCGCGATGCGCACACCTTTTACGGCATGCCGGCGCCCTACCGGGGCGCGTTTGCGTTTCTCCCCTTTCGCATGGATTGTTACGGCGAACCGGGAAAGCGGCGCTTCCTGGTGACCAACGTTCTGGAAGGGTTCCAACACGAGCGCTTCGATGTGGGCGCGGAAATTACGTTTTGGCAAGGGATGGCGGTGGAACGCGCAATCGAACGGGAAGCGGATCATGAGGCGGGCTGCAATCCCGCGTCGCGGTTTGTGCGCGGGTTGAAAAGAATGACCAAACGGGATCTCGCTTTCTCCTTGCCGCCGGACGAACATTCCGTCGTCGTCGAATACATCCCGCGCAGCGGCGGGCCCGAACAATTCTGCATCGCCTTGCCGTGGTCGGTGGCTACGGCGTGTCTGCCTTGCGTGAAACGGCGGAGTTCGCGTTCCAGCGTCAACGAATCGATGGCGGCGCTGAAGCACAGGGCAGGCCGATTCGGTCGACCCGGCCGATTTGCGTGATCCCGCGCACCCCGATAAGAGATTTGGCTACATCCGAATCAGGACGTTCGAACTCGATCCCGCCAGCGAAAGCTCGGACGCATTTGTGGATGAGTTCGAGCGCATTCTGAACCTGATGCAGGCACAGGCGCCGCACGGCCTGATTCTGGATGTTCGCTCGAATCCGGGAGGCGCCATTGATGCCGCCGAGCGCATCCTGCAACTGGTGACCCCCTGCAAGATTGAACCCGCGAGGTTTCACTTCATCAATAGCCAGTTGACGCGGCAGATCGCATTTACCATGCAAGACGCGGAAACCAAGAGCGCTCTGGACGCGGATCAGCTCGAATGGAAACCCTGGGCGATGGATCTGCTGGCATCAGTCACCAGCGCGGACGTTGTGACGGCGGGAAGGGCGCTTACTGCCGCCGACGCGGCGAACGATCGGCAGCAATGCTATCAAGGTCCCGTGACGCTGCTGATCGACGCATCTTCTTATAGCGCCACCGACATCTTCGCGGCGGGCTTTCAGGACCACGGCATCGGAAAGGTGATCGGCGTCGATGAGAACACCGGCGGCGGCGGAGCCAATCGGTGGTTGCATGAACAATTGCGGGAAAAACTCGAGAAAGTTGCGCCGTCTGTTCCGCTCAAGAAGCTTCCGGGTGAGGCGCAAATGGGGCTGGCCATCCGGAGATCCTCCCGGGTGGGCCGTAACGCGGGAAGCTTTCTCGAAGACGAGGGAGTGAAAAGAGATGTCCCATACGCGATTACGCGCAACGACATCCTCAATCATGATCGGGACCTGCTTCGTTTCGCCTGCGGTCAACTGGGCGCGCAGCCAGTCCGGTCGCTCAAAATCGTTAAAGCCGAGCTATTGGAGGATAGCGCCATCAGCTTGATCGTGGAGACGCAGAACCTCTACCGGATTGATTGTTTTGTGGATGGCTTGCCGCAGTGCTCGTTTGCGGTGGTGGATGGAGTCAATATCTTCTGGGTGCCCACCGGGGGATTGGTGTATTTGCCCCCCAGTCAACTTCGCGTGGATAGTTATGCGAAAGTTATGAACGACCAGACCGGCGTCGAAGAACTGCAACTGATCGCCAAGGCCACGTTCAGGCTGGACGCCGCGCCGTCCGTTCCGCAGCAGCTGGCGACTGGACAAGCCGCGGGGACCTGAGGAAATGATCGGGTCAACCGTCTCGCATTACCGCATCACGGAGAAACTCGGCAAAGGCGGTATGGGGGTGGTGTACAAGGCCCACGATACGCGCCTGGACAGAATGGTCGCGCTGAAATTCCTCCCGCCGGATGCGCTGACCGAGACCGACCACAAACGCTTCATTGGGGAAGCGCAGGCGGCGGCCCGGATCCATCACCCGAACATCTGCCCCATCCACGAAATCAGCGAGCACGAGGGCCAGCTCTTTTTCGCCATGGCCTTCGTGGAAGGAAAGACGATCAGCCAACTGGTGCGGGACGGCCCGATGGCGTTTGTTACGGCTGTGGACATTGCCATTCAAGTCGCCGACGGCCTGGAAGCTGCGCACCAGAAAGGGGTGATTCATCGGGACATCAAGAGCGCCAATGTTGCCGTGGATCTGCAAGGGCATGCCTGGATTATGGATTTCGGGGTCGCACTGCGCCAGGATACAGATCGCTTCACGGCGCCCGGCGGCACCGTAGGGACTCCGGCGTACATGTCCCCCGAGCAAGCGCATGGTTCAACGGTGGATCGCAGGACCGACCTCTGGTCCCTCGGGGTGGTGCTGTTCGAAATGCTTACCGGCCAGTTGCCTTTTCACCGCAACAGCCAGTACAGCGTGCTGCACGCGATTGTGACTGAAGACGCGCCGGCGGTCGAGAGGCTGCGGCCCGGTCTGCCGGCGCCGATCGGATCATTTTTAGCCAAGGCATTGGCAAAGGATCCAGACCAACGCTGGCAATCGGCGGCGGAGATGGCGACGGAGTTGCGTCAGATTCGTGCGCGGCTTACCGACTCTGCCACGGAAACCCTGTCGCGGTACCAAGCGGCGGCTTACAGCGTGGCCAGCGAGGCGCCAGCGTCGCAGCAGACCCTGCCCAAGCCGCCACACCGAAAGAAGCTTTGGTTGCTGATCGCTGCAGTCTTGCTGCTGGGCGTCGTGGCCAGCTGGTTCATTGTTCGCCGGTTATGGCCGGGCGAGACGCTACCAGAGGAAAAGCGAATCGCGGTTCTGCCTTTTTCCGTGGTCGGGAATGACGCGGCGGTTCAGACGCTCGCCGACGGTCTGGTCGAAACATTGACCTCGAAGCTAACCCAGATAGAGGAGTTTCAAGGTAAGCTGATGGTGGTTCCTGCCAGCGAGGTCCGTGGCCGGAACATCACCAGCGCCGACGCGGCTCGCCGGATTTACGGCGCGAATCTCGTGATCACAGGAAGCGCTCAGCGCTGGAGCGATCGAATTCAGTTCACGCTGAACCTAGTGGACACCGCCACCATTCGGCAGATCGCCTCCCGAACTTTTGACTTCGACGCGGAGAAGCCGATCGCGGTGCGGGACGGGGCGGTGAACGGCGCCGTCCGCCTTCTAGCGTTGAAGCTGTCCCCGGAATCGTCTACGTCCTTGGCCGCCGGCGAGACGTTCACCCCGGGAGCCTATGCGCAATATCTGGAAGGTAGCGGCTATTTGGCCCGTTACGACCAAAGCGGCAATGTGGACCGAGCGATCGCGAGCCTGAGCAACGCGACCCGCCTGGACTCCAATTACGCGCTGGCGTTCGCGGCGCTGGGCCAGGCTCACTGGAGAAAAGCCAAGCAGGAAAGCAGTATGGCGGAAGCAAAATTGGCTCTCGATAGTATTCAGAAAGCGATCCGGCTGGATCCGCACGCAGTCGATGCGCGCATAAAACTGGGCGAGATTTACAGCGAAAGCGGCCGGACCAAGGAAGCCATTCAAGAGGTGCAAGATGTTCTGCGCATGGCTCCCGAAAATGCGGAAGCTTACAGAGTGCTCGGTCAGGCCTACGCAGCCGAGCATCAATACGAACAGGCCGAGGCCGCATATCGGGCCTCCATCCAGCGAAAGCCCGCCGATTGGTACGGGCACGCCGTGCTCGGCTTTTTTTACCTGGATCGGGGCCGCTACGCGGACGCGCGGGCTGAGTACGAGGCGGCAGGAAAGCTAACGCCGGACAACGAAACCGTATATCGAAACCTCGCCGCGATCGATCTGCTCGAAGGCAAGTTCCAGCAGGCAGCGGATTTGATTACAAAGACATTGCGTTTCGATCCCCTTCCCAGAACGTACACAACTCTGGGCGTCGCTTACTATTACCAGCACCGCTTCGCGGAGGCGGCCGCCGCGCTGAAATCGGGGATTGATCTTGACCCGAATATTTACACATTGTGGGGAAACCTGGGCACCGTGTACCGCCACTTGCCGGCCAGCGAGCAGGCGGCCCGGGACGCGTTCCATAAGGCGATTGAGCTGGCGAACAAGTCCTTGCAGGTGCTGAAGTCGGACAATAACACTCACGCAAATCTTGCCGAATATTGGGCCAAGCTGGGAGAGCGGCAGAAGGCGCTGGAACAAATCAGTCTCATTCCGGAGGCCGCCCGCGGCCCCTATATGGACCGCATTGTTCTGGCTTATGAACTCACCGGCGATCGGAGGCGGGCAATCGCCGCGGTGAAATCGCTTCCAGTTGGCGACGCGGCATTAACGTTTATCAAGAACGATCCGGACCTGGAAGCCCTGTGGCACGACCCGGCCCTCGCTCCTGTTAAATAAGGCAGGGTTTAATTGAAATCAATTGCCGGCGCCTGTATCGGGGGCGACGCCCTTCAACCCAAGAATCCCCATCAGGATATTGGCTGCCCGAACCACATCGGCGCGGACGGCTTGTTTGTCAAACGCTTCTTTCCGAATAGCATCTTGCAAAATACCGATGGCCTGGGTGATTTCGGCTTGTGAACTGTCGCTCGGCTGCATGCTAGCTCTCCTTGGCGGTTATATGTCGCGCATAACGTGATGTTAGCGCGACGTAGCAGTATATCACCGTTTCGTGAGTTGCGGCCGAAAGATTGCTTGTTCAGACGTAGTAGGGTTCCCAAGCCAAGCTCAACGGCCTCGCGCTTGGTCTTCAGGCCGGTACTAATAGGCGCACCGCGGCGACAGCTAAACCACAGGTTCCATGCCGAAGCGGCGCAGCAGCAGAAATTCCGAGAGGTTATCGGCGGTCAGCAGGCCCAGGAGCCGGGTGCCTTCCATGACCAGCGCACAGCGCCCCGCGTGCGCCATGGTGGGCAGCACCAGCGCCAGGTCCGCGCCGGGTTCCAGCAACAGGAAATCACGGTCCATGACCCCGGCGACGTACGCGTCCGGTCCTTCGGCCGCCAAGGCTCGCAGCAGCAGGTTACGGCCGAGCAACCCCACCACCTGACCGCCATGAATTACGGGGAAATCCTGTTGGGATGTGGATAGCAGCAAGTTAGCCGCGTCTCGTACGGTATGGCCATGCTCGAGCGTGCGGAATTCGGTGATCATTGCCGCTCGCACCGGAATACCATGCGTGAGCGTGCGCCCCATCGCCGCAGCGCTTTCTTGAGCGGCGCCGAGATAGATGAAAAAGGCGAAGAACACCAGCATGAATTGCGGCGAGAGCAGTCCGTACAGTCCCATGCTGATCGCCAGCATACGTCCCATCCAGGCGGCGATACGGGTGGCTTGGTCCTCCGGACGAATGTAGGAAAGGAGCGCGCGCAGAATGCGTCCGCCGTCCATGGGAAACGCAGGCAACAGATTGAAGGCCGCCAGAATCAGGTTGCCATAGGCAAGCCGGGCGAGAGCGTTGGCATCGGTCGGCTGGAGCAAGTCGGCAAGATTGATGGGGACGGACTGGTGCATCGCAAGCATGTATCCGAAAATGCCAACGGAGATGAGCAGGTTCACGGCCGGCCCGGCCAAAGTGATCCACAGTTCTTCGGTGGGCTTGAGCGCGCGTTCCAGGCGCGACAAGCCGCCGATCGGGAACATTACGATTTCCGTGGTTCGCACGCCGAAGCGGGTCGCAACGTAAGCATGCGCCATTTCGTGCAGCAGAACGCTGGCGAACAGACCGGCCAAGAAGAGAACATAGCTGGAACTCGCTTGGCGGCTTCCCAGATCAGTAACGATAAGGAACAGGAATAACAGAATGAAGGTGAAGTGCAGCCGCACCGGGACGCCGAGCATTCGAAATGCTTTCACCGTGCCGGCGGTCCGATTGGGCTCACTCACGGAGTGAATTGCTTCCACAAGTCAACCATAACAGACCTTTAGTGAAAGTGAGGCTAAGCAAAATCACTGAGTCAGTATGACGTTAATGCTGATCTATCAGGGCCCCGGACTAAAGACGTGCGTAAGAGAGCCCGCGTCCAGCACGTAACCAGGACCCTCGTGAAGTACCTTACTTAAAGGGGCCAGCGGCGGGTACCGGATTGATTCTTTTTGCTCGGGAGAGGGCCGGAGTTAT
>JBEKBK010000466.1:0-6900 GCA_050015435.1 Bryobacteraceae bacterium
GACGAAGGACGAAAACATTTCTCGGCCGGATTACGACCGCGAGATCTCTGGGCCGGTCGCTGCGTGCCTTCAAACCATTCAAGGAGTGGATCGGATCCTCTACATCGTGACCACGTCGGGCGTGCCGCTCCGAATCAGCGCCACGGCGGGCTCCGGGTTCGATACTGACGGCGCCGCGGTAGACAGCGAGTTGACGCTACTGCGGGGAAGTCCTCATCCGCTGCGCGGCGCGGTTCCCAATCCGTTCTTCAACCAGAAGATCGATACGAAGTTTTCGCACCCCCAATTCCCAATTTACCTGGTCACCCGGCTGACGGCGTACGATTTCGATGGAGTAAAAGGTCTGATCGACCGGTCGGTCGAAGCCTCCGCAGCCGCCGCGCGCGGGCAGGCGAATCGAGGCAAGTTCGTGATCGATCTCAAATCGTCGGATGATGAGAAGGGTAATGACTGGCTGCGCACGGCCGCCATCCGGCTGCCGAAGGATCGTGTCGTATTCGACGAATCCACGAAGGTGCTCTATGATCAGACCGATGTCATCGGCTTCGCCAGTTGGGGCTCGAACGATCCGAATCGCCATCGCCGTTTTGTGGGATTTCATTGGCTGCCGGGGGCGATCATGACCGAGTACGTTTCGAGCAATGGACGCACCTTCGCGCGGCCGCCGGAGAATTGGAACATCAGTGACTGGAAATCACCGAAGCTGTGGTTCGCCGGCAGCCCGCAGACGCTTACCGCGGATTATGTTCTGGAGGGCGTCACGGGAGCTTCGGGTCACGTGGACGAGCCGTACCTGATCATGACTCCTCGCCCCGACATCCTGTTACCCGCCTATTACATTGGACGCAATCTGGCGGAGAGCTACTATCTCGCGATCCGTAGTTTGAGCTGGCAGAACATCGTGGTGGGGGATCCGTTGTGTTCAATCGGGAAGCCGAGTCGTTAAAGCCTAAGACACATGGCCGAGATAAACGCTGATGAACGCCGATAAGACATTTTCTAAAGAGTTGTTTTATTTGCGTTCATCAGCGTTCATCTGCGGCCATATGTGTTTTCGCGCCGCCGCGCTCCAGCCGGCCGATGAGCTTAAATAGGGATAGTGATTTCCACCCTCATCATCGATGACGATTCCGAGTTATGCGCCCTGCTGGAGGAATTCCTGCAGCGCGAAGGAATGACGGTCACTTGCGAGAATGACGGCGCGCGCGGATTGGAACGAGCGCTGGCCGGGAACTTCGACCTGATCGTCCTCGACCTTATGTTGCCTGGTCTCGATGGGTTCCAGATCCTCAAGCGACTTCGGGTCGATAGCCGCGTGCCGGTGTTGATGCTAACCGCTCGCGGTGAAGAGGCCGACCGCATCGTCGGTCTAGAGCTTGGCGCCGACGACTATCTTCCGAAGCCCTTCAATCCTCGTGAGCTGCTCGCCCGTATGCGCGCGATTCTCCGGCGAGTCCCGGTGCACAACCGCGGACGGATCGAAGTCAATGGCGTGGTGCTCGATCCCGGAACCCGCGAAGTCACCTGCGACGACCGCCCGATCGAGATCACCACGCTAGAGTTCGATATTCTCGAAACGCTGGTGCGATCCGCCGGAAGCGTCGTCTCTCGCGATGCGCTCATGGAGAGCATGTACAATCGCAAGGCCACGCCGTTTGACCGCTCGATCGACATGCACGTCAGCCATTTGCGCCGGAAACTGGAAACCGAGCGCACCCTGATCAAGACCGTGCGCGGCATCGGTTACCAGTTCTGCCGGTCCTCGGACGATGCCGCGGAGGAACCCGAAAGGGATAAAGCCATTTCGTGAGATCCCTGTTCGCGAAGATTCTCGGCTGGTTCGTACTCACGCTGGTGACCACGCTGGCGGCTACCATCCTGATCAATGTCCTCACCTATGACCCTTATTCGCGCCGTGCCGCGCCGTTTTCCATGCTGCTGAGCCTGGAAATGGTGGAGGCCGTTCACGCCTATGAAACCGGGGGCAAGCCCGCGCTCCAGGACGCGCTCGAGCGCTTCCGAATCGTCAGCCACGCGGAGGAAACGATCCTTACGGACCGCACCGGCACCGATCTGGTCACGGGTGAGCAGCACGCGGACTTATTAAAAGAAGCGCGTAACTGGTCGACGTTTCCGTTTTCCGGCCGCGGCGGTACGACCTTCGCGCGATTCTCCGGCGACGGCCATTACTGCTACTTCCTGGTGACCGAACCGCAGATCCTATTCTTTTCGAATCTTCAACCGGCGTACTTGCTGGTGTTAGCGCTTGCCGTGCTGTTGTGTTATGCGCTCGCGTATCATCTGACCTCGCCTTTGCGAGGGCTGCGCAAGGCGCTCGACCGCTTCGGCCATGGAGACTTTGAAGCTCGCGCGGATGCGAGCCGTCACGATGAGCTGGGCGAGCTTGCCGGGTCGTTCAATCGCATGGCGACTCACATCCAGACGCTGCTGGCCGCGGAGCGCCGGCTGTTGCTCGATATTTCCCACGAGTTGCGCAGCCCGCTCGCCAGGCTCAGCGTTGCCGTGGAGCTGGCGCGCTCCGGTGAACCGGGCGGCTTGCCTCTCGACCGAATTCAAAAGGAAGCGGATCGATTGAACGCCTTGATCGGGCAGATGCTCGAGGTAACCCGGCTGGAGGGCGACTCCTCACAACGAAGAACAGAACATGTCCAATTGAACGAATTGATCGGAGAACTGGTCGAGTCGTGTTCCATTGAAGCTCGCGCGCGTGGCTGCGCGCTGAAGCTAACCCCGGCGCCTGCGGTGGCCCTGGACGGAGACAACGAGCTCTTGCGCCGCACCTTTGAGAACGTCGTGCGCAATGCGATCCGCTACGCACCGCGCGACTCCAATGTGGAGGTTTCGCTCGAGAATGGAGGCGGACGCGCGCGAGTCCGAGTGCGCGACTACGGTCCGGGTGTGCCCGAAGAAGCTCTTCCGCATCTGTTCGATCCGTTTTATCGGGTCGATTCGGACCGGAACCGTGGCAGCGGCGGGGTTGGTCTCGGCCTCTCCATCGCCCGGCGAGCCGTGGAACTGCATCACGGCGCGCTTCGCGCATCGAACGCCAGTCCGGGACTATTGGTCGAGATCGAACTGCCGGTAAACAGCACTACGGCTTGAGAACCGCGATGTAATCCAAATTGCGGTAGAGCTGGTTGTGATCCAAGCCACAGCCCACCACAAACCGGTCCGGAATCTCGAAACATCGAAATTCCACGGGGATCTGCACGAGTCTTCGGACAGTCCGGTCCAATAACGTGCATATGGCAATCGACCGGGGAGCGCGGCCCGCTAGCGTCTGCAACAGGAAACGGGCGGTCAAGCCGGTATCGACGATATCTTCCACTAGCAGCACGTCCTCGTCCTGAATCGGGTCATCCAGGTCCTTGGCAATGCGCACCATGCCAGGCGAGTTTCCCCCGAAACTGGAAATCGCCAGGAAATCGATCTTCAGCGGGATATCGATTGCGCGCGCCAGTTCGGTCAGGAAAAATACCGATCCCTTGAGAACCGCAATCAGCTTGAGATCCCGGCCCCGGTACTTTTCGCTGATCTCGGCCGCGACCTCACGGATCCGTACGCTCACCTGGTCCGCGGTGAAGAGTACCCGCTCCAGTTTGACGGGGTCCGCGCTCACAAGGTAGCCACCCGCTGGCCGTACTTGAACACCAAGTCCTGAAAATCCTTTTGATAGAAGACTTGAATGTTGATGTGAGGATAGATCGCCCGCAGCAGCTTCACCTTCCGATTTTTCTTGGTCACCAGGGACTGCTTCATCGTCGTCAGCTCGACGTACAGATCGAATTCGGGCAAATAGAAATCCGGAGTGAACGCTTCCGTAACGTTGCCGTCTTTAGCCCACTGTAGCGGGAAACTGCGCGGCTCATAGACCCATCCGATGCGGTAAAAATCCAGTAAATTGGCGAACATCTGCTCGCTCGGATGGCCGAATACGACCTGCTTGAGCTGAGCTGAGCCCGTCGGCGTTATTCCATGGCGCGCCAATTCGAGGCGGGTCTGAAACTGGAGCTGGACCTCGACCACCGCTGAAAGAAAACTCTGCTCCCGAGCGGCGACGGCAGCCCGCAACACCTCCGCCATTTGCCCTACGTCCATATTCTCGGCGTTCAGCACCAGATCGAAAGCACGCCGGATGCGAGCCGTCCCGGCGGCCACGACGTACGCTCGCAGCAGGATCGGCATTGGGCCGAACAGCGTTTCTGCTCCGGGAAGCGCCACCACCAGATGGTGTTCGGTGGCCATCCTTGCCAGAATCGAAAGCGCCGCAGGACGCCAAGCCTTAGCGGGTACAGACGTTTCGCCGAATTCCTGCGCCATCCACTGGGACATCCTGGTCTCGGTTACCGGTTCGAAACGTAACAGTTGCGCCGCTCCGTGCGCCACCTCTTCCCAACGCGAGCCGGGTTCGCCGGAAATGGTCAGCAGTCCCATTGGCCTCTTCGCCAGAATACCAATCCAGGGTCAGCTGAAGGCTCTGTATAATCAGTTAGTCCACCATCCGTCTAACGACTAAGAGACCCTGTGAATCCGGCCGACTCCGACGATTCCTTGCGCTGCTCGTTCTGCCTCAAGCATAAGGATCAGGTCGCCCAGCTCATATCCTCTCCACCCGGCTACCCGCGCGCCTATATTTGCGACCACTGCATCGCCTCTTGCCATTCGATCCTGGAGGACCTCCGGCACGGACGAGCAGTATGGTACCCGCTTCCGAATGAGAGTTTTGGCCAGCGTATGCCATGGGCTATGTTCCCCGGATGCAAAAGTTGGGTATAATCAGAACGTCCGTATCCATAACCACCAGGAGACCTCTGTGAAGCGTGCTGGCTCCGATGATTCCTTGCGTTGTTCATTCTGTCATAAGAGTCAAGATGTTGTCGGCAAGCTGATATCGTCCCCCTCCGATTACCCTCGCGCGTACATCTGCGACGAATGCATTGCCGTCTGCAATTCGATCCTCGAAGACGACCGGCACGAGCAGCAGTATGGAGCCCCGCATAAGCTTCCTAAGCCTCTGGAGTTAAAAGAGTATCTTGATCAGTACGTGATCGGGCAGGATGGGACTAAAAAGAAGCTCGCGGTAGCGGTCTATAACCACTACAAACGCATCCAGATGAACAAGCAGCGTTCGGGCGAGGTGGAATTATCCAAGTCCAACATCCTGCTGATTGGGCCGACGGGCACCGGTAAGACATTGCTGGCACAGACTTTGGCCAGGATTCTGGACGTGCCGTTCGCCATCGTCGACGCCACTACGCTGACCGAAGCTGGATACGTGGGCGAGGACGTTGAAAATATTATCCTGCGGCTGCTTCAAAATTCCGATTGGGATGTGCAACGCTGCCAGCAGGGCATCATCTATATTGACGAGATCGACAAAATCGGGCGGAAGGACGAAAATCCCTCGATTACGCGTGACGTTTCGGGCGAGGGCGTCCAGCAGGCGCTGCTGAAGATTCTCGAAGGCACTATTGCCAATGTTCCTCCGCAAGGGGGACGCAAGCATCCGCACCAGGAGTTTACGCCAGTCGATACGACCAACATCCTGTTCATCTGCGGCGGAGCGTTTATCGGGCTTGAAAAGACCATCTCCCGGCGTGTGGGTACCCGCACCATCGGTTTCTCGAATACCAACCCCGATGACGCCGCTCGGGAGAATTTACGGCGTCAGGGCAGCTCCGGACGCCGCGATGTCACGATGCTCGAGCAGGTGCAACCGGTGGATCTGATCAAGAGTGGATTCATTCCCGAGTTTATCGGGAGGTTGCCGGTGGTGGCGGTACTGGAGGACCTGAGCAAGGAAGCGCTGGTTCAGATCCTGACCAAGCCGAAGAACGCAATCATACGGCAGTATCAAAAGCTGTTCGAGTTTGAAAATGTTAGACTGAAGTTTAACGACGACGCCTTGGAGGCGATCGCTCAGCTCGCCATGGAGCGCAAGGTGGGAGCACGGGGCTTGCGCATGATCCTTGAAGATTTGATGTTGGATCTGATGTATTATCTGCCTTCCTATAAAAAAGTCCGCGAGTTTCTGGTCACTAAGGAAATGGTGATGACGCAGAAGATCAACATGGCGCTGCTGGAAAAAGCGGGTTAGTATTGAGCGGCGAAGTAATCCTCCCATCCTGAAGAATCTGTTCTCCGCCGACTGGCTAACCACCGATAATTGACCACCATGCTTACTTCGAAAGACAAATCAGACACACGCCGACTGCCGATGATGCCCATCCGGGATGTGGTTATCTTCCCGCACATGATGACGCCGTTTCTGGTAGGCCGCGAGTCGAGCGTGAGGGCGCTCGAAGAAGCGCTCGCGGGCGACAAGAAAATCTTCCTGGCCACACAGCATGACGCGAGCGTGGACGAACCCCGGCCGGACGAGATTTTCGCCGTCGGTACCGTCGCCAACATCGTCCAGAGCCTCAAGCAGGCGGACGGCAACCTGAAAGTGCTGGTGGAAGGCGTGGAGCGCGGCAAGATTCTTTCGGTGAGCGAGGAAGAGGGCTTCTTTCGC
This sequence comes from Bryobacteraceae bacterium, assembly GCA_050015435.1. Classification (GTDB taxonomy): domain Bacteria; phylum Acidobacteriota; class Terriglobia; order Bryobacterales; family Bryobacteraceae; genus Palsa-187. The sequence continues at coordinate 6,536 of JBEKBK010000466.1, forward strand.
GCCACGGTAAAGACTTTCGGCTTCAAAATCGAGACCGGACCCCAGCTCGACGCGTTGACCTCGCGCGTTACCGGCTTATTTGAGCAATACGTCAAGCTGAGCCAGAACGTCAACTACGACACCATGGTCGCGGCGATCCGCGGCGACGATCCCGGCAAACTGGCTGACACGGTGGGCGCGAACATGCAGCTCGCCATCGAGGAAAAGCAGGAACTGCTCGAGATCTTCGATCCGGTTGATCGCCTGACCCGAGTGGCCGAAATGCTCGACATCGAGATTGAAAAGCTCAATGTCGACCGCACTATCCAGGGCCGCGTGAAGCGCCAGATGGAGAAGGCGCAGAAGGAATACTATCTCAACGAGAA
>JBEKBK010000467.1:0-6877 GCA_050015435.1 Bryobacteraceae bacterium
CAGATGCCTGGAACGGACGGTTTCCAGGCAACCGCAGCTATCGGCCAGGTGGAAAAACACACAGGAGGTCACCTGCCTGTGATCGCGATGACCGCGCATGCCCTGACCGGCTATAAGGGAAGGTGCCTGGCGGCCGAGATGGACGAATATATCACGAAACCGATTCGGCACGAGCTGTGTTGCTGCAAGCGCTAGCGGAGTTTCAGAAGGCGCCCAAAACGAACGTGCGTTTGCCGGAGAGTCAGTTCGACACGGATGATCTAATCGAACGCCTGATGGGCGATGGAGAGCTGGCGAGACGTCTGGCCGCGGCGTTTGTCGACAGCATGCCGGAGCAACTTGCCACCCTTGCCACTGCAATCGGCAATTCCGACGCTCAAGCGACCAGGTTCGCAGCCCATTCCATTAAAGGAGTGGCAGCGAACCTGGGTTGCGCGGCGATACGAGATCTGGCTTCGATGATGGAAGAGCTGGGTGAAAACGGCCCCCTTGCCCACGCATCCGAAGTCCTGCCGGAATTTGCCGTTGAATTTGAGGCCCGTTAAGCCGGCGCTCCAGCGGTTTTGTTCCGGGACACAACGCCCGCAGCCTTTAAATTCGAATCCCAATTGGCTACACTCTGTCAGAGGTTACGCGATGCAATTCAAATCCTTGCTAGCGCCGCTGCTCGGGATATTAATGAGTGCAATTGCTTCTTGGGCGCAGGTTCAACCGCCTCCGGCCCCATGGCGAGGGGCGGGCGCGACACCCTGCGTCGGGTCCGACGGGGGCGTCTATCAATGCCCACCCCCTCCGCGTCAGTTCGCGATCCGAGCCGGCCGCTTGTTTGACAGCAAGACCGGCCAGATGTTGACGCGACAGGTGGTGCTGATCTCGGGCGAACGAATCACCGAGGTAGGACCGGAATCCCAAGTCAAGATTCCCGCGGGAGTTGAAGTGATCGACTTCAGACAAGCGACGGTCCTTCCCGGCCTGATTGACGCGCATACGCACATGTTCAACCAGCGCAAGCCCAAGGGGACGACCGAAGACTACATGCTGATCGCGGTGCAGAATGTGCAAGCGGACCTGCGGGCCGGCTTCACCGCCGCGCGTGATATGAGCTCCCACGGTAACGGATACGGCGATATCGCGATCCGCGACGCCATTAACCAGGGCCGCTTCGATGGACCCAGGTATCAGGTGTCGACTCTGGGCATCGTTTGGGGAGCTAAGCCTCGGAACCCGGCGGTTCCAGAGAACCCGTTAGCCAGTACGGTGGTTCGATCGGTGGAAGAAGCGCGCGCTGCCGTGCGCGAGCAGATTGGACACGGCGCCGATTGGATCAAGTTGTTCCCGGCGGGTGCATACTCATTCACTGCAACGGGCCAGGACCAATACCAGGCGACCTATCCGTTACCTGTATTGCAGGCAATGATTGACGAGACGCATCGCCTCGGCAAGAAGGCCGGCTGTCACGTTTACGGGGGCGAGGGTCAACGGAACGCAATCATCGCCGGCTGTGACACCATCGAGCACGGCTTTGGTTTAGATCAAGAACAGGTCAACATGATGGTCGCCCGCAATCTGTACTACGATCCAACCGGCGTGCGTTATACCGAGCCTTACATGGACGATGACGATGAACGGAGCACTGGCGGCAAGTTTCGGATGATTCCGATTTTTGTCAAGGCCGCATCGATGGCGGCTGCCACCAAGGGAATCAAAGTCATGGTGGGTAGCGGTGTCGACGGATCGACCTTCCCTCATGGGACGCAGGCTCTGGAGTTCGAGTGGCTGGTGAAGCGCGCCGGCTTGACCCCTGCGAGGGCCCTCCAAGGTGGAACCATGATTAACGCGGAGGCACTGGGATGGCAGGACCAGATCGGATCCGTGGATAAGGGCAAATACGCTGATCTGATCGCCGTGTCGGGCGATCCGCTGGCGGACATCACGGAACTTCAGCGAGTCAAGTTCGTGATGAAGGGCGGAAAGGTCATCCGGAACGATATGCCGCAAGGCGCTCCGAGGTAATGCGCTGCCGGTTGTATCACGCCATATTCATATTTATATGAGACTTTAAGTCATGGAGGTCTCTATCCGGCTCACTCTGTTGTTCCCGGCCACGCTGGTTGCGCTCTTTGCGCAGGCCCCGACCGCGGCTAGTCTTCCCACCGATCGCCTGCTGAGTGAATCCGGGCCCACGTTCCGGATCGACGCCAGCCAGTTGCCCAACCCGATGACGGTTATTGCGTATGGAGACCAGCGCTTCACCGACCCGGCGAACACGCGGCAGACTAACCCGCGAATTCGCCAGTGGCTGGTGAACCAGATTGCCAAGGAGCATCCCGCCGCCGTGATCATGAATGGTGACGTGCCGCTGGCGGGCAACGTCGCCAACGATTATGCGGTGTTTCAGGCCGAGACCAAGCCTTGGCGCGATTTGCACTTCCATGTGTTCCCAACGCTTGGGAATCATGAGTTCGTCGGCGATCCGAAGCGGGACCTCGAGAACTGGTGGGACGCCTTTCCCGAAATGCGCAACCGGCGCTGGTACTCGGCACAACTCGGGTCGCGGATTTACCTGCTTGCGCTGGACAGCGACACCTCGCTACTGCCGGGCAGCGATCAGGCCCGCTGGATCGCCAAACAGATCGACGGCCTACCCTCCTCGATCGATATCGTGATCCTCACGTTGCACCATCCTCCGGTCGCCGACATACAACAGCACATCGAAGTAGATCACAATCCAAGGCCGAATGAGATCGCTCTGCGCGACTATCTCTCGAAAGCCGCCCAGACTTCTCACGCCAGTTTCCTGGTCAGTGCGGGGCACATCCACAATTACGAACGTGCCGTGGTCGAAGGTGTCACGTACCTGGTATCCGGTGGCGGCGGCGCGCCGCCTTATTTCGTCGAGCGCACGCCGCAGGATTTGTACCAGAGCATCTTATTCCCGAACTATCACTACGTAAAACTCACTCTCGAGAAGGACCGCCTTCATGCGGCCATGTACCGCGTTGCGAACCCGGAGGCGGAGAACCTGACCGTCGAGCTTAAAGACAGTTTCGACCTTGTCGTGAAGCCGCGCTGACTCTCCGCAAGAGGTCGAAGTGGATGAGATGATAGTGCCACGGGCAATTGCCTGAAAGGTGGCAAGTATGTCCCCCACATCGTTCGGACAGGAATGGCGGCCCTCTCATAACCATTGGCTGGTCGCGCTCACGGTGACGCTCGCCACGTTCATGGAGGTTCTCGATGTCTCAATTGCCAACGTCGCTCTGCCGCACATCGCCGGCAATCTGGGGGCAAGCCAGGAAGAGGGGACCTGGGTTCTCACTAGCTACCTGGTTTCGAACGCGGTCATCCTGCCCATCAGCGCCTGGCTAGCCACCCGATTCGGCCGCAAGCGTTTTTACATGTCGTCGGTGGCTGTGTTTACCGTCAGTTCTTTTCTGTGCGGCCTCGCGCCCAGTCTCGGATTGCTGGTGCTCTTCCGCATCCTGCAAGGCGCGGGCGGAGGCGGCCTCGCGCCCAGCGAACAAGCCATCCTCGCCGATACGTTCCCGGTGCACCAGCGCGGCCTCGGATTTGCCGTCTACGGCATGGCAGTGGTGATCGCGCCCGCCATCGGCCCCACCGTGGGCGGGTGGATCACCGATAACTACAGTTGGCACTGGATCTTCTTCATCAACGTTCCGATCGGCATTCTATCGCTCTTTCTTACGCAGCGGATGGTGGAAGATCCGCCGTACCTGAAGCGGGAACAGGAGCGCGTGCGTCATGCAAAAGCGGGTATCGATTACATCGGGTTTGCTCTGATCGCTCTCGGTATCGGAGCGCTCCAGCTCGTTTTGGACAAGGGCCAGGAGGACGACTGGTTTTCTTCGAGCCTGATTACCAGCGCATCGATTTTCGCCGCCGTTACGCTGATTACCTGGGCCATATGGGAAGCGCGTCAGGAGCACCCGATCGTAAACGTGCGGCTCTTCGGAGGACGCAACTTCGCCACGGCCATGATGTTTACTTTCATCCTCGGCATGGTTCTGAACGGCACCACCGTACTACTACCGCAATTCCTGCAAACGCTGCTCGGTTACGACGCCACTACCGCCGGTGAAGCGCTCGCAGGCGGGGGTTTTATCATGCTGGTCATGATGCCGATCGCGGGCATTCTGGTCTCTCGCGTGGACCCGCGCCTCATGATGGGGTTTGGGTTCGCAGCCACCTCCAGCGCGCTCTATTTCATGGCCACGCATCTCTATTCCGGAATCGATTTCCGCACAGCCGAAATCATGCGGATCCTGCAAACCGCGGGCCTGGCGTTCATTTTCCTGCCCTCCAATACGCTCGCCTACGTGGGCATACCGAGAGAGCAAAATAACCAAGTCTCCGGCATGAATGCCTTCGTGCGCAATATCGGGGGCAGTATCGGCATTGCCCTTTTGAGCACCATGCTCACGCGGGTGAGCCAGCAGAACCAGAACACATTGGTCAGCCATGCCCAGACCGGCAATGCGGCATTCGAGAATCTGGTCAACGGAATCAGCCGGTCTTTGCAGAATTCGGGCGTGGAAGCGGCGGCGGCCACGCAGCAGGCGTACGCCCGTGTCCTGGCGATGTTGCAAGGGCAAGCGACCACGCTCGCCTACGTGCAGGTGATCAGCCTGATGGCGATCGTCGTCGGCTGCCTGATTCCTTTTCCCATGATTATGCGCAGGCCGCCGCCCAGAGGAAAACCAGCCGGTGAAGCGGCCATGCACTAACCTTGGAGATTTTTCTGGGTGGGAGGCTGTGATGACAGACGACACTAGCAGGCGCAGGGATTTCCTGACCGGAGCCGGGACTGCTATTGCGACGGCAGTCGGAGCTGGTGTTGCCGCCGAAGGTCAGACCAATCGTCCGTCGACAGACGCCCGTGAAGCAGATTTAGTGCTGAAGAACGGCAAGATCATCACGGTCGATGCCGGCTTCACGATCGCCAGCGCAGTTGCGATTGCCGGTGATCGGATTATCGCGGTAGGTCCCGATGCGGCGATGACGCGTCACACGGGCCGAGGAACGCGTGTTCTGGATTTGAAGGGCAAGACCGTGACGCCGGGCCTCATTGACGGCCACGCGCACATGGATCGAGAGGGCCTGAAAGCGATCTTCCCTTCCCTGGGGCGCGTCCGCTCCATCCGCGACGTGCAGGATCGGATCGCGGATCTGGCCCGCAAGTCGAAGCCGGGTGAGTGGATTGTGACGATGCCGATCGGAGATCCGCCATTTTACTTCGACGTGCCCGGCATCCTCGCCGAGAAGCGCTGGCCGACACGCCAGGAGTTGGATGAAGCGGCGCCGAACAACCCGGTCCTCATCCGTTGCATCTGGGGGTTCTGGCGCAGCACTCCGCCACTCGTTTCGTGTGCGAACACACTGGCGCTGAAGCGCGCCGGCATCACCCGGGATACAATTTCGCCCGATTCCTCACTCACAATCGAGAGGGACCAGAATGGAGATCCCACCGGCGTCTTCATTGAGACCGACATGCAGCCGCTCGCCGAGCTCCTCTGGTTTCGTGAGGCGACGCGGTTCTCGCGCGCCGATCGCGCCCGCGCTTTGCCGATCTCGGCACAGGCTTATCACGCTTTCGGCACGACTAGCGTTTTCGAGGAACACGGGATCGCGAACGAAGTACTGCGCGCTTATAAGGACGTTCATCGAGATGGCAAATTGACGATGCGGGCGTCCCTGGTGTTCAGTCCGAACTGGCGGGCTGCCGCCGGAGCTCCGCTTGGGCCGTTCCTGGAAGCATGGGGCGGATGGCTCAGCGAACCTGCCCTGGGCGACGACTGGCTGAAGGTAACCGGACTGTACGTCAACATTGAACATCGCCCTTCCGATGACCTCCGTGCCGCAGCAGCATCGCCGTACACCGGATAGTCGGGCTTCAACTACGATACAGGCTTGCCCCCGGAGCGCCTCAAGGAATTGGCCGTCCATTGCGCCCACAACGACATTCGCGTGATTGCGAATGCGAACCTCTCGCCTGGAATCATCGATATTCTCGATGAAGTGGATAGGGAAGTCCCATTAAATGAACGGCGCTGGGTGGTGGGTCATGTAAGCCTGCTCACGCCCCGGGACATTGAACGCATCGTGCGGATGGGCCTGCTCATAACCCCGCATACAAACTCGAACATATATAAGTCTGGGCATCTGCTCCAGAAGAGATTACCGCCGGACCGGCGAGCTGAGATCACCCCTCTGCGTAGTTTGCTGGATGCAGGCGTCAAGATCTCACTCGTGACCGATAACGTTCCGATCTCCTTGTTCTGGCCGGTCTGGGAGTCAGTCGCTCGCCGTTCCGTAACTGACGAGCGGGTTGTGCCGAGCCAGGCCATCACCCGTGCGGAAGCGATTCGCTGTGCAACCCACCATGGCGCGTATCTCAGTTTTGACGAAGCCAAGAAGGGCTCGATCGAGCCCGGCAAGCTCGCGGACCTCGCCGTGTTGAGCGCCGATCCTCTGTCGGTTGAGGAAAACGGTCTCCGTGATATTACGTCTTTGATAACCATCGTCGGAGGCCGCATCGTTTACCAGTCACCAAATTGGACTGCGGGAGGGCAGGTATGAATCGCACCGTCTGGGTTGCGTTCGCGCTGTTTTCCATCGTGGGTCGATCAGCGCCTGAGGATCGCTTGCAGTTCGTTACCACGGCCCATCAACTGGGCCCGGTCAATTTCAGGGATCCTTTGGGCGTCGTTTCCCATTCGGGCGAATGGCTAGCTTATTCCATCGCGACGCATCTCTACCTTCAACGTGTGAGCGGCGGGATCGTTCGCGAGCTGCCTGAATCTGCGGCGATCATTCGTCACCTGGCGTGGTTGCCCGACAACGCTTCCATTGCCGTGGA
>JBEKBK010000468.1:0-6864 GCA_050015435.1 Bryobacteraceae bacterium
AGAAGGCATCCCGTCGGCCACGAAGTTCCCATAACCCGCCTGGGTGTTCATCACGACGCCCGGAGCCGTCTGGGCGATGGACGTAATGTCGCCGCCAGGATTCGGAAGATTCGCAATCGTCTCGGTGTTGTAGCTTGTTGATACGTCGGCGTTTTCAGTCTGAAGCACGGGTGGAGCCTCGATCACATCAACTTCGGTGGAGGCGCTTGCCACCTGCAGCTGCGCGTTTGCCGCGGTTGGTTGTCCGGCAGTAACCACGATTCCATTACTTTGCGTGGTCCGAAAAACCGGAGGCGCTCACGGTGAGTCTGTAGGTGCCCGGCGGTACGAACGCGAAGCGGTAGCTTCCTTGGGAATTGGTTGTCGCCTTCTGGGCACTGTTCGTATTGATATTCGTCAGGGTTACCGACGTGTTCGGTATGGCGGCACCCGTGGGGTCAGTAATTGTACCGGTAACGTCACCGGAGGTGATGGATTAGGCCGAAGATTGAAAGCTCAGGGCAAGCAGCAGCCCCAGAAAGCAGGAGGATAACAGAAGTTTTCGCAGCATGGTTTAACCTCATGGTCCAAGGTCGGGTGCCAAACCCGGCGTCTGTAGATGACTAGTCGCTTACGAAGCGGGGGAGCTGTTTCACTAAAGCTGTTACAGGGACACAACCAGATTGCCGCCCTGTAGGATGGCAGCCTGGCTGACGATAGTACTAACAGCATGAAGGTTGTGATTCTCTGCGGCGGCATGGGGACGCGTATGCGCGAGGAGACCGAATTTCGACCGAAGCCCCTGGTAGACGTCGGCGGACGCCCCATCCTCTGGCACATCATGAAGTTATACGCGCATCACGGATTCCGCGACTTCGTTCTATGCCTGGGCTATCGCGGCAACATGATCAAGGAATATTTCCTGAATTATGAGGCCATGAACAACGATTTCACTATCTGCCTCGGCCGCAAATCACAAATCCAGTTCAATGGCGATCACGAAGAGCAGAACTTCCGCATCACCCTGGCCGATACCGGACTGGAATCGATGACAGGAGGGCGTATCCGTCGAGCCCAGAAGTACCTTCACGACGATTGTTTTATGGTGACCTACGGCGATGGCGTGAGCGACGTCGATGTCCGGCGCCTGGTGGAATTTCACAAGAGTCACGGAAAGCTCGCCACGGTGACCACCTTCCGTCCCGTTTCGCGCTTCGGCATTCTGGACATCGACGCATCCCACCAGGTGATGAACTTCATCGAAAAGCCCCGCTCCGACGCATGGGCCAGTGCCGGATACTTCGTGTTTCAGCGCGAGGTACTCGACTATCTCGACGACGATCAATGCGTCCTCGAAAGCGAACCGCTCGAGCGTCTGGCGGCGGAACGCCAACTGGTCGCCTACAATCACGACGGCTTCTTTTACGCGATGGATACGTTTCGTGAATACCAGATCCTGAACGACCTGTGGAAGAGCGGACAAGCTCCATGGAAAGTATGGGAATAGCAACGCCATTTTGGCGGGATCGCCCCGTCTTGGTGACCGGCGCTACGGGCCTGTTGGGGAGCTGGCTGGTCCGCCGTCTGGTGGACGCCAAGGCGGATGTAGTATGCCTGATTCGCGATTGGATTCCCCAGAGCGAAATGGTCCGGAGCGGAACCGTCGAATCCGTGAAGGTTGTGCGTGGCGACGTATGCGATCGCGACCTCCTGGAACGAATCGTGGGCGAGTACGAAGCCGACACAGTGTTTCACTTGGCCGCGCAGACCATCGTCGGCATTGCGAACCGCAATCCGATGTCGACGTTTGAGAGCAATATCCAGGGCGCCTGGAGCGTTCTGGAGGCCTGCCGCCGCTCGCCTTCGGTGCGTTCGATCGTAGTGGCGTCTTCGGATAAGGCCTACGGCGACCAGGAGGTCTTGCCGTATTCGGAAGACACACCGCTCGAAGGCCGCCATCCTTACGACGTGAGCAAGTCCTGCGCGGACCTCATCGCGCAGACTTACGGCAAGACGTTCAACCTCCCGGTGGCCATCACACGCTGCGGGAATTTTTACGGCGGGGGCGATCTGAACTGGAATCGCATCGTGCCCGGTACGATCCGGTCCGCGTTGCGGGGGGAACGGCCGGTGATCCGGTCGGACGGCCAGTTCGTCCGGGATTACTTCTACGTGGAAGATGGCGCGGCGGCCTATATGTTGCTGGCCGAGAGGTTGGCAGAGGATCGAGCCCTGCGTGGCGCGGCGTTCAACTTTTCGAACGAGCTCCGCATCACCGTGTCCTGCCTGGTTGAGAAGATCCTCTTGCGATTGGACTCCCCGCTGCGTCCCGATATTCGCAATGAAGCGTCCAATGAAATCCGCCATCAGTGCCTCAGCGCCGAAAAGGCTCGTAAAGAGCTAGGTTGGAATCCCTTGTTCACCGTAGACGAAGGATTGGACCACACCATTAGCTGGTACAAAGATTTCCTCCAATGAGCGAACGAGGTGACCAGCTCAGGAAACAGATCCTGGATTTAGTTTCCGAGTACCACGCGGAAGCTTTCGGAGCGGAAACATTTGTTGCGGGCGAAACGCCGGTGCCCGTGTCTGGCCGGGTCTTCGATGCGTCGGACGTGCAGTCGCTGGTCGATTCCGGGCTCGACTTCTGGCTGACCACGGGCCGGTTTGCCGCCCAGTTTGAAAAGGCATTCGCCCGATTCTTCGGAGTCCGCGAGGCGTCGCTGGTGAATTCCGGCTCTTCGGCGAATCTGCTCGCTCTCTCAGCGCTGACTTCGCCCCGACTCGGCGACCGGCGGCTCGTCCCCGGTGATGAGGTGATTACGGTTGCCGCCGGATTCCCCACCACCGTGAACCCAATCATCCAGAACGGCCTGGTTCCGGTGTTCGTCGACGTGCATGTCCCGACTTATAACGTGGATATCACGCGCCTCGATCAGGCCGTATCCAGCCGCACGCGCGCAGTGATGATGGCGCACACGCTCGGGAATCCGTTCGATCTCGCAGCCGTCAAAGAATTCGTCGATCGCCACCATTTGTGGTTGATTGAGGATTGTTGCGACGCCGTGGGATCCACTTACCACGGCCTCCACGTGGGAACATTCGGCGATCTCTCCACCGTCAGCTTTTATCCGGCGCATCACATCACCATGGGCGAAGGCGGATGCGTACTTACGGAAAAGCCGTTGCTGAAAACGCTGGTCGAATCCTTTCGCGATTGGGGCCGCGACTGCTGGTGCGGGCCGGGCAAACAAGACACCTGCGGCAAGCGCTTCGGATGGCAAGCCGGGGATCTCCCGTGCGGCTACGATCACAAATATACGTATTCGCACATCGGGTACAACCTAAAGCTGACTGACATGCAGGCGGCCGTCGGAGTTTCGCAACTGAACAAGCTTCCGGAGTTCATCGACCGGCGGAAAGCGAATTTCCGCGCGCTACATGAGGGGCTCCGCGACCTGGAAGAATTCTTCATTCTGCCGGACGCAACCTCCGGGTCGGACCCGAGCTGGTTCGGATTCCCCATCGCGATTCGCCCGGAGGGTCCGCTGACGAGAACTGCCGCGATTGCGCACCTGGAAAGCCGGAAGATCGCGACGCGCCTGTTGTTCGCCGGTAATCTGGTTCGCCAGCCTGCGTACAAGGACATCCGCTTCCGTGTCGCAGACGGACTGGAGAACACCGACTTCATCATGAATCACGTGTTTTGGGTCGGCGTTTATCCCGGGATCACCAGCCCAATGCTTGACTATATGCTCGATGTCTTCCATAGCCTGGCTCGTGGCGGCAAATCGGCAACCTACTGATAAGGCGTGACTTAGTTTGCCGTGCAGAATTGGCCTTCGGCGGACGATAGTACTACCAGAGTCTCGTCATGAAGACCGTCAGCATCCTCACGCCCTGTTACAACGAACAAGACAACGTCGAGGAGCTGTATGAACGCGTCCGCGTCGAAATGTTGAAGCTGGGCACGTATCGTTACGAGCACATCTTTATCGACAACAATTCGGCGGACAACACGGTCGCGATCTTGAAGCGAATCGCGCGGCGGGACGGCAACGTGAAGATCATCGTGAATGCGCGTAACTTCGGACAGATTCGTTCGCCGATGCACGCTTTGCTGCAGACCAGCGGCGATGCAGTGATCGGGCTCGTGGCTGATCTTCAAGACCCGCCCGAGATGATTCCCCGGATGCTCTCGAAGTGGGAAGAGGGCTATTCGATGGTGCTCTGCATCAAGCGGAGGAGCGAAGAAAACGGTCTGATGTTCTGGGTACGCAAGAAGTATTACGAACTGGTCGAACGGCTATCTTCCATCCAGACATTTCAAAACTTCACGGGTTTCGGACTCTTCGATCGGAAGGTAGTGGAGGCGGTCCGATCGTACGGAGATCCCTATCCCTATTTCCGCGGTATGATCGCGGAAATCGGCTTGCCGCATTGTGAGCTCTCCTACGATCAGCCCACCCGCAAGAGAGGGATCACCAAAAACAATTTCTACACTTTGTATGACCTGGCGATGCTGGGCATTACGAACCTGTCGAAGGTTCCGCTGCGTTTCGTCACCTTTCTGGGCTTCGCCTGCGCGATCTTGTCCCTGTTTGTAGGACTCGCGTATTTCGTCTACAAGCTCGTATTTTGGGCGAACTTCAACGTGGGAATCGCGCCGCTAGTGATCGGCCTGTTCTTCTTAGGGTCCGTGCAGCTTTTGTCGATGGGCATTCTAGGTGAATACGTCGGCGCGATCCATACCCAGGTGCAAAAGCGTCCGTACGTGATCGAAAAAGAACGCGTCAACTTTGATCGTGCTCTAGGCGAGCCGCTTCAGCGCGAGAGCGTCGATCGTCCGGAGTCGGTTCACGCTTGACTAAAAACATGCCGAAGCTTTCCGACTACGTTATCCAGTTCATCGCGGATCAGGGCGTCAAGCATGTCTTCCTGGTAACAGGAGGCGGAGCGATGCACCTGAACGAATCGCTCAGCCGTTGCCCGAATATTCAATACGTCTGTAACCTCCACGAGCAGGCCAGTGCCATTGCCGCAGAAAATTACTCGAAGGCCACCAATAGTCTCGGCGTCGCGTTGGTCACCACCGGTCCAGGATCGACGAACGCGATTACGGGCTTGGCTGGCGCATGGCTGGATTCAACGCCTTGCCTGTTTGTTTCGGGCCAGGTAAAGCGGGCCGACCGAATGTTCGACCGCGACGGCAAGCCGCTGGGCGTCCGCCAGATGGGGGTTCAGGAAGTGGACATCGTCTCCATTGTTCGTCCGCTTACGAAATATGCCGTGACGATAGACCAACCCGAGACGATTCGTTATCACCTCGAGAAAGCCGTCCATCTCGCACGAACGGGACGCCCGGGTCCGGTATGGATCGACATTCCTCTTGACGTCCAGGCATATCCGATTGATCCCGAGACGCTCGCGGGCTTTGACGAAGCTAGCGCAGATAGTCCGGAAGGAGATGACCTCGCCTCTCGCGTAGCCGGCGTGATTGATGCGCTCAATAGTGCTCAGCGGCCTCTGTTGCTCGCGGGAAATGGAATCCGCCTGGCTCGATCGGAGCGAGAATTTCGCGCGGTGGTCGGGTTACTTGACATTCCGGTTGAAACCACCTGGCTCGCCATCGACTTGATCGCCGATGATCATGAGCTGTTCGCCGGACGTCCCGGCAATATCGCTCCACGCGGCGCAAACTTCGCTGTTCAGAATTGCGATTTTCTATTGTCGATCGGCGCGCGTCTGGATCGCGTCCTCACAGGTTATGCGCCGGAAACCTTCGCTCGCGCGGCGCATAAGGTCATGGTGGATATTGACCCCACGGAACTCGCCAAGATGAATGGCTCGGTCCAGGATCCAATTTGCGCCGATGCGGGAGCGTTCCTCCGCGAACTGCAACGTCAAGCTGGCGCGATCAAGCGGAAGGACCGGACCTGTTGGAAACGGCGCTGTGCGGATTGGAAAACCCGCTATCCAGTGGTATTGCCGGAGCATCGCGAGCCGGCCGGCCGCGTGAGTGTCTACAACTTCTCCGAGGTGCTGTCGCAGGAGCTCGCGGAAGGCGATTACATCGTATCCGGCAGCTCTGGCAGCGGAATCGAGCTATTCCTGCTGGCGCTTAAAGTCAAGAACCGCCAGCGCGTGTTCCACACGACGGCTCTGGGCGCCATGGGGTTTGGAATCGCGGCATCCATTGGAGCATGCGTTGCCGGAGATCGCCGCAACACGGTCTGCGTCGATGGCGATGGCGGCTTCCAATTCAATATTCAGGAACTAGAGACGGTTGCCCGTTTGCAACTACCGATCAAGTTCTTCGTCCTCAACAATGAGGGCTACGCTTCCATCCGGGCCTCCCAAGCCAGCTTTTTCGGCTCGCCTCGCATCGGCTGCGACGCGTCTACTGGGCAAAGTCTACCCAACATTCGCCGGGTCGCAGAGGCGTACGGCCTGGCGACTGACGTCATCACGGATCAATCGAACTTACGCGCAGAAATCCGGCGGGTTTTAGATCGTCCGGGTCCGGTCGTTTGCGATTTGCACGTCGTCCTCGATGAAGTGCGCCAGCCTCGTCTGTCTTCGGTACAGCGGGCGGACGGATCATTTGTCTCCAAGCCGCTCGAAGACCTCTGGCCGTTCCTCGATCGCGACGAATTTCTTTCGAATATGATGATTCCCCCCGTGGAGGATTAACAGCACCTTGTCAAGAATCGCAATTATGCAAGGCCGCCTGGCCATTCCGGAAGCAGGCAGGTTTCAATCGTTCCCCCGGCAACAGTGGCACGAGGAATTCGCGCGTGCTTCCCAGGCGGATCTAGACGCAATTGAATGGATCTACGACGAATTCGGCGAAGACGTAAATCCGATCGGATCGAATGCCGGACT
>JBEKBK010000469.1:0-6838 GCA_050015435.1 Bryobacteraceae bacterium
GCGGCTTAAAGCTCGAATAGAATCCGAAATTCGCCGCCAGAAAGAAAGCGCCGTTGTGATACGAGTCGTCTCCATTACCGACGTCGCCCATGGGAGCTTGCGGCGATGCCGCCTTCAGCGCAGGATGCGCATTGATCATCGCGAACGCGGCATAGAAGCCCGGATAAGAAATGCCCATGATCCCGACTTTGCCGTTGTTGGGCTGGACATTCTTCAGCAGCCAGTCGATGGTGTCATACGTGTCGGTGCTCTCGTCGGTCTCGCGCGAACTGTTGGTCGGGTTTTTAACCACGGGAACATCGATAAACTGGCCCTCCGATAGATAGCGTCCGCGAACATCCTGATATACGAAAATGAATCCCTCTTTTTCAAAAGCCTCTGACTGGCCCAGCACCGGACGGTAATTATCGATGCCGTAAGGCGCAACGGAGTACGGCGTGCGTTCCATCAGGAAAGGATACTTTTCGCTGCGATCCTTGGGGACGTATACCGTCGTGAAGAGCTTTACCCCATCGCGCATGGGGATGCGATAGTCGAATTTGGTGTAGTGTGCACGAGTGTAATCGAGTTGCCGCACGCGCTCCGGCACAGCTGGCGGTTGCGCGAGAAGCAGGGGAGACAAAATGAAAAAGACCGTCTTCATAAAAGGTTCTATCCGGGTTAATCAGCGTTTATCAGCGGCCTTTTCGTTATTACTGCGATCGTCGTCCGGCAGAACGTGATCGGGATCGATCACCACCGACTCGATTGCCTTCCCGCCCGGCACACTCCAGACATACTCTCGTTTAGTGAGCCACGTTTCCACGGGCAGCTTCACTCGTGTCTTAGTCCCGTCCTTAAACTTCACCTCCACTGTCGCCGGCAGCACGAGTTGTCCCCGATTGCTGACCGTCACCTGTTGTCCCTCGATCCCATCCACCGCCATGTCGAACTTCCAGTTGTTCAAATACCATCCGCGCCAGAACCAGCTTAGATCTTCGCCGCCTTCACTCTCCATTTCCCGGAAAAAATCGGAGGCCGAGGGATGCTTGTAAGCCCAGTCCCGTATGTACTTCCGGAAAGCCCAGTCGAAACGTTCGGGACCCAGGATCTGTTCTCGCAACAACACCATCCCATACGCCCCTTTGAAATAACTGACCGGATGCCCCAATTGGCCGGGATATGCATCGGCGCGCATCAGAACGACAGGCGCATCGGGATTGTCGAGCACTTTCAAGATGGTGTCCGGTGGCTCACCACCCGCCGAGTACTCCGAGTCGCGCTTCGGACCAAACTTCCCGCCCTGAAACGTCGCGGACTCGTCAATATCGATAAACGTGTTAAACCCCTCGTCCATGAAAGCATTGCGGCGCTCGTTTGAGCCGACGATCATCGGAAACCAGCTATGCCCGATTTCATGCGCCGTAACCCAGAACAGGAACGAGTCCTTATCTTTAATTCCGTCGAACACCATGCCCGGATATTCCATACCGGTGGAGAATCCGGCGACACTCACGGCAGTCGGCCACGGATACGGGAACCACTGCTTCGAAAAGTGCTCCACCGCGTCCTTCACATACTCGGTCGACCGGTCCCACGCGTTCGCGCCGACGCTCTCCGGCGGATAAACGGACATCGCGAGCGACGTCTTGCCATCCGGCAAGTTGATCCGGGCAGCGTCCCAAATGAATACCGGCGACGCGGTCCAAGCGATGTCTCGTGTGTGTGCCATGCGGAAGTGCCAGGTGAGCGTTCCACCCTGTTTGGGACGGCTCGCCGGGTCGCTCACCTCGGCTGCCGTGCGGATGAACACGGTCTTATCGCTGTTTCGAGCCTGATTGAGGCGCTCCACCTGAGTGTTGGTCAGCACGTCTTTCGGATTCACCAGCTCGCCCGATCCCACGATCAGCAGCTCTGAAGGAGCGGTAATGTAGTAATCGAAATTCCCATATTCCAGGTAGAATTCGGCGCCGATATAGGGCAGCGTGTCCCAACCGCGGAGGTCATCGTACACTGCCATCCGCGGATACCACTGAGCCATGTCGTAGATCTCGCCCTTTTCCGACATTCCCCATGAAGTCCGGCCGCCCCAGACGCCGGGAATCTGGTAGTGATAACGTATGTGGATTTTCAGTTGCCCGCCATGGCCCTTCAAAGGCTCCGCCAAGTGGATCTGCATGCGCGTATCGTTGACGATGTAGTCGGCTTTGCTGGTCCGTTGGCCTGACTCTATTTCCACCGAATCGAGGACAAACCCATCCGTCGACGGGTTCTCCGGTTGGGCCGAATCGGCGGGCCTGCGCCCGCGGCCACCGCCCATGAGTTTGGTCCGCGAATCTTTCCTGTAGATATTCTGTTCGAGCTGTACCCACAGGCTCGGCAACACATCGGGACTGTTATTGGTATAAGTGATCGTCTCGATGGTTCTTAGTTCTTTCGCGATCGTATTTAAGTCCGCCCGCAATTCATAATCCGCCTCGTTCTGCCAGTAGCTGGGACCGGGCGCTCCATTACCCGACCGGTAAGCGTTCACGGGGTCAGGAAGAGTCAGCGGAGCGAACGTAAGCCGCGGATCGTACGCCGCCGGAGTCTGTGCAAATAGCTGAAGGCAACCAAGTGTCACAAGGCAAATCGAAAAATAACGGGGAATGTGCATGAAGACTCTCTTTCCAATTGAGATTACTGCTGAATTCAAAATTGGCTGACCCGGAGGCTTGGCGGGTACCTCCGAGTATACCGGGTTCCCTTTAGAGGTTCCAGGCGCAGCGCCCGCGCTTGTAGAACGATAAATGGCCGTCCTCGCTGATCTTCAGAACATTTCCAAAGTGCGAAGCCGCGATGGCCGCAGCGGTACGGCTGCCCTCCGCAACTTCGTCCGGCGTGACCGCCACCGGACTATGCCGAAGAATTGCTCCGAACGCCAGCAGGTTCGCCTCGCGGTCGAGTATGATGCTCCCGTCGATGCGCGCGATCGTTTCGAGGACAGGTTGCGAAAGCTCGGTCACACGTTGCTTACGCAAAAGATAATGAAGTTGATTCTTCGATCCAGCGCTGGCCGGCTCCTGTTGCGAATGAAGCAGATCGCGGCTGCTCAGAAGTTCGCGCGCCTTCCGCGCATCGTCAAGGATGACGAACAATCCTCCGCGCCGTCCTTCGGCGAGATTGAGCGCAACTGAAAACAGCCGGTGCGCCAATTCCCTATTCCCGAGAGACTCCTCCCAGACTCGATACTTCTCGACCGCATCAGTCAGGTGCCAGCGCCCATCAAGGAAACCGAAGACCTGCACACCGTCCGCGAAAATTTTAATCTCGCCGTTAGGCGTCAGCACCAGGCAGACGTGGCCTCCGCACAACGTCGCGCGGTTATGCGCCTCGTAGCGCCGCGCGCTCGGCGCGGGGAGTTCGAATTCGGCGAACGGCCGCGCCCACTCCGCAACGTCCACCAGTTCCACCATCAGACCCTCCCGATCGACCAGTGCCACCGTGTGCAATCCATCGCAGATTCGGTGAAAGCTTCGAATCGAAGTCAATTCGCTCGAGTAGGGCAATGCCCCTGCGGGCTGCGTAGGCAGCGAGTGGCAAGCATCCGGCTGAAATCCGAACAGCAGCGCCCCCGTCGAGATCCGGCGGTCCTCATACGTGCTCAGCGCGCTGATTCGCAGCACCTCGATCGCTTCGGAAACACGGTCTGTGACCTTGGCGAGCTTCGCCGCGCCGGCAAAAACGTAGGGGTCGAGAAACCCCGAGACATAATGATCTTCCGGCAAACCGCTGAAAATCTCTGAGCTCCGCGCCACCACTTCCGCATTGAACAGCAGTTGATATCTGGTCGAGAGCACCTTCCCGATGCTCTTGAGCAGCTTGTGCTCGTGCTCGGTGAAGTTGTTGCCCTGATTGACCAGAGAATACTTCGAGCCGAGCCACTCCAGATCGGCCCCACCGTCCCGCAGGCGCGAGTGCATTTCAGGCCTTGTTTCCTCGCAGCGTCCAACGTTCGTGAGTTCGCTCGCCGGCAGGAAATATTGAATGCCGCGCGCCAGCAGCTCCTCGTAGTAACGATCCACAAAGGGCCGATGTGGTTCCGTTGAGGAAGAGAGACTCGCCAAACTGTTCTCCGGGCCGTTCAACCCACCATCATCGCATCCGGACCGAGAGAGCAAACCATCGCACGGAATTCGGCGTGACGATCCCTTATGGCGATGGGGCGACCGAGTAGCTTGTGCTGCGCCCTCCTTCGGGATTGCGAACGAGGACCCCCTGATCGACCAGTGCGTGGATGTCACGGTGAGCCGTGTCCTGCGAGCACTTGGCGAGCTTGGCGTATTTGGAGGTCGTGAGCTTGCCTTCGAATCCTTCTAGTAAGCGATTGATCACCAACTGCTGCCGGTCATTGAGCTGCACACCTTTGATGCGTTCCCAGAAGCGCGCTTTGGCAAGCACGGCGCTTAGAGTGACTTGAGCCCCGTCGATGGCGCGCCCCAGGCAGCCGAGAAACCATTCCATCCACGGCGTGACGTCCATCGTCCCTTTCTGCGCGCCTTCCAGAATGCCGTAATAGGCCTTGCTCTCCTGGCGAATCTGCGCCGACATGCTGTAGAACCTTTGCGGGCTATTCTCGGATCGTGCGAGTGCCATGTCGGCGATCGCACGCGCAATGCGGCCGTTGCCGTCATCGAACGGGTGTATGGTTACGAACCAGAGATGTGCAAGTCCGGCTTTGAGGACCGGATCGATCGGGTCTTTGCCCTCAAACCAATCGAGGAACGATCCCATCTCGCCGTGAAGGCGGTCTGCCTTCGGCGCTTCGAAATGGACGTGTTCCTTTCCCAGCGGACCGGAGACGACCTGCATTGGCCCTGTGCTGTCGTCGCGCCAAGCCCCCGTCCTGATCTTGCTCATTCCGCTGTAGCCTGTAGGAAACAGCGAGGCATGCCACGCGAACAGCCGCTCGACGGTCAGCGGATGGTGATAGTGGCGCGTGGCGTCCAGCATCATTTCGACAACCCCTTCGACGTTGCGGTCCGCAGGTTTGAGGGCGCCGATATCCATGCCCAGGCGCCGGGCTATCGACGAGCGGACCTGTTCGGCATCGAGCTTCTCACCTTCGATTTCGCTGGTCTTAAGAACATCCGCCGTCAGCGTTTGGAGCACAGCCTCCTGCTGAAGATTGAATCCCAGCGCCTCCATGTGTCCGATGAGGCGGCCCTGCCGGTGACGGACCGAGGCCAGAGGTCCCGCGAGCTTTTCCGTGCTCCAGTGGAACCGGGGCCAGCCCTTGAGCTCGTGGATATACATTCTCCGCACTTCCTGCGGAGATTATACCCTACAACCTCCGCATCTGGCAAGGTATTCTCCGCTATTTATGCGGAGAATAGGACGGTTATTCTCCGCATGGCTTATTTGGCGAGGCATTGATCGAACTCTCAAGCAAACGTGCAGCCGACGTCCGTGGTGACGATCGAGATCGCCGGATCGCTCAAAGCACCAACGAGCGACCGCTAACCGCGTGGCTTGTCCCTGAGACTGTTCACGTATTCGAGTCCCGTGCCGATATCCGCTCGGTCCTTCCAGATGCCGTAGAAGGGAAGATCTTTGATGGAGGGCCGCTTACGTGCCTCTGTTGTTCCTCGGGAACAAGCACCTCGACAACGGTCCCTTCCTTGATGTTCACTTCCTCAAGGGGTCGGAAAACGCCATTCTCGTATTTGGCGATTGTCATGAGCCGATCTTAGCACTCCACGCGTTGTCACTCGCTTGTCAATCCTAGCGGGTAAACTATTGAACAAGTTGAAGAATTGGTAGCGTTAACGGGTCGGCGAAACGGTTTCCAGGAAGATGTGGCGTGACTGCGGCGTGACCCTGCTAACCGGCGCGGCCTTTGGCGCCTCCCATGGCCACGGGCTGCGAATACAATGGAACTAATGAGCGCCGAGCCGAACATCATCCATCTCACCGAGGAGCGCTTTGCGGAACTCGCTCGGGCCGCTGCGGCTCAGAGCAAGTCCCCGGATGAACTGGCCGACGAAGCGATCGCGATGCTCCTGTGCAAGCGTCGCCTCGATGAACTCATGCAGTTCGGACAGCGTCATACACGGGACCTTGGGATCCCCGAGAATGACATAGAACGGCTGATCTCGGAAGTGCGGTCGGAACGTCGAACGCGCGCGCGGTAGACGTGAGAGTTACGGCCGACACCAACGTATACATCAGCGCTCTGAATTACGAAGGGCCTCCGAGCACCTTTCTCCGGCTCGCGGCTAGCGGGGAGATCAGGTTGTCACTGTCGGACGCGATCCTGACGGAGATCGAAGAAACGCTAAGAAACAAGTTCCTGTGGCCCCCGGACCGGATTAAGGCGGCGATTGAAACCCTGTTGGATATCACCGATTGCATTCGGCCAACAGTCACTCTCGATGTGGTCAGAGACGATCCGGACGACAATAAAATTCTCGAGTGCGCCCAGACTGCGAACTCGGACTACATTGTGACTGGCGACAAGCATCTTCTGAAATTATGCCAGTATGACGGTACACCGATTATTACAGTGGCTGAGTTCTTGAGCCGGTTTCGCCAAGCCGACTCGCCATGAACGGCCCCTGGAAGGCTGAAGGAGCGAAGTGCTCGCAGCAGTAAACTCAATTTCGCCGGCCGACCGTCTTGAATTGGAGGTCCCGAGGCGATAGGTTGTTGTCCCTCGGCGACGTCCGTTACGAATATCCGGCTGCCCACGCGCGATTGATTAACCTCCGGCTATGACGGAATTCCGAAATAAGCCGATATTGCTATCGCCGCAATACCAAGCGTCGTGGTGATCGCTCCTGGAGCGCCGCTGATCGCTAGGTTTCCAAGCCAACTTTCG
>JBEKBK010000470.1:0-6812 GCA_050015435.1 Bryobacteraceae bacterium
AGCGTGGCGCGGAACCACGGGTTGCCGCGCGTGGTGTGCCGGCTCTTGTGCTTGCCGGCGCTCTCGTGGTTGCCGGGGCAAACCCCTCCCCAGGAACTCAGGCGCGCGGCATCCGGGAATGGTCTGGAGTAGCTGACAGGGCACCTGCTGCTGGCTGGCTTGAATCAACTCGGCGATGCGTTTGTCCAACTGCTCGATTTCCAGTTCCAGGAACACCATGTGCCGCATGCAGGACCGGATCAGCTCTTTCTGGATGTCGCTCAAGCATTGCCCGCGCACCGCCTCGGCAATCGCCTTCTTTGGTTGCCGAGCTTCACACTGCCGTACTGCGCCACCTGCCTGATCAGCTTCTTGCGCCGCCGCGTCAGTTCCCGCAAATCGCGGGTCTGTTTGTCCGGAATGAAACTAGGCCGGATCATACGGTGCCGCAGCAAATGCGCCAGCCACCACGCATCGGCCGCATCGGTCGCATCGGTCTGGTGCCCTTTCCGATTTTTTACTTCCACCGGGTTGGCCAATACCACTTTCACCTCTCCCTCCAGGATGTTGAATACCGGCACCCAATAGGGTCCCGTGCTCTCCATCACCACCCGCGTCACCCCTTCCGACTTCAGCCACTGCCGCAGTTGCTCCAACTGCCCATGGCTACAGTCCACCTTACGAAACGAATCTCAAATTCCGGCTCTTGGCTCAGAGCACCGGTCATCAGACACACTTTCAGGAATTTCTTGCCGACATCGATTCCCGCACAGCGTTCCACCACGGCTGCAATCATCGCCTCATCTACCCGTATGCGCAGTTGCTGCCTCGGGTTCGATATGTTGTTCTACGGACTGGAAGGCTCAATCTCAGGTCCACTACAGCAACAAGGGTCAGGTTCATCGTCGGGTTTTACCCAATACACCTCGACCCCGTCCGCACGCAGCCCATTCTCTATCACGTTTTCATCACCTCAGGCGGCCGCCCTGCGGCCATGCGTGGTTCATCCGCGGCAAATTATGCGCTAGTGCACTGCCGCGGCGATGATCAGGCACATGCCCAACGAGATCGCGCCGATCAGAATGGCAAGAGCGATATTCTTGTCCTCGACGATCTCCTTCCACAGATGATACGGGGTCATCTTATCGACAATGAAGAAGGCGAACAGGAAGATCACGATCCCCAGGACCGCGTAAATCAACGCGTTCAAAAGCGCGCCCGGATGGAAATCAGTCATCTTATTTTCCTCCGACGTAGCGTGGATAGAAGCCGTAGTGCGACCGGTACGCCCCCGGATTATCGCGCACCGTTCTGGGAACATCGTGGACCTGGTTGACGCCCCCGAGCGTCCATCCCCGGTATTCGGCCCAGGTCAGGCCGGTGAGCAGCATCATGCCGTAAATCAGGTAGCCAGGATAATTCATCTCTTTCAGCCTCCGTAATCGCTGTCCATCCAACGTCTGGCTTCAAAACTCCGCACGCGCATCGTGTGGACCACAGGCGGGATTAGCAGCAAGAGCGCCGCGATCCAAAACCAGCCGTAGGTGGGAACATCATGCCGCAACACCAGATCATAGTCTACGGCGTGCCCACCCCGGTCTTCCATTTCAGGCTCGACCCACAGGTAATAATGGCCCGGCGGCACCGAAGGAATCACGACCTTTTCCGTGCGGTCCCCTTCAGTCCACGGACCATCGCTATCCGCGCCGGAGTAATAACTCACCTCTTTGCCGAAATCGAAGGCGGAGCCGGTGTCCTGGTTAATGAGGCCGAAATTGAAATAGGCCCAGTCGTTGCTTAAGTCGGTATCGATCCCAAGTTCGAGCGCGGCGGGACGTCCCTCCAGATCGAACACCGGTGTGACGAACGACGGTTCGCCCTGTTGCCCCGCCGCGAAATGGTAGCGATTGCGATAAACCACGCTCTGCCGGCTGAACGTGGCGAAGAAGATGGCGAGGCCAATCAGGATCACGATCATCCAGCCGAACAGGACCCACATTCCGAGGGTCTTACCGGCGTACGGAGACGGCTGATTTTCGAAGATACCGCGCGCCGGCGGGGCAGCGCCTGGGAGCCCAAATGCCTTCCAGATCTCGGTTCCGGTGATGTATTCGCCCTGGGACCAAGTAACCTCGTCCTGCGTGGTTTCCGAAGAGAGCACGGTGGGCGGATCGACGAAATCGTCGCACACCACGGATTCGCCAACTTTGACGCGCCATGGAAACTCGCCCAGCACGAACCCGGTTTCTGCTTCGGCTCCCGAAAAATGCCTGAAAGTCCGGCCAGTGAACACGACCGCCGGACGGGACCCGATGGCCTTGCGTACCGGCATCGCCTCCAGCGGCGCCACGAAATTCCAGTGGCCCTGATACTCGGTCAGGTAACGGAATCCCTGGTACGGATTGAATAGAAGATACTCGTTCCAGGCGTATGAGTATTGGCCGCGTACACCGCGCCTCTGAAAGCCGATCACTTCCCAAGTGATGCCGCCGAGTTTACCGCGCGTGCCGAGAGGAACGTCAAGACTGCACCGCTCCGCCTCTTCGATCTGCTGCAGCTTTTTCAGCAGTGGAGTGGACGCATCAAGTACGCTAAGGCACTGCGGGCACACCACGGTCAAGGCGTGGCCGAATCCGCGAATCTCCACCGGACCGCCGCAATTCGGGCAAAACAGAGACTTGCTCTTGACTATCGGAGGCTGTACCAGGGACGATGCCACGGCTACGCCCATCCCTCGAACTGGCGCAGGTTCTGGAGCTTCAATTCCTCGAACTCTACCCATTCGCCGAGGAACAGGAGCGGGGGATCCTCGCTGTAGTCAATCGTTGCAAATTGTCTTCCAGCAGTCCGAAGGTCGGCAAAAATCATGTCCGACTTGCCGTAATAGGGGAAAGGAAGCTCGCCTTCGAAGCCTTTGTAGTTGGCAAGCGTGACCGTAGCTACTTCGAAATCGGTTCCCTGATGAAGCGCCACCTTTTTGCCGCGCTTGGCATGATCAACGTCCGGCAGGGTGTCCTCCGGAGTGGTCAGAAACGAGACGGCATATTGCAACTGCGCATCCGAGAGCCAACCGCTCGTGCCATCCGAGAACACGATGTGCCATTCGTTCCAACCGCCCTGCTCGTACTCATAGACAATCCGCCCAAGCACCTGGAACGTCTTTCCTTTGTATGTGCCCTCGGTAAGCAACTGGATCGGAGAAGGATCGGGAGGCAAGTCGGCAACTTGTCCGACATTCTTCAGCTCCAGATCATCGCGGACCAGAATTGAATGGCAGAACGGGCAGACGGCCTGCACCGCGCTCGACCAGCGAAACTGGACCGGCGCGCCACAACTCGGGCAATTCGAAACCGGCTGGCTCATGCGGAATAGGGCCGCTCGATACGCCGCACCTCGACCGATCCGGCTCCGAGTTCTCGCCTCAGGCAAGCTTCAAAATCCCACTCCCGGCGAGGGCGGCAGCAAAACACGTTCAAACACAAGGAACGGTATTCGGGGAAAGTGTGGCAAGCAATGTGGGACTCCTCAAGCAGCGCGAGTCCGGTGATGCCGCCGCCGGGAAACTGGTGCCAGCACGCATCGCCAACGGGATGAAGATTCATTTCACGGATCAAATGGGCGAACAAGGCGTGCAGCGCCGCACAATCCGACAATGCAGCCGGGTCGCACGCATGCGCTTCCACGATCCACTCGCAGCCTGACATTTACGATTGCGCGCTACCGCACTCGGGACAGAATTTCGCGTTCCTCGGGATCGGCTTGCCGCAATTGATGCAAAATTTCGTTTCGGGCGTCGCCTGGGGTGAGGGTGAGCCCCCGGACGGCGCCGGGGCCCCGGGGGGCGCGGCAGGAGAAGCTTCGCCAGGCTTCAGCGCATTCATCATCTGTTGGGCCATGGTAAGTCCCGCGCCGAGGCCGACTCCGATCCCCGCCAGTCCGCCGCTCTCATTTCCAGCGGCAACCGGCA
This sequence comes from Bryobacteraceae bacterium, assembly GCA_050015435.1. Taxonomy (GTDB): domain Bacteria; phylum Acidobacteriota; class Terriglobia; order Bryobacterales; family Bryobacteraceae; genus Palsa-187. Next base: position 3,947 of record JBEKBK010000470.1, read on the forward strand.
GGGAATTGGCAACCTGATACTGCGTATAGCGGCCCATGTCGCCAATCATGTTCATGCCAATGCGGGTGTCAAGCAGCTTCTGCAATTCCTCGGGCAGCGAGAGGTTTTCCACCACGAAGGTGTCGAGCGCCAGACCCAGATCCGCGAACATCGGCTTCAGCCCTTCGGCGATCTTGTTGCCGAGTTCCACCTGATTCGCAGCCATATCGAGGAACGGCAGCGTACTCTCCGCAAATGCATCCGTCATCCGGCCGACAATCGTGTTGCGCAGTTGTCCCTCAATGTCTGGGACCGAATACAACTCGCGCGTTCCGCTGACCTTGCTGTGAAAAGCCTTGGGATCGGCGATATGCCACGAATAGATCCCGTAGCCGCGCACGCGCACAGCGCCGAATTCCTTATCGCGGATGGTAAGGGGAGTCGCCGTACCCCACCGCTGGTTGGTCTGCATCCGTGTGGAGAAGAAGTAGACATCACTCTTGAACGGAGACTGGAATTTCTTGTCCCAGTTCATCAGGTAAGTGAGGATCGGAAGCGTCTGGGTATTCAACGTGTACAGTCCAGGTCCGAAGATGTCGGCGAACTTGCCTTCGTTCACGAAAGCCGCCATCTGCGATTCGCGCACGGTGAGCTTGCCGCCGTTCTGGATCTCCATATCCTGCATGGGGAAGCGGTAGGCGAGGATGCCGTCCTGCGGCTCGGTCCACTGAATTACATCAATCCATTGCTTGGCGAGAAAATCGCGCAGCGACATGCGGTGCTCCTTATGTTCCTCAATAATAACGCTGCTTCGATCAGGCTTGTTCCGTAAACCGGATGGGCGATGTGGCAAACTACAGTAACCCTATGAGCGCGCGAGGAGAATTGTGGTTGATCCGCCACGGCGAAACCGAGTGGACCCTGAGTGGCGCTCACACCTCGCGGACGGATCTGCCGCTTACAGACCACGGACGCCGGTGTGCCGAGGCACTAAGGCATTTTCTCGAAGGCCGGCAGTTCGCCTTAGTGCTCTCGAGTCCTATGCGGCGGGCGATCGAAACTGCCAGGCTCGCCGGATTCACGCCCGAAATCACGGCGGACCTGTGCGAGTGGGATTACGGTCGGTACGAAGGCCTTACGACCCCCGAAACTCAAAAAGACGCGCCGGACTGGACCATTTGGACGGGCGCGACGCCCGGCGGCGAGACCATCGAACAGGTATCCGCCCGGGCGGAACGTGTTATTGAGCTTGCCTCATCGGCGGAAGGCGATGTCGCCGTGTTCGGTCACGGCCACATGCTGCGCCTGCTCGGGGCACGCTGGCTCGGCCTGAAGCCACAGGACGGCCGTCTGTTTGCGCTTTCCACCAGCTCGGTGAGCGTGCTCGGCTATGAGCGCGAGACCCGGGTGTTTAAGTCTTGGAATCAGACTGTAGGCTAGAAGAGTGAGCCGGATATTCGTCCTCTTAATTGCGCTGGCAACATGTGCGTGCGGCCCCGCCGCTGAAGTGGGCATCCCGGAGTACGGTTACCAGGTGGTCCATACGTATCCTCATGATCCATCCGCGTTCACGGAGGGGCTCTTCTACCTGGACGGATTCCTCTACGAGAGCACCGGACTCGAATTTCAGTCCAGTATTCGTAAGGTCCGGCCAGAGACCGGCGAGATAGTTCAGAAGCACGATCTGCCCGGGCAATACTTCGGCGAGGGAATCGTCAACTGGAAGGACCGGCTGATCGGGCTCACTTATAGATCGCAAGTGGGGTTTGTTTACGGTCTCGACAGTTTCGTGGTGCAACGCCAGTTCGCGTACCCGGGCGAAGGGTGGGCGCTCACACAGGACGGAAAGCGCATCATCATGAGCGACGGGACTCCGGAGATCCGATTCTGGGATCCAGAGACGCTGCAAGAAATCGGCCGGATTACGGTGACGGATCAAGGGCAGCCCGTGAAAAATGTGAACGAGCTTGAATGGATCAAGGGTGAAATTTACGCGAACGTCTGGGAGACGAACCGGATCGGGCGCATCGATCCTGGGACGGGCAAGGTCGTCGGCTGGATCGATCTGACTGGTTTGCTAAGCCCTTCGGACACAGCCAATGGCCAGACGGATGTGTTGAACGGAATCGCCTACGACGCTCAACATGACCGGCTGTTCGTGACCGGGAAGCGGTGGCCAAAGCTATTTGAGATCAAGCTGGTGAAGAAGCCGATAAACTGAAGCTGTGGCGAGCATCACCATTCGCGGGTTAGATGACGGCGTCAAGGCCCGGCTGCGTATGCGCGCGGCCAGTCATGGCAGGTCGATGGAAGCAGAAGCACAGGAAATTCTGAAGGCCGCACTCGGGCCAGGGTCCGCGCCTCAAATGAATCTGGCGGAGTGGATCCGCCGCCACATTTCTCCGCTTGGCGGCGTTGACTTGGTATTGCCGGCCCGCGGGCCCGTTCGCCGCCCCGCGGAAGCTTGGCAAGTGATCTTCCGCGGCACGAATCTGCTCTCCGAAGCGCTCCTGCCAGCGCATTACGCAGTTGTGATGCGCTGGCTCGCTTCTCAGGAACGCTCGAGCCCCACCACGACGCGCGTCTACGATCGACGCCGGCGCAAGGTCACCCGGAATATTGTGGGGAGGATTTCGATTTGATCTCTCATGCGCGCCACCCGGTGCCACCGAGAGTATATGAGCACATCGAGAAAGCCCCGTAGGAAACGTAGTTCTCCTGAGGCTGTTAAGGATGAACTGAAGAGGGCCTTCGAAGCCATATGGAACCGGCCCTATGCACAGGATCTTGATGGGTTGACTACAAGGTGAAAGCGGTCAACCGTTTGGGGACTCTGAGAATCCTGCGGTAAAACAGGTTGGAGTAGCGAAGATAGCGCTTCGCAAAC
>JBEKBK010000471.1:0-6796 GCA_050015435.1 Bryobacteraceae bacterium
ATAGATAATGAGCCGCGTATCAATTCCCAGGCTCTTGAGCGCCTGGTACATCTGCTGCCCGCCCTGCAGCGGTACATTGAAATCACGCTCCCCGCCCAGAAACAAGGTCGGCGTGGTAATGCGGTCCGCATGGAGGAAGGGATAAGAGATCTTGACGTACGTGTCGAACGCCTTCCACGGAGGACCGATTTCGTTGTCGTACTGAATGACGTACTGATCCACTCCGTACAACGCGATGGTGAAGGCATTGCCCGCGCCGCTGGTCGCCGCTTTGAACCGTTGATCGCTCGCGATCATGTAATCGGTCATAATGCCGCCATAGCTCCAGCCGCCCACGCCGAGCCGGTCCGGATCGGCGACGCCCATCTTGATCACATAATCGAGTCCTGCCTCGAGGTCCTCGACCTCATAATGACCCCAGTCCGCTGCGATCGACCGCGAATACTTCCGGCCGCGCCCGGCGCTGCCCCTATAATTGACTGCCAGTACCGTGTAACCGTTCGCCGCGAACCACTGTTGCTCGGCACTGAACGAATGTTGATCCTGCCCGTTCGGATCCCCGTGGATACGCAGCAATAACGGAGGCTTCGTTCCCGCCGCGCTCCCTACCGGTTTGTAGAGCAGGCCGTGCACCTGCGTTCCGTCCTTGCTCTTGAAACTGATATCTTCCGCCGGTACGGTTTCGATGGCACTGAAGAGTGAATCGTTTTGATGCGTAAGCTGGCGAAGCGCGCCGCCTTGCATCGCGTAGACTTCGACAGGCTTCGTATCGGTGCTCGAAAGCGTCGCGGAGCATCCTGCCGCAACGGTCGGGCTGTTCAGCACGATCGGCGAAGCCGCCAATCGTTCCACCGTTCCGCCACTTATCCGGACGCGCGCCGGGTACACCGAACGGTCGTCCGTCACCAGAAACGAAATCGATTGTCCGTCGGCGCTGAAACGCGGCGCGGAAACGCCTCGGTCCAGGTTCGCAACAGCCGGAACCAAAGCCGCTTTGCCACTCCCATCGGCAGCCACCAACGCGAGTTGCTGCATTGAATATTGATCGTATTTTTTCTCGTCCGTCTGTAGTATCGCGATCCATTTCCCGTCTGGGCTCCATTCGGGACGCGTTCGTCCCGTGCGGTCGTCAATCGTGGTCAACTGTTTTTCGCTGGCGCCGGCCCGAGCCTCTGCGACAAATACCTGGGTATAAGGATCGCGATCCGGGTCCTTACCGTGATTGCTCAGGAACGCAATCCATTTACCATCCCAAGACCACGACGGCGCGGATTCGTCCCACTTGCCCGTGGTCAGGCGATCCAGCTTCTTGGTCGCGATGTCGAACAAGTAGATGTAAGTATGGCGGTCGGATAAAAGGTAACCCTGGATGTCCTGCTTGAAATGATACCGGTCGAGCACGATCGGCTTTGGCTGCTTGGGCTTGCCTCCTTCCGTCGGTTCGGCGTCGGGGTCGGGATCGCCAATCAGCAACGCGAGCCGTTTTGAGTCCGGCGACCATTCATAGGATTGGAGACGCCCTTTGACGTCGGTGAGCTGAAATGCTTCGCCACCCTGCCGGTCCAGCAGCCACACCTGGTTGCCCTTCGCTGCGCCGGGCCTCGACGAGGTAAACGATATATATTTCCCGTCCGGACTCCACCGCGGCGACGACTCGCTATCCTGGCTGGACGTGACCTGGCGGTCATCCTTGCCATCGAAGCTGACCATCCACACGTGGGAGTTGGTTTTGTCCTCTTTCACGTCGACCGTGGATACGGTATAGGCTACCCACGCGCCATCGGGTGAACAATGCGGGTCGCGGACCTCGCGTATTTTCGCCAGATCATCCAACCTAAACGGGTGGCGTGCGGGCTGCGCCCATAAGGCCACCGGAACCAGAGCAATCAACCATCGAGTGGCGCGCATGGGCTCAAGTTTACACCTGTCAGGGGTCCCATTAGGAACAGAGCCTTACGCCTCCTCGGCGCTCTTCGCTTGTCCCCACGGCCTTTAGCGTGTGACGATGAGTATATAGGGAAATGCAAAAGGAATACGTAAAAAGGGTCAAGGGCACTTATCGAATCGGAGACACGCGGGTTTCCCTAGATTCGCTTATCTACCTCTTCCGCGAGGGGATGTCGGCCGAGAGCATGGTTGAAAGCTATCCGACGCTGACGCTCGAACAAGTGCACGGCGCCCTTGCCTTTTACCTTGGGAACCAGACAGAAATCGACACCTACATGACGGAAGGACAGCGCGAGGATCAATTGTCCCATGAGCAATCGAGAAAGACGAACGTCGAGTTGATCGCGAAGCTGCAGGGCGCGCGGTATGCGATAATTAACAAATACAGGATGCGCGGATGAGCACGATAACCGGCGGCTCGCTGATCAATCTATAAGTATGGCTCGGAGCGGGGCAGTGAAAGCCTCCGCTCGGAACCATGTCGACCAGCGAAACCACTGTTGATAAGCGCAAGCCTCAGATGGCTTGCGAAGCCTGCGTCTATGGGCGCGGGCCACATGCCAAGTCTTGCGAGAAGCCGATTGCCGTGGCGCTTCCTCGCGAGCTTGACCGCAAAGTCAATTCTGGAGTCAGATTCCAAGCCGACGCTAATCTCGATGGGCGCATCATTCGCGGCTTGCGGCGCGCCGCCCAGGAAATCGACATTCAGACCTCGGCCGAGGCTGGGCTCGGCGGACTTGATGACACTGACGTACTGCGGATCGCCGCGGATTCCGGCCGAGTGCTGGTGAGCCAGGATCGCCGCACGATGCCTGCGCATTTCGCCCGCTATGTGGCCAGAGCACAAAGCCCCGGACTCATCTTGTTGCGAGGCGCGATTCCCATAGCGGCGGATATCGAAGAACTCTTGCTGATTTGGAGCGCGAGCGAGGCTGACGAGTGGATCGGCCGACTTGTGTGGATTCCACTTTGAAGACTCACGCATCGCATCGCCGGGATCCGGCATCGTGTGGCAGTCCTTGCAGTTCAGCCCAGAACCACGTGCTTATGGCTATTGGACGCAATCCCGATCACTCCGAGACGGTCCCCAATAAACAGCAAGCCTCCGGAGCGCACGAATCGCTCCGGAGGCTCGAGGAAATGCGACTGCGTTAGAAGCGACGCCTTAGGCCGACATCACCTTGTCGAACGCCGTCATGAACTTGTTCATTTGTTCCTGGGTGCCGATCGATACGCGAACCTTGGTGGGCCACACTGGCCAAATGCGGCCGATGAGCACGCCCTGCTCCGCCATGGCGTCCACAACCTGCGTTCCGGGCCGGTTGGTTTCCACCATGAAGAAGTTCGTCTGGCTGCGAATGTACTTGTAATTCTTCTGGTCGAAATGGTTAAAGACACTCTCGCGGATGCCCGCCATGAGCGCTTTCCGCTCGGGAACCACAGTCTTCGCGGCCTTCAGGCTCGCTGCGCCGCAAGCGGTGCCGGTGACCGGGTTGAAACCTACGCCAAATTGACGGATCTTGGCCAGGATGTCCGGACGTGCCAGACCATAACCTGCGCGCAGACCAGCCATGCCGAAGATCTTAGAGAACGTGTGCAGAACCACGACGTCCTTATCGGCAGCCACCATGTCAGCTACCGTCACTGCATCTGAGAAGTGGATGTAAGCTTCGTCCACAATCACGATCGCGTCCTTCGGCTTGTTCGCCAGAAGGTATTCGATGTCCTTCCGGGCAGTGAGCGTGCCACTCGGATTGTTGGGATTCACGACGTAGTACGCGCCGGCGTTGGGGTCGGCTTTGATCATTCCTTCGACGTCGTGCGAGTAATCGGCGCGCAGCGGAACCTGCACCAGCTTGGAGCCGATGAACGGCGGCGCACCTGCGCCGTATCCCGGGTTGGCCATCGTCCAGCTACGGGTCGGCGAAGTGAACGCGCATTGGAAGCGGTGCAGCAAGTCGCTCGAACCGGCATGCATCGAAATGTAATTCGGCTTTACACCCTCGGTCTCTGAAATCGTCTTTTGAAAATCCTGGCCTACTTCTTCCGAATCATAATATCCGCCGTGCGGCGCAACCTTGATGATCGCTTCTAAACCTTCCTTGCAAGGTCCCCACGGATTCTCGTTGGAGCTGATTCGCACCACGTTCGGTCCACTCAAACGCACAGCTCGCGCGCCACGGCGGGCGGCAGACGCCTGTTCAGCCTGCTGAGCCAGGGCGTGTTCACTAAACAGCGGCATGGCGGATCCAGCGGTCAGCAAACTGGCAATGCGCCCGAGTTGCCGCCGTGAAAAGCCCTTATCTAACAACGATTCCAATTTTTCGGTTTGTAGAGCCATCGAAGATCTCCTTATTAGTCTCGCGAGTGATCGGCGCTGTCAGAAGCAATCCGACAGCGATTCAGTTTGAGGCGGCCAGGCCGCCGACAGGGAGGCCTATGAGAACGCATAAGTTAACGATAGACAGCGGAATCGCCGGTGTCAAGCCGGGGGGGTGCTCATGCGTCAAGATATAGACATGCGTGCAAACCGGCCGCTATTGTGCCTGATCATTCTGCTGGCAGCGTGTTCCAGACCGCCGCAGCCTCCAGTCGAGGATCTGAGCGGGCGCGAGAAGCTGTCATCGTTCACGCTCGGGCAGATACGTGGCACACGGAATGGCGATCGCCTCGATGCAGAAGCTAACTTTATAGATGGCTCATCCACCCTTACGGTTTCGATGCGTTTCGTCGTCGGCGCTCCCACCAGGCTCGCATCGGGACAATGGCAGTGGACGCGGGACGGTCACGTCACGGGCGGCGCGATGGTGGAGCGGTCGGTGATGTTTCTCGGCGGGCAGGATGGTCCGCCTAGCATTGGCGGCAGATTCGATCTGCTGGACGCGACGGGTAAGGGCGAGTATCGCATCAACATTCCGACTACTCAGTTGAAGCTGCCCTACAGCGGGTCCAGACGATAGAAACCGCCAGCAGCCGGCCGGCATCTGTACTAGTGAAGCCCAGTAGACTCAGTACGATACAATAAGAAATTCCAGAACCATGTTTTTGCGCCTTCTAAGCGGTTTCGCGCTTGTGATCGCCACAGCCGCAGCTTCGCCGGATGTAGTGCGCCAAGCGGGCGCTCTTTACCAGCGCACTGAATACGAGCACTCCCTCCGCGTTCTGGCCCAAGATCCGGAGCCGGACGCGGCCGGCTACTTACTGAGCGGCCAGAACCATTTCATGCTGGGCGACTATAAGAAAGCCACCGAATTCTTCGAGAAAGCGGTCGCAGTATCTCCCTACAATTCCGAATACGAACTCTGGCTTGGCCGCGCGTGGGGACGGCGCGCGGAAGCCAGCAGTTGGCTTACGGCCGCGAGCCATGCATCCAAGGCCCGCGAGTGTTTCGAGAGGGCGGTTGCCCTGGATTCCCACAATTACGAGGCCAAGAACGATCTGTTCGATTTCTACCTCAACGCGCCCGGCTTTCTCGGCGGCGGATTGGACAAAGCCGAGGCCATCGCCAGGAGCATCGCCGCCGAACGGCCGCCTGAATATGAATTTGAAGAAGCTCAAATCGCCGACCGGCGTAAGGATTACGCCGCGGTAGAGGCGCATCTGCGGCGCGCCATGCAACTTGCGCCCGAGGATGCCGGCCGGATCGTGGATGTGGCCCGATTCGTCGCCAAACACGGGCGTCTCGAGGAAAGCGACCGGCTATTCGAGCGAGCCAGGGAAATCGAGCCGAGACTGCCCAGGGTGGCGTTCGCGGAGGCGAGAACGCATATCGAAAACCATCGCAACCTTGACCGTGCGCGCCGGCTCCTCCAAGACTACATCCAAGCCAGCCTGACTCCGGACGACCCTCCGCGGCAGGAAGCCGAGAAGCTTCTCCAGCGCGTGGGTGGATGACCAATCTCAAGCACACCTCAGCCGGCATTCTGAAAACCTACTCCGTCCTGGTGCTGTTCCTGGCGCTCAAAGCGGGCGGAAATTCGGCGATGGCGTGGGGAATGAAACGCGTTCCCGAGCGGATGTCGATGGATCCCATGCTCTATCTGCGCGCTATGCTCGATCCGTTTGTGGCAATCGGAATCGCCGCGTTGATCCTGGCCCTGTTGACGCGGATGGCCCTGCTCAGCCTCGCCGACCTGAGTTTTGTTCTGCCCGTGACCGCGATCGGATATGTGATCGCGGTGTTCCTCGGGAAGGTGTTCCTGCATGAGACGGTGACGGGCCAGCGTTGGCTGGGCACGCTGCTGATCTTCGGGGGCGCGGCATTGGTGGGATCGACATCGAGAACGACAACACCGTTCGCGGAGAACTCGAAATGAAATGGGTCCTGGTGGCCGCCATTGTGGTTGCGACCGTACTGGGCGACCTTTTGCAAAGTCACGAGATGAAGCGCGCCGGCGAGCAGTCCGTGAGCGCGCGCGGTCTGGCGCGCTTGCTGCACACCATCGCCCAGCGGCGTTTGCTGATCCTGGGTGTCGCCTGCAACGCGGTATCGTTCTTCGCGTTTATGGCTCTGGTGCAAACCGAGCCGCTGAGCTTCGCCGTGCCCGCATCTTCGGCCAGTTTTGTCCTTGAAACATTACTCGCGAAGTTCGTCTTGCATGAACAAATCGGAACGCGAAGAGCCGCGGGCGCGCTGGCGGTGCTGGCGGGCGTGGTGCTCGTCGGAGGCTAGACCAGTTTCGAGGATAACGTAGACCGTCTCAGGCAGCGCACTCTGTTGAAAGCACTGTTAGTTGACTTATGCACAGCGGTTGAACCGCATCGCCCCGCCTGACTGAGAACCCCATTTGGGGACCCCGAAAAACCTGCGATAAAACAGAAGAGCCGCGAAGGGCGAACTTCGCGAGCT
>JBEKBK010000472.1:0-6763 GCA_050015435.1 Bryobacteraceae bacterium
CTCCAGAAAAGCTGACGTTTACCACCAAGAACGGCAACGTCACCTTCGATCACGCGGCCCACCTGAAGCGGGCGAATGGAGATTGTGCGGCATGTCATCCCAAGTTGTTCCCGCAGGACTCCAAAGCCCCGTTGAATTACAAGGCCGCCATGCACAAAACTGCTGAAACCGCGCATACATCCTGTGGGGCCTGTCACGGACCCGGGGGGAAGGCGTTCGAGTCCAAGGGCAACTGCGCGAAGTGCCACGTGAAAAGCTGAGACACAAGGAGCTTAGTACGGAAGTGTGTACCTGAAGTCGGCGAACGCCGGACGGGCACTGGCGGTCGTGCTGTGTGCTTTCGAACTCGTGGCCCAGGACAAGAGGCCTCCAGAAAAACTGACGTTTTCGACCAACAATAACCGCCTGGGCAACGTGACCTTCAATCACGCGGCCCATGTGAAGCGGGTGAACGGAGATTGCGCGGCGTGTCACCCGAAGTTGTTCCCGCAAGATGCAAAAGCCCCCTTGAACTTCAAGCCGGCCATTCATAAGACGGCGGAGAACGAGAAAACATCCTGTGGTTCGTGCCATCGTCCCGGAGGGATGTCATTCGAATCCAAGGGGAACTGCGGAAAGTGCCACACACGGAGTTGAGCTGCGGTATGCCATAGAATAGGTTGGGCCCTTAGCACAGCGGTTAGTGCAGCGGACTCATAATCCGTTGGTCGTAGGTTCAAATCCTACAGGGCCCACTAGCTGTATCTTGCACTTAGCTGTCAGTTCACGTTAGCGTCCGTACCCGTTGACAGCCACTGTGACAGCCACCGGGGCTAAAATCGAGTCCATTGCGCTCGCGACCGCATGCCGCTGTTCCTCCACGAAGTGAGCATAACGGTTCAGCATCGAAAGATTTTCCCAACCTAGGGCGGCTTGAATAGCGCGCGGGTGGACGCCCTGGACTGCAAGCAGGGTAGCTGCCGTATGCCGCAGATCATGGAAGCGGTGGTGCCCTATTCCAGCCCGCGTGAGTAGCGCCTGAAAGCGGTGAGTGACCGTAGGTGCATCGAAGGGATTACCAAAGCGCGTGACCAAATCGTCCGCCGCAACTTGTTCGCCCTCGCATGTGAGAACTGGCACCCGCCGCTTGGAACCCGCAAGTGATCGTTCCTGCGAGTCGTTCATTCAAAAAGCCGCGGACGTGCTGCGGCGTGAGTTTCGAAAGTGCCACCTTTTCAAACGCCGGACGGAGGTGAAGACGCACTCTGCGGCAAAATCATCTTAATCCTAAGCCGTGGTCAAAGCGTTCGCTTACCTTCGAGTCAGCGGCAAAGGGCAGGTCCAAGGCGACGGGTTTCCCCGCCAACTCAAGGCGATCCGCGATTACGCGGCGGCGCACGATATCAAGATCATTCGCATCTTTCGCGATGAGGGGGTGAGCGGGACCGTCGAGAACATGGACCGGCCGGCATGGCGCGAACTGACGGCCGCACTGCATTCCGACGGCGTCCGCACCATCCTGATTGAGAAGCTTGACCGGCTGGCGCGTGACCTGATGGTGCAGGAGGCGGCGATTGCCGATCTTCACAAGCACGGGTTCACGCTAATCTCGGCCGCCGAGCCGGATCTGATGGCGAAAGATCCAACCCGAATCCTCATGCGGCAACTGCTGGGCGCGGTGGCTCAATATGATAAGAGCCAGATCGTACTGAAGCTCCGCGGGGCGCGAATGCGGAAGCGGGCCAGCGAAGGCCGCTGCGAGGGTCGTAAGCCGTTCGGCTTTTACGAGGGCGAGGAGCAAGTTCTAGCCCTTATGAAAACCTTACGCGCGGAAGGATTGGGTTTTGATCGCATCGCTGCGCGTTTGAACGCGGATCAGGTCCCTACTCGCACCGGGAAACCCTGGCACGGGGTCGTGATCAATCGCATTTTGAGTGGGAAGGGCAAATAGGCCGATGGAAGTTCTTTGCCTTGGGATTGCCGAGGAGCAAGCTCAACGCCAGATTTTCCAGTTTGGAAAATTGCAAGCGTGCGAGCGAAAATCCAAACTGGAATTTCGGGAGCCGAATTATCTAGCGGCGGAGCCCGTCATGGAAGACCCAAAGATTTTTTCTTTCCCTAATAGGCCAGAAACGACCCTGGCAAAAATGAAGGCCGCACCCCCGGAACCGAAGTCGGTGGAATGGCAATTTAGGGTGCTCAGGTTTGCAAAAAAACTCCAAAAAACTGAAATCGGTTTTTCTCCTAACTTGCGGCTTGCCGGAAGGAAGCCCAAGAAGATGTTATTGGGAAGCGTATAGACTTGAGGTGACGAAATGACGCCCTTGGGAAGGGCATCCTTTTCACGGGAGAAAACTTATGAGCACCTCAGCAAAGAATGCCGGCATGGAAGCTTCCATGAGCGCAATGGACGCCATCTATCATCGCCGCGCCGTGCGGGACTACGCGCCCGAGAAAATCGACGAGGCCGTCATCCGTAAACTGCTGGATGCCGCCGTCCATGCCCCGACGGCCATACATGAGGAGCCGTGGGCCTTTGCGATTGTTCAGGACAAGGCCCTTCTGAAGCGCCTGTCGGATAACGTTAAGGAACTGCTGGTAAGCGGGGCTGACCCCATTCATCCACTGCTCAGGGGCCATGGGGCCGGTCGTTTCACGAGCCCGGAGTTCAATGCCTTCTATAATGCCGGAACCCTGGTGGTTATCTACGGGAAGCCGCTCGGGCCATTCGTGGTTGCCGACTGCTGGCTGGCGGCGGAGAACCTCATGCTTGCCGCCTGTGCGCATGGGCTTGGCACTTGCCCCATCGGCCTTGCGGTCGCGGCGCTTAACTCGCCACAGTGGAAGAAGGAGCTTGGCGCTCCCGCTGAACTGACGGCCCTTGCACCGATCATTGTGGGTAAGCCTGTGGGCGCTACGCCTCCGGTGCCTCGGAAGCCGCCGGAAATTCTCTGCTGGAAGTGACGCCATGGCGAAACGACCCCTCCCGCTGGCGGAAGTTTACCGGCTGATTGAGCCGGGGCCGGTGGTGCTCGTTTCGACCATGAGCGGCGGGCACGCGAATATCATGACCATGTCATGGCACATGATGGTGGATTTCGAGCCGCCGATCATCGCCTGCGTCATAAGCAACCGGGATTATTCATTTGAGGCGCTGAAGAAGACCAGGGAATGCGTCATCAACGTCCCTACCGTGGAACTCGCCAAGAAGGTAGTGGGTTGCGGCAATACTTCCGGGCGCAAAGTGGACAAGTTCAAGAAATTTGGGTTGACGGCATCGGTGGCGTCCTCCGTGCGCGCGCCACTCATTGATGAGTGCTACGCCAGCCTCGAATGCAAGGTCATCGACACCAAGCTCGTAACGCAATATGGCATCTTCATCCTTGAGGTGGTAAAGGCCTGGATTGACCCCTCAAACAAACGTCCGCGCACCATCCATCACCAAGGCAAGGGAAAGTTCGCCGTTGACGGCGATACTATCAAGCTGTCGTCCAAAATGAAATAGCGGTTTAGACATTTGGGCTCGGCCCTGGCCTGCGCGGAAAACCGCGCAAGCGGCTTAGTTTGTTGCCTGTTGCTTCGCCATCGCTGGCTTTTGACACGCTCGCATGAAGGCAGCACCGAGGGGCGTGAACGAGTAGCTGAGGTTTGTCTCGACTCGGAATCGGAGTTGATCCGCCGAAGCGTTTCTCTATCTGGTTAGGGTCGATCGGTTGGGCAGTGGAGCGTTGCCCGAGAATCCTTTGTCGTAACGCAATATCCACCGTCAGGCCGTAATCTCTCGCGTCGGCTTCGCATTGATCGCGATTGTCTTCCCAGTCTTTAACAGTAGTTTTGCCAAACGTACTCCGCCGGGCAAGACCGATCTGCACATAAGTAGTCATGAGATCGGATTCGCTGAGCTGCGTTGTCGTGACGTTCGAGCCGGGTATCGCTCTTCCAACAGCGGCATCGTAGAGAGCTTCGAGAAATTTCGCATCCTTGCCGCTGAGATGCTTCAACATGTCGATGAAAATCGGAGTCACCGGCCTCTCCTGTCTCGGATCGGCAGCGTTCGCCAGGAGGTTCGCCCATTTCTCTTGGATCGTTTCATCATCATTAAGAGAGGCTTCTTGGACGGTCGGTATCCATACGTTGTCAGGTATCAGCCGCGGGTCGATCCCCGCATCGTCGACCGCCTTCTGGAACTTTTTCAGGAGACGCAAACGGCGGATTTGCCGGCGGACCATGAGGCTGTCTTCCCACCTTCCCCCGATCTGGTCGATCGACCCCCCGAACGCTCGCCCTATCAAGTCAGCAAAGGGCTTGAACGCGGCCTCCGCGCCAGCTTTCATCAATTCTTTTTCTTCGTCGGTCACCGGCATATTGACAGAACCAGGCCGCATCTTAATCATTTAGAAGTCCCAACCAGTATGAAACCCTTGGAACAGCTTCGCCATTGCCCCATGTGCGGCCCGGGACGGATTTCACACTTCCGCGCTGCCACGGGTGCGACAGGTACCTGGAGCCGGAGCTGAACGAGAAGACCATCTGCCGGTGTGGAAAGTACCACTGCTTCCCCTCCCGACAAAGCTGAGCAGTCCGAGGAATCGGCCCGGCACCGCCTCGATGCTCGATCGGCAATCGCACGATGACCTATGCGACGGCCTTACTTATCTGCTGCAGGGTTTGGCGAACCAGGGGCTGGAGTTGCCGAAGATTCAATGGATTGATGCTTAAAGATCGGGCCATACTTTTCTTCGTAAAGAGGCATTGCTCCAAGGATCACTCCAACGACACCGAGGAAAAGAGCGATCAATCCCAGTTGCGCTGGAACACGATATAAAGGATCGGAGGCTTTCCACGGAAACCAAAGCGCCTTCAGCCATCCTACTCGCCTCAAGGTGAAGTCGCATGCTTGCCCGACATCAACTTCTAGGTCGTGTCGCACATTTCGATCCATCAGGATTAAGCCCTTTTTCTTACCGAGTCCGCGCGCAACTACCCACTTCGATTTGCCGCCAATCGTCAGGCAACAAATCGTACCCCTCGGTATTATTATTCCTTTTTCATCGACTCGCTCAGGTTCGTGAATCCTCACTATGTCCTTCCAGGTGTCTTCGACGGGAAGCTCTCCTACGGTCAACGGCATGGCGATCCTCCAAAATGGGGCCATCCTAGCACAGTCCTATGCACATGGCTCTTCGTCCCCAATACGTATAGTTAAAACAAATGTCCGAACCCCTTAGAGCCACCACAGCCCGCGAAATCGACAAGGCAAGCGTAACTGAAGGCAGCGCTTTGGCCGTGAACGGCGTCTTATCCGAATCGCCAAGCTCGATGCAAGCCGGGGATTACTATTTCAGCAGCTCGAATCTCGAAGAACACGTGCAGCCGTCATGGTTCGAGCGGGTCATCCTGCGAAAGACCGCGCGGATGATCCTGAAGCCGGTCCCGACCATCGTGATCTCCTGTCCGGTGTGCGGCGCGGGCATCATGGCAACCGTAGATCCGTGGGTTGTTCAACGGAACCCGCTTACCCTCAGCCGCACCGTGACGCACGGCAGCCCATCCGGAAGCCACTCGTTTTCCATAAAGGACGGATTGATCGTGCTCGCATGAAGCAATCCAAGAAACACAAAGGTTTCGGGGTGGAATGTCGGCCAACGAATATCTCAATGAGTTCGGCTCAATGGTATCGTCTGTGTTCGAACACCCGCCAAATGGGAATTCTACCAACCAACTTGAGCCATCCGGTCCATGATGAGCGCGCTGTAGTGATCCATCCGTGCGGGCCTGCGCCGCCGTGGTGACGGCAAGCATGCCGCGAGCCTCGCCGATTGTTCGCGGTCCAATTCGTCCGCTGACGTGTGGTAGTGGTATTCGGCAGCGGCCTCCGCGCCGTACACGCCAGGACCCCATTCGATGACGTTCAGGTAAAGCTCAAGCACACGCTGCTTGCCAAGAATCCAATCGGCCATTGGAGCCAACGTGTACTCGAAAGCCTTCCGCACAGGGTTCCGATGGGTAGTGAAGAACAAATTCTTCACCAGCTGCTGGGTGATGGTGGAAGCACCGCGCCGGATTTGGCCCGTCTCGCTGCTCTCGTGAGCCACTTGCTCTGTCTGCTCCCAATCGATCCCGTGATGTCGATAGAAATTGCCGTCCTCCGCCGCGATCACCGCATGCTGGAGATTGGGCGAAATCTGATCTAGAGGCACAAACCTGGAACGTTTGCGATATGGATGGTGAGAAAGGATCGCTTCCACACGCCGCTGGATCTGAACACCGGTACCAGAGCCAAGGCTAGAGAGTCACGCCACCTGTACCCCGGACACCGCATGGCCAGTAACCAGGTTTCCGCCATGCTCTTCCCGGAGAGCGGGGGCGCTCCGGTTTTGATGCCATCTGTAGATCTGTTTCGAGGCCTCATCAGTGGTTCACTTGCATTCGTCTCTCTAACCCACACATGGCGTAATTTACTCACGCCTTTTCCATAACGTTCATCACCACCGTCATTGGACGACAGCAGCTTATGGCTGTTTGAAGCCTGCTCCTGCAAGCCTGGCTTCGAAGGGCCCTCCTTCATCTGGTACAGCATTGCGCTTCTCGCGCATTCTTGACACAACCCCGCACAGATCCGTGCGAGCGCGTTTACGCACATTATGTGGCGCGCCACATAAGATGCGTTATGTGGCCTCCAGAATTATGTGGCGCCCAGCCTGCAAGCCCCCGTTGAATCACTGAGGCGGTGAATCTGGACGCCACATAACTGAATCCCGAATACTGGTCGGACCTCCCTCGT